>QEVM01000116.1 GCA_003576805.1 Pseudomonadota bacterium | reverse complement strand
CGCCGCCCTCGGTCGCCGCGTCGCCCGTGAGCGTCGCCGCGGCGGCGGCCGCCTCCGTGCGCAGCTCGCTCGCGTGCACGAGCCGCGCGTGCTCCAAGCCCAGCGCGTCGAGCTCGCCCGGCAGCAGACCGGCCGCCTCCAGCTCGCCGAGCTGGAAGGCGAGGAAGTCCTGCTGGCGCGCGCGCTGCTCCGCGTCGGCCGCGAGCCGCGCGCGCTCGCTCTGCGCGGCGCGCAGCGCCGCGTGGCCGCGCGCGACGCGCTCGCGCACGTCGAGCAGTCCGCCGAACGCGTCGAGCAGCCGCCCGTGGCTCTCGGGCCGGCGCAGGCTCTGCGACTCGTGCTGGCTCGAGATCTCGAGCCGATCGGCGAGCAGCTCCGCGAGCGTCGACACCGGAACGAGTCGGCCTGCCAGCCAGGCCCGGCTGCGGCCCTCGCGGCCGACGCTGCGCGCCACGACGAGCGCGTGCTCCTCGCTCTCGAAGCCGCGCTCGCGCAGCGCGGCTTCGAGCTCCGGTGCGGCGTCGGTGCGCAGCACCGCCTCGACGAGCGCCTCGTCCGCGCCCTCGCGCACCACTTCCGCGTTGGCGCGGCCGCCGGCCAGCAGCGCGAGCGCGCCGAGCACGATCGACTTGCCGGCGCCCGTCTCGCCCGTGAGCGCGTTCAGGCCGGCGCCGAACTCGATCTCGGCCGACTCGACCACCGCCAGATTGCGGATGCGCAGCGTCTCGATCACCGAGCGCCCCAGCGCAGCTTCGTGCGCAGCACTTCGAAACGCGAGCGCTGCGGCGGCACCATCAGCAGCGTCGGGTGCTCGGATCGCCGCACGACGACGCGATCGCCCTCGTGCAGCGGCGCGCCCTCCTGCCCGTCCACGGAGAGCAACACCTCCCCGCCGCGCGGATGCGCGACGACCTCCACGACGGCGCTGTCGGGCAGCACGAGCGGCCGCTGCGTCAGCGAGTGCGGACAGATCGGCGTCAGCACCAGGGACGGGACGCCCGGCAGCAGGATCGGGCCGCCCGCGGACATCGAGTACGCGGTCGATCCCGTGGGCGTCGACACGATCAGGCCGTCGGCGTGATACGTCGTGACGAGCTGCCCGTCGGCGCGCGTCTCGAGATCGATGATGCGGCCCGAGGCGCCGCGCGTGATCACCGCGTCGTTGAGCGCGAGCCAGCGGCGCTGCTCGACGCCGCCGCGCAGGAGCTGCACGACGAGCCGCACGCGGCGCTCGATCACCATCTCGCCCGCCAGCACGCGTGCGAGCGAAGCCTCCATCTCGTCCACCGAGACCTCGGCGAGGAAGCCCAGCGAGCCGAGGTTGATGCCGAGGATCGGCACGGCGCGTTCGTCCACCGCGCGCGCGACGGCGAGCAGCGTCCCGTCGCCGCCGAGCACGACGATGAGGTCCGCCTCGCGCGCGAGCGCCGAGCGCGGCACGCCGGTCTCGCCGAGCGCAGCGGCGGCCTCGGGCTCCGCGAGGACGCGCAGGCCGCGTTCGCCGAGCCACTTGGCGAGATCGCGAACGGCGGCGAGCGCGCGCGGCTCGCCCGGCTTGATCGCCACGCCGACGGATCGGATCGCCATGGGCTGCTCGGGAGGTAGCGCATCGACTACGATCCGCCCATGGCGGGAGACGACGCAGGCGACTCGCTTCCGCACGATTCGCTCCCCTTGTTCGGATCGCGCGAGCTCGGCGCGCCCGCGCGTGCTCACGAGCTCGCCTCCGACGTGCCCGCGGCGCCGCTCGCGGAGCGCATGCGCCCGCGCTCGCTCGACGAGGTCGTCGGACAGGACGAGCTGGTCGGGCCCGGCGCGCCGCTGCGGCGCCTCGCGGACTCGGGCGCCCTGCCGTCGCTGCTCCTGTGGGGCCCGCCCGGGTGCGGCAAGACGACGCTCGCGCGCTTGCTGGCCGGCGATCCGGGCCGCCACGCGTTCGTCGCGCTCTCGGCGGTGACCGCCGGCGTGAAGGAGGTGCGCGAGGTGGTCGAGCGCGCGCGCCGCGAAGCGCGTGCGGGACGCCGCACGGTGCTCTTCCTCGACGAGATCCACCGCTTCAACCGCGCGCAGCAGGACGCGCTGCTCCCGCACGTGGAGCGCGGCGTCGTGACGCTGATCGGCGCCACCACCGAGAACCCGTCGTTCGAAGTGGTCGCGCCTCTGCTCTCGCGCTGCCGCGTGTTCACGCTGAAGCCGATCGCGCGCGAGGCACTGAAAGCGCTGCTCGCGCGCGCGCTCGCGGATCCCGAGCGCGGGCTCGGCGGGGAGCCGGTCGTCGCGGAGCCCGACGCGATCGAAGCGATCGCCGCCGCGGCCGACGGCGACGCGCGACGCGCGCTCGGCCTGTTCGAAGCGGCGGCCGCGCTCGCGCGCTCGGAGTCGCCCGCGCAGCCGCGCATCGACGTCGCCCTCGCGCGCCGGGCCGCGGGGAGCCTCGCGCTCCGGCACGACCGCGACCGCGAGCAGCACTACGACGTCGTGTCCGCCTTCATCAAGTCGCTGCGCGCCAGCGATCCCGACGCCGCGCTCTACTGGGGCGCGCGCATGCTGGAGGCGGGCGAGGATCCGCGCTTCCTGGCGCGCCGGCTCGCGATCTTCGCGTCTGAGGACGTCGGCAACGCCGAGCCGGCGGCGCTGCCGCTCGCGATGGCCGCGTACCAGGCGGTCGAGCGGATCGGCATGCCGGAGGCGCGCATCGCGATCGCGCAGGCGATCACCTTCCTCGCGTGCGCACCCAAGAGCAACGCTTCGTACCGCGCCATGGAGGCCGCGCTGGACGTGGTGCGCGCGGCGGGATCGGCGGCGGTCCCGCTGCACCTGCGCAACGCGCCGACGCGGCTGATGCGCGACCTCGACTACGGCCGCGAGTACCGCTCCCCGCACGACGCGCCGGGTGGCTTCGTGGAAGCGTGGAACCTGCCCGACGAGCTGGGCGACGCGCGCTTCTACGAGCCCAGCGAGGTGGGCGCCGAGGCGCTACACCGCGAGCGCGTCACGGAGTGGCGCCGGCGGCGCCGGCCGCCCGCGTCGCGCTAGGGGCCCGAGCTCTCGCGCCGCGCCTTCGCGAGCAGCCACGCCGCGCCCGCGCCGAGCAGCACGAACATGATCCGGTTGAACCAGAGCGTGTTCGGGCGGTCCGCGAACTTGTCGCTGACGAAGCCGTCCCAGCCGCACCAGAGCGCGAAGGCGCCGAGCAGCACCGGCAGGAAGTAGGGATTGTCGAACGGATTGCGCGGCTCTTCCTCGATCTCGTGGGTCGGGTCGTTCACGCCCGTGTCCTGCGTCGGCGTCCGATCCGGATCGCTCATCGCTTCCTCCCGGCTCTTGGGACGGGTCTACTTTTTCCAACCGGCGTGTCAACCCCCGCGCGCCTCTGCGCGGCCATCACGCAGTTGCGCCCGGCGCCCTTGGCCTCGTAGAGCGCGGCGTCGGCCGCCTCGATCAGACGATCGCCGTCGTCGCCCGCGACGAACTCCGCCACGCCGAGGCTGAGCGTCACGCGCAGCTGCGCGGCGCCGAAGCGACACGCGTTCGTCGCGACGGCGATCCGCAGCTGCTCGGCGAGCGCGACGGCGCCGTCGAGGTCGGTCTGCGGCAGCACCAGGATGATCTCCTCGCCGCCGTAGCGGCCCGCGACGTCGGTGAGCCGCAGCCGCTCGAGGACGACGCCGGCCGTGGCCTCGAGCACGGCGTCGCCGGCGAGATGCCCGTGCCCGTCGTTGATGCGCTTGAAGTGGTCGAGATCGGCCATCACGACCGCGAGCGGTGCGCGGTAGCGGGCCGCCCGCAGCACCTCGAGCGCGAGCACGTCCCGCACGTAGCGCCGGCTGCGGAGACCGGTGACGGGGTCCGTCGTCGAGAGCTTCTCGAGAATCGCATTCTTCTCGCGCAGCTCGGCGCGCAGGCGCCGCAGCCGCAGGTGCGTCTCCACGCGCGCGATCAGCTCCGCGGGATGGAACGGCTTCAGGATCGTGTCGGCCGCGCCCGCGCGGAGCAGGCGCGCCATCCGGTCCGGGTCGCGATCGGCGGTGACGAAGAAGAACGGCGTGTCCTCGGCCTCGGGGCGCGCCCGCTGCGCGAGCAGCAGCTTCTCGCCGTCGAGCCCCGGTAGCTCGAGGTCGCAGATCACGACGTCCATGGATTCCTGGAGCAGCAGCCGCAGGCCGGCGATCCCGTCGCTCGCGACGAGCACGCGCGAGAAGAGACCCGACGCCTCGAGCACGCTCGTCAGCTCGGCGCGCACGCTCTCGGAGTCGTCGATGACGAGGACCGTCGCCACGGTTAGCTCCCGATCGGTTCGCGACCGGAGGCTTCATCGGCGGACCCGCGGGGCCACCTGACCGGCGGGCCGGGGTGTCAGCGGAAGAGCGCGCGCGCCAGTGCCGGGCGGAAGCGCCTCGTCAGCGCGTGGTCACCACCGAGGATCGCGAACAGGTCCAGCATCGCGAGGCGCGCCGCGTCGTCGGCGTGGTGAGGCTCGCGCTGCACGATCTCGAGCAGCGCCTCGAGCGCCTCCTCGTGGCGGCCCTGCGCGGCCAGCATGCGGCCCATCGCGAGGCGCGCGTCGAGATCGCCGGGCGCCGCCGCCAGGCGCGCGCGCAGCGCCGCCTCGTCGCCGTCCCCCTCGCGCCGCGTGCGCAGCTCCGCGGCGATGCGGTCCGCCTCGGCGGACGCGGGCGTGCCCGGACCGATCCGCTCCAGCCGCTCGAGCGCCGCGTCCACCTCGCCGTCCTCGGCCAGCACGCGCGCCAGCCCGAGCGTCGCGAGCGCGTGTCGCGAGTCGGCCCCGAGCGCCGCTTGGTAGTGTCGGCGTGCGGAGGCGCGGTCGCCCTCCGACCACGCGGCGTCCCCGGCCGCGGCGTGACGGTCCGCGTCGGTCGGCAGCAGCGACGACACGAATCGGCGTACGACGGACTCGGGCTGCGCGCCCTCGAACTCGGCGACGCGCTGCCGGCGGTGGATCGCCTTGACGGCCGGGATGCTGCGGACGGCGAAGCCCTGCGCCAGCCCCTGCGCCTCGTCGACGTTCACCTTCGCGAGCACGAACGCGCCCGCGTGCTCGTGCGCGAGCCGCTCGAGCAGCGGTCCGAGCGTCCGACACGGACCGCACCAGGGCGCCCAGAAGTCGACGACGACCGGCACGCGGTCCGAGCGCTCCAGCACCTCGCGCTCGAAGTCGGCGTCGCCGACGTCGAGCGTCCAGCCCGCTTCGGCCAGGCGCGCCGCCGACGGATCGCTGCGCGGGTCGGGCTCGCTCATGACCGGGGGAGCATCGAGTGGCGGGGCGGACGGGACTCGAACCCGCGACCTCCGACGTGACAGGCCGGCGTTCTAACCAACTGAACTACCGCCCCGCGCCAGTCTCGAAGCGGGGGGTGGGTAGCCGATCCCCCCGCGCACTGCAAAGCACGTACGCGCGCGCTCACGCCTTCTTCTGCGCGGCCGCCATCGCCTGCGCCTGCATCTGGATCGCCTGCATCTGCATGAGCAACGTCATGTCGCCGGCGATCTGGATGCGGCCCGACATGAACGCCTGCATCGGATCGAGCTCGCCGCGCTCCATCGCGTCGGCGTCCGCCGCGGCGACCGTGACGGTGGTGGTCGGCGGATCCGGGATGGGTCCCGGTCCGAGCTTGAAGCCCACCGACCAATCGCCGCCGTCGCCGCCGGTGACGACCATGCGGATCAGGCCGCGCAGCATCTGGAGCTGCTGGAGCGCGGCGGGAGGCATGGCAGCAGGCCCGCCCGCGCCGCCTGCACCACCCGGCTGGAAGAGCACCTGCGACTGGCGTCCGAACGCGCCGCCGCGACCCTCCCACAGCGCGCCGCGCCAGTCGGCGACGCTCTGCACGATCGTGAAGGCGGCGTCCTCGGTGGAGCCGCGCGTCACTGCGAGCTCGCCGCCCTTCAGGTGGTAGCGCCACTCTCCGCCGCCCTCGCCTTCGAGCCGGACGCCGAGCGTGACGTCGAGCTGCTTGGCGTCCTCGGGCAACGCGCCGGCGTTCGACTGGAAGGTGCGGGGGATGAAGGTCTCGAAGAACTCCGCGGGCGAAGTTCCGGCGGGCGGCAGCGTGCTCATGGGCGGCGATCCTCCTGATTCGCGTATGGAGCCCACGAGTCTAGCCGGGACCCGCCGCGCGCGAACAGCTTCGGCGCGCGCGGCGACACACGGCGGCGCGTTGGTGGGCGCGGACGGGTTCGAACCGCCGACCCCCTGGGTGTAAACCAGGTGCTCTACCGCTGAGCTACACGCCCGCGCCGCGCAGCGGCGCTAGTTGACGCCGGCCGGATGGGGCAGCTCGGTCTCCGGCTCGCTGCGCGCCGACACGTCGTAGATCTCCTCGAGGGCGTGGTCGCCCGCGTGGAGGAAGCGGCCGGGGTCGTCGGTCGCGAGCGCCCGCGCGAGCACCTCGTCCATGTGCTCGACGAGCACGATCGAGAGGTCGCGCTTCACGTGCGCCGGAATCTCCCGCAGGTCCTTCTCGTTCTCTTTCGGGATGATCACGGTGTCGATGCCGCCGCGATGCGCCGCGATGAGCTTCTCCTTGAGGCCGCCGATCGGCAACACGCGGCCGCGCAGCGTGATCTCGCCGGTCATCGCGACGTTCGCGCGCACCGGCACGCGCGTCAGCGCGGAGGCGATCGTCGTCGCGATGGTGATGCCGGCGGACGGGCCGTCCTTGGGCGTCGCGCCCTCGGGCACGTGCACGTGGATCTCCACCTTCGAGTAGAAGTCGCGCGCGAGGCCGAGCTGCTTGGCGCGCGAGCGCACGTACGACATCGCCGCGTTGGCCGACTCCTGCATCACCTCGCCGAGCCGGCCCGTGATCAGCAGCTTGCCGCCGCCGGGCGTGACCGACACCTCGGTCTGCAGCAGCTCGCCGCCGGTCTCGGTGAAGGCGAGTCCGGTGCACACGCCCACGCGGTCCTCGAGCTCCTTCTGCCCGTAACGGTACTTCGGCACGCCGAGCAGCTTGCGCACGACCGCCGGCGTGATGCGGCGCTTCTTGGCGTCGTCGACGCCTTCCTTCACGACGTCGCGCGCGACCTTGCGGCAGATCGCGGCGAGCTCGCGCTCCAGGCTGCGCACGCCGGACTCGCGCGTGTAGTGGCGGATCACGTCGAGCAGGCCCGCGTCGGTGAACTCGACGTGCTCGGGTCTCAGGCCGTTGGCCTCGATCACCTTCGGCACCAGGAAGCTGCGCGAGATCTCGAGCTTCTCCGACTCGATGTAGCCGGGCAGCTGGATGATCTCCATGCGGTCCTGCAGCGGCCGCGGGATCTGGTGCAGGACGTTCGCCGTGCACACGAACATGACGCGCGAGAGGTCGTAGTCGATGTCGAGGTAGTGGTCGCCGAAGGTGTGGTTCTGCTCCGGGTCGAGCACCTCGAGCAGCGCGGCCGACGGATCGCCGCGGAAGTCCATCGACATCTTGTCGATCTCGTCGAGCAGGAACACGGGATTGGAGGAACCCGCCTTGCGCAGGCTCTGGATCACCTTGCCGGGGAGCGCGCCGATGTAGGTGCGGCGGTGGCCGCGGATCTCGGCCTCGTCCCGCACGCCGCCGAGCGACACGCGCACGAAGTCGCGCCCGGTGGCGCGCGCGATCGACTTGCCGAGCGACGTCTTGCCGACGCCGGGCGGCCCCACGAGACACAGGATCGGACCCTTCATGCGGTCGACGAGGGTCTGCACCGCCAGGTACTCGAGGATGCGCTCCTTCGGCTTTTCGAGCCCGAAGTGGTCCTGGTCGAGGACGTGCTCCGCCTCGACGATGTCCTTCTTCTCGTCCTTGTACTCGTTCCAGGGCAGCGCCAGGATCCAGTCCACGTAGTTGCGCACGACGGTCGCCTCGGCGCTCATCGGCGACATCATCTTGAGCTTGCGGATCTCTTTGCGGGCGCGCGCCGACGCCTCCTTCGGCAGCTTCTTCTTCGCGAGCCCGGCTTCGAGCTCCTGGATCTCGTTCTTGAACTCGTCGCGTTCGCCGAGCTCCTTCTGGATCGCCCGCATCTGCTCGTTGAGGTAGTACTCCTTCTGCGAGCGCTCCATCTGCTTCTTGACGCGCGAGCGGATCTTGCCCTCGACCTCGAGCACCTCGATCTCGCCCTGCAGCAGTCCGTAGACCTCCTCGAGGCGCTCGGAGGCGTTCTCGAGCTCGAGCACGCGCTGGCGGTCGTCGAGCTTGAGCGAGAGGTGCGCGGCGACGGTATCCGCCAGACGCGAGGCGCTCTGGATCTGCGCGAGCGAGTTGAGCAGCTCGGGGGGGATCTTGCGGTTCAGCTTCACGTACTTCTCGAAGCTGGAGCGGATGCTGCGGGCGAGCGCCTCGACCTCGAGCCCGCGTGCGTCGACGTCGTCGATCGGCTCGACCTCGCAGCAGAAGAACGGGGCGGGCTGCACGAAGGAGCGGATGCGCGCGCGGCGCTTGCCTTCGACGATCACCTTCACGGTGCCGTCCGGCAGCGGGACGTGCTGGAGGATGGTGCCGATCGTGCCGACGGCGTGGATGTCGCCCTCGCCCGGCTCCTCCTGCGTCGTGTGGCGCTGCGCGGCCAGCAGCAACTGGCCGTCGCCGCCGCGCGCCTCGCTCACCGCCGCGATCGACTTGGGCCGGCCGACGTAGAGCGGCACGACCATGTGCGGGTAGACCACGATGTCGCGCAGCGGAAGGAGCGGGATCACACGGCGCGGGCGCGCCTGTCGGGACTCGTCGTCATCGTTTCGAAAAATGCCCATCGGGCTAGGCCGACTCCGCCTCGTGTTTGAGGACCAGAAGCGGCTCGGCACCCTGCTCGACCACTTCTTCCGACACGATCACCTCGTCGACGTCGTCGCGCGACGGGATCTCGTACATGAGGTCGAGCATGATCGTCTCGAGGATCGCGCGCAGGCCGCGCGCGCCCGACTTGCGCGCCAACGCCTGGCGCGCCATCGCGGCGAGCGCACCGTCCGTGAAGCGCAGCCGGACCTCCTCGAACTCGAAGAGCTTCTGGTACTGCTTCACCAGCGCGTTGCGGGGCTCCGTCAGGATCGAGACGAGCGCGCGCTCGTCGAGCTCGTCGAGCGTCGCGATCACCGGCAGGCGCCCGATGAACTCGGGGATCATCCCGAACTTCAGCAGGTCCTCCGGCTGCGTCTCGCGCAGCACCTCGCCGAGCCGGCGCTTCCCGGCGCCCGGCGCGACCGCGGCGCCGAAGCCCATTCCCTTCACCCCGATGCGCTGCTCGATCAGCCGCTCGAGGCCGCAGAACGCGCCGCCGCAGATGAACAGGATGTTGGTGGTGTCGATCTGCAGGAATTCCTGCTGCGGGTGCTTGCGTCCGCCTTTGGGCGGCACGTTCGCCGTGGTGCCCTCGATGATCTTGAGCAGCGCCTGCTGGACGCCCTCGCCGGAGACGTCGCGGGTGATCGACGGGTTCTCGCTCTTGCGGGCGATCTTGTCGATCTCGTCGATGTAGACGATGCCGCGCTGCGCGCGCTCGACGTCGTAGTTCGCCGCCTGCAGCAGGTTCAGGATGATGTTCTCGACGTCCTCGCCGACGTAGCCCGCCTCGGTGAGCGTGGTGGCGTCGGCGATCGTGAACGGGACGTCGAGGATCTTCGCGAGCGTCTGCGCGAGCAGCGTCTTGCCCGAGCCGGTCGGCCCGAGCAGCAGGATGTTGGACTTCTGCAGCTCGACGTCGCCGACGAAGGCCTGGCTCTCGATGCGGCGGTAGTGGTTGTGGACCGCGACCGACAGGATCTTCTTGGCGCGATCCTGCCCGATCACGTAGTCGTCGAGGATCTTCTTGATGTCGTGCGGCTTCGGGACCTTCGAGGTCTGCGTGGTGACCTCTTCCCGGCCGTACTCCTCGGCGATGATGTCGTTGCAGAGCTCGATGCACTCGTCGCAGATGTAGACGGTGGGGCCCGCGATGAGCTTCTTGACCTCGCGCTGGCTCTTGCCGCAGAACGAGCAAGACAGATTCGCGTTGTCTTCGCGCTTCTTCACCCGCGTTGGCCTCCCACGCTGCGCGCCGGCCGCTCGTCCGCCGCGCCTGCCTGGCGCAGCATGACGTGATCGATCACGCCGTAGCTGCGCGCCTCGTCGGCGCTCATATAGTAGTCGCGCTCGGTGTCCTTCGCGATCTGTTCCACCGGCTTGCCCACGTGCTGCGCGAGGATCTCGTTCATGCGATGACGCAGCTTCAGGATCTCTCTGGCCTGGATATCGACGTCCGTTGCCTGACCCTGAAATCCGCCCATCGGCTGGTGGATCATCACACGACAGTTGGGTAGCCCCATCCGGCGTCCAGGTGCCCCTGCCGCCAGCAGCCACGCCGCCATCGACGCCGCCTGTCCGATGCACAGCGTGGACACCTCGGGCCGCACGTATTGCATCGTATCGTAGATGGCGAGCCCGGCCGTGACGGACCCCCCGGGTGAATTGACGTAGAGATGGATGGGCTTTTCCGGATCCTCGGCCTCGAGGAACAGCAGCTGCGCGATGATGAGATTGGCGACGTCGTCGTCGATGGGGCTGCCGAGCAGAACGATCCGCTCCTTCAGCAGCCGCGAGTAGATGTCGTACGCGCGCTCGCCGCGCGGACTCTGCTCGATCACCATCGGAATGAGCGGCATGCAGGACTCCCGGTCGTTCGTTTCGTCCGGTCACATCCTACCGGACTGGACGGATCCACGATCGCAAGACCGTCTCGGACCGAGCGATGCGAAGGGCGCAAATGCTCCGATGCAACGCTTGCGCCTCCGCGGATGCGGCGACGAGGGCACGCTCGATGGGGGGTGAAGAGGAGCGCGCCGGTCAGGACCCGGCGATTTCGCTCACGTTAGCCCCGCGGAGGAGGAATTCAACGGCCTTCTCCTCCACCACCTGACTGCGAATCGCTTCGAGCACGCCCGCGTCGCGATACGTCTTCTTCAGCTTCGCGACGTCCGTGCCCTGCTCCTGCGCCATCTGCTCGAAGTGCGCGTCCACCTCCGCGTCGTCCGCGGTGATCGACTGCGCCTTGGCGATCTCTTCGAGGATCCACTCCTCGCGGATCTCGCGTTCGACGAGCGGCCGCCACTCCTGCTCCCAGCGCGCGACTTGCCGTTCCGCGATCGCGCGGGCGACACCGCGGTGTTCCAAGTCGTGCGCGGCCGAGTGCAGGCGCCGGCGCAGCCGGTCCTCCACCAGACCCGGCGGCACGTCGAAGGGCACGCGCTCGATCAGCGCGTCGAGCAGCGAGCGGCGCACCGCAGCCTTCGCGGCGCGCTCGCGCGCGACGACCAGCGACTCGCGGATCTTCGCGCGCACCTCGTCCAGCGTCTCGAACTCGCCGAGGTCGCGCGCGAACTCGTCGTCCAGCGCCGGCACTTCGCGCCGGCGCAGCGACGTCACGCGCACCGAGAACTCGGCGTCCTTGCCGGCGAGCTCGGCGTTGCCGTAGTCGTCCGGGAAGCGCACGCGCACGCTGCGCTCCTCGCCGGCGCGCGCGCCGACGAGCTGCTCGTCGAAGCCGGGGATGAGCTGGCCCGCGCCGAGCTCGACCGTGACGTCCTTGCCGGTGCCGCCGTCGAACGCGACGCCGTCGATGCGCCCCTCGAAGTCCATCGTCGCGAGATGGCCGTTCGCAGCCGCGGCGCCCTCCGCCTCCTCGACGAAGTGCGCGTGCCGCTGCCGCACCGACTCGAGCTCCTTCTCGACGTCGTCGTCGCTCACCGCCGCGGACGGGCGCTCGGCCGGCAGTCCGCTCAGCTCGCAGAGCGCGAGCGCCGGCTTCACCTCGATGCGCGCGCGGTAGCGGAATGCGGCGCCCTCGGCGGGCGCGTCCGACTCGACGTGCGGCTGCGAGACCGGCTCGACCGACGAGCGCTCGAGCGCCGCGCCGAGCGTGTCGCCGACGAGCTCGCGCTCGACGTCCTCCGCGACGGCGCCGCCGTACAGCTTGCGCAGCACGGAGACGGGCGCCTTGCCGGGCCGGAAGCCGCGCACCCGCGCCGAGCGGCCGAGCGCGCGATACGCGCGTGCGAACGCGACGTCGACGCGCGCGGCGGGCACCTCGACCTCGATCCAGCGCGTGACGGGTCCTTCTTCCCGAGACTCCACGCGGAGATCCTCCGCGCTCGCGGTCGCAGTCATGCTCAACCTCTGGTTGGGTTCTTCTCGTTGGGTCACGGAGTTCGGTCTGCTGCCGGCGGCGGTCGCTCGCACGGCGCACGAGACGGTGGTACCGGGGACAGGACTCGAACCTGCACGTCCTCTCGGACGGTGGCTCCTAAGGCCACTGCGTCTGCCAGTTCCGCCACCCCGGCCCGAGAACCACCGACTCGTGGATGCGCCGCCGTCCGGCGGCGGCACGAAGTCATGAGGGCTTGTGGTGAGCGCGCGGGGAGTCGAACCCCGAACCTAGGGATTAAGAGTCCCTTGCTCTGCCAATTGAGCTACGCGCCCGGACGCAAGCTAGGGCGCACGCGCAGCGGGGGCAACCCGGATTCGACCGGCGCGCCGTGACCGCCGCCGCCCGGCGTCTCGACGACGAGACGATCGCCCGCGTCGAGCGCGACCTCGGCGCAGCTCGCGAGCGTCTCGACGCGCCCGTCGCGGCGCTCGACCGCGTTGCGGCCGCGCGCGCCGTCGCCGCCGCCCGCGAGTCCCCACGGCGCGACGCGGCGGCGCTCGCTCAGGATCGAGACGCGCACCGGCGCCGTGAACGCGTAGCGCCGCACGAGTCCGTCGCCGCCGCGCCGCAGTCCGGTGCCGCCGCTGCCGCTGCGCAGCGCGAACGTCACGAGGCGCACCGGGTGCCGCTGCTCGAGCACCTCGGGGTCGGTGATGCGGGTGTTCGTCATGTGCACGTGCACGCCGCTCGCGCCGTCGAAGTCCGGCCCTGCGCCGGCGCCGCCTCCGATCGTCTCGTAGTAGCCGTAGCCGGCGTCGCCGAACGCGACGTTGTTCATCGTGCCCTGGCTCGCGGCGGCGAGGCCGAGCGCGCCGAGCAGCACGTCCACCACCCGCTGCGACGTCTCGACGTTGCCGCCGACGACCGCGGAGCCCGGCGGCGGATCGAGCAGCGAGCCAGCCGGAATGCGCAGCTCGACGGGCGCGAGGCAACCGCCGTTGAGCGGGATGCGCTCGGCGACCAGCGCGCGCAGCACGTAGAGCACGGCCGCGCGCACCACCGCGCGCGGCGCGTTCAGGTTGCCGGGCACGGCGGCGCCCGTGCCGGCGAAGTCGACGACGAGGCGGTCGCCTTCGCGCTCGATCCGCACCGCGATCTTCGTGCCGTCGTCGAGCACGTCCTCGAAGCGGCGCGCGCCGGTGACGCGGCGCGCGAGCTCGCGCCGCACCTTCGCCGCCGCCGCCTCCTGGAGCTGCTGCATCGTGACGTGCGCCGCGTCGGCGCCGATCGCCGCAGCGAGCGCCTGGAGCAGCCGCTCGCCCGCGCGGTTCGCCGCGATCATCGCCTCGAGGTCCGCGACGTTGTCGTCGGGCCGGCGCGCCGGCCACGCGCCCGCCGCGAGCCGCGCGCGCACCCACGCCTCGTCGAAGGCGCCGGCGTGCACGAGCCGGTGCGGCGGCAGCAGCGCGCCCTCCTCCGCGAGCGATCGCGACGCGGCGGGCATCGAGCCCGGCGTGCGGCCGCCGATGTCGGCGTGGTGGCCGCGGCTGCCGACGAAGAAGAGCGGCGCCGCTCCGGCCTGCGCGAAGACCGGCGTCACCACCGTGACGTCCGGCAGGTGCGAGCCGCCGCGGAACGGGTCGTTGGTCACCCAGACGTCGCCCGGCTCGCAGTGCGGGAAGGCCGCGCGCAGCGCGCGCACCGTCTCTTCCATCGCGCCGAGATGGACGGGCACGTGCGGCGCGTTCGCGACCAGCCCGCCGGCCGCGTCGAACACCGCGCACGAGTAGTCGAGCCGCTCCTTGATGTTGGTCGACACCGCGGTGTGGCGGAGCACGGCGCCCATCTGCTCGGCAATCGACATGAAGCGCGAGCCGAGCACCTCGAGCCGCACCGGGTCGGCCACCGTCAGGTCGCCGAGCGCGGGCGCGGCCTCGCCCGCGACGTCCTCCAGCACCAGCAGTCCGTTCGACTCGACGCGCGCGACGAAGCCCGGGTCGAGCGCGATCGTGCCGCCCGCCTCGAGCACGATCGCGGGCCCGCGCAGCACGTCGCCGGCCGCGAGCCGTTCGCGACGGACGAGCGGCGCGGCGACGCGCCCGACGCCGGGGAACCACGCCTCGCCCTCCTCGCGCGCGCGGCTCTCCGCGGCGGCGCCGCCCGCGGCGAGCCCGC
>QEVM01000406.1 GCA_003576805.1 Pseudomonadota bacterium | reverse complement strand
CGCAGCGCCTGCGCGACGCCGCCTGGTCGGCCGTGCAGCTCACCGCGCGCGACCTGCCCTCGATGCCGTGGAACGCCCCGCTCGGCCCGCGCCGCCGGCTCGCGTTCGCGCGCCTGCCGATGGACGGCGTGCGCCGCATCCGGGCGGCGCGCGGCGGCACCGTGAACGACGTCGTGCTGTGCGCGCTCGCCGGCGGCCTGCACCGCTATCTGCGCCACGGCGGCCTGCCGACGCGCGGCGTCGAGCTGACCGCGCTGGTGCCGGTGAGCCTGCGCTCGCCGCACGAGGCGCGCGCGCTCGGCAACCGCATCTCCGGCATGCTGGTGCCGCTCGCGGTCGACCCGGGCCACGAGGCGCCGCGCCTCGCCGCGACACGCGCCATCACCGACCGCCTGAAGACGAGCTCCGCGTGGACCGGCATCGACGCGCTGCTCGGCGCGCTCGAAGCGCTGCCGCCCGCGCTCGTCGCCGCGGTCGGCCAAGGCGTCTCGCTCGGCTCGCTCGCCAACGTGATCGCGACCAACGTGCCGGGCCCGCGCGAGCCGCGCTGGCTGTGCGGCCGCCGCGTCGAGGCGCTGCAGCCGATCGTGCCGATCGTCGACGGCATCGGCCTCGGGCTCGCCGTCTTCTCGTACGACGGCTGGCTGCACGTCGGCCTCAACGCCGACGCGGGCCTCGTGCCCGATCTCGAGAAGCTCGAGCAGGGCATCGGGGAAGCGTTCACGGAGCTGGTGCAGGGCGCGTAGCCGCGGCGTCGGACACCTCGCGGAGCGGCGCGGCGAGCAGCGCCGCCGTGGTCTGCGCGGCGCCGTCGTCGCAGCCGTCGAGGCCGTACGCGACGGCGCCGGCCTCGCGCACGGGCGTGAAGGTGCCGAACGCGCGATCCCACACGCTGAAGAGGTTCCCGTAGTTGGTGTCGGTGTACCGCACGTCGCGCGCGTGGTGGATCTTGTGCAGGCCGGGCCAGGTGACGACCCACGAGAGCGCGGCGTCGAGGCGCGCGGGGACGCGCACGTTCGCGTGCTCGAGCAGGCCCGACGCCGCCACCGCGGCGCGGTAGAGCGCGAACGCGGCCGGCTCGACGCCGAGCGGGATCGCGAAGAGCGCGAGGAAGGCGTAGCGGATCACGCCTTCTCCGGGGTGCTGCCGCAGCGTGGTCGTCACGTCGACCGCGGGATCCGAGTGGTGCACGCGATGGAAGCGCCAGAACGCCGGCACGCGGTGCATCGCGACGTGCGCCGCGTAGAACGAGAAGTCGAGCGCCACCAGCGCGAGCGCCGTCGTCGGGAGCGCCGGCAGCGTGAGTGCGCGCAGGAGCCCGAGCTCCGCGGCCGCGACCGCCGCGAGCGCGGACACGAGCGCCGCGCCGAACAGCAGGTTCGTCGCGAACGTCAGCGCCGTGAACGCGAGGTTCGGCGCGAGGTGCGCGCGGCTCCAAGGGCCGCGCGGCCGCAGCGGGATCGCGCTCTCGAGCAGCGCGATCGCCGCCATCGCGGCCACGATGCCGCCGAGCGTGGCGAAGGGGGTTTCGTCCAAGGCGTTCCTCCTCGATGGGTTTCGAGGAGAGAACGCGCGGAGCGACGCGCTCGTTACGCCGGCGGCAGCGCCGCGAGCTTGCGCGGCGCGAGGATGGCGTGCACCGCGCGGATCCGGCCGTCGGCGTCGAGCTCGATGCGCAGCAGGCTGCGCGGGGCTTGCCGGCGCACCGGCCGCCGCAGCGTGACGAGCGCCGCGGGCAGCCCGTTGACGCGCACGATCGCGGTGTCCGAGCCGCCCTCGCGACGGTGCAGCGCGGCGGCGAGGTAGAAGCGCGCCACCCGCGTGCGCCCGACGAGCGGCGCCGCGAGCGCGGTGTACTCGCCGGCCGCGTCGGTGACGGTCTCGACCGACTCGGCGAGCAGCGCCTCGAGCCCGCGCGCGTCGCCGGCCG
>QEVM01000405.1 GCA_003576805.1 Pseudomonadota bacterium | reverse complement strand
GCCGCGGCCGCGGCCACGGCCGCGAGCGGCGGCAGCCACTGCGCGAGCGGCACGCCGCGCCAGCGATCCGCCGGCGCACGATCGCCCGCCGCCGCGCCCGCAGGCTCGCGCTCGCTGCGCCAGCGCTGCCACGCGATCCAGCCCGAACGCAGCGCGCGCAGCTGCGCCGAGCGATCGAACTCGACCACGTGCTGGTACCACCAGTGCTCCGCCGCGCCGGCCAGATCGCGCAGCTCGGCGAGCCAGTCGCCGTGCGCGCCGCGCAGCCGCAGATCGGGCGGCGTCGGATCGAACGGCACCCAGCCCGCGCGCTCGAAGTGGACCTCGACCCACGCGTGCGCGTCGGCGCGCGAGATCTCGACGAAGCCGCCGAACTCGTTGGTGCGCCCGCCCGCGAAGCCGTTCACGAGCCGCGCCGGGATCCCGACCGCGCGCAGCAGCACGACCATCGCCGACGCGAAGTACTCGCAGTGCGCCTCGGTGCGCTCGAGCAGGAAGCGCTCGATCGGCGAGCGCGGGTCGCCAGGGCGATCGGCGGGCGGCGTGTCGCTGTAGCGGCCGTGCTCGCGCAGCCAGCGCTCGACGGCGAGGGCGCGCGCGGCGTCGTCGTCTGAGCTCGCGGTGATCTCGCGCGCGAGCGCGTGGACCTCGGGCGCGAGCGCGGGCAGGGCGAGATAGCGCTCGCCGGCGCGCTCCGGCGGCAGGGCGCGCTCGGTCCGTAGCGCGGCCGCATCCGGCCAGCGCGTGCGGCTCGCGATCGTGTACTGCACCCGCTCCTGGCTGGTGTCGGGCGCGTACAGCCCGCCGTTGCGGTCCGCCTGGATGCGGCCGAGCCCGCCCTCGAGGCGCAGCGGCGCGCCGGCGCCGAACAGCACGCCGCTCGCGACCGGCTCGCGCAGCACGCGCTGCACGAGGTCGGGCGGCGACTTCGACCAGCCGACGCGCACGCCGAGGTCCGACGCCGGCGCGATCGGCTCGCGCACGCTCGGCGTCACCGACCAGCTGCGCCCGTCGAAGTGGTCGAACGCGAGGCCGCGCCAGTACGCCTCGGCCTGCGGGGGCGCCTCGCCGCGCAGCGTCTCGACGCGCAGCGCCAGGGTCGGATCGCGGCGGATGCGCCCGATGTCGCCGAGCGAGACGCGGTCCGAGAAGCCCGCCGACGCGCCGCCGAGGCCGTTGCCGGTGAGCAGCGGCCCGGATTGGAGCCGCGGCAGCAGCAGGAAGATCACGAACGCCAGCGCGACCGACGCCGCCGACGCGAGCAGCGTCGTGCGCAGCAGGCGCGGCGCGACGGCGCGCTGCGCCGACCACACCTCGCCCGCGCGGATCGCCTCCATCCACAGCGTGTGCTGGATCAGCGTCCACACCGTCGCGACGAGGAACGCGAGCAGCAGCGGCGGGAACAGGATGCTGTCGGTCAGGTTGGCGGCGAGGATCATCTGGAAGAGCGCGAGCGCGACGAGCAGGAAGTCGGAGCGGCGCGCGCGCGCGTCGAGCAGCTGCAGCGCCTGCGCGAGGTGCGTGAAGTGCGCGAGCGCCACCAGCGCCAGCGCGCCGCGCAGCCACAGCGCGGCGGCGAAGCAGAGCGCGAAGACGAGGCCCGCGTTCAGCGCGAGCGGTCGCTTCTGCCAGGCGCCCGGCGCGCTGCGCGTGCGCAGGCTCGCGACGACGGCCGCCGCGTGCAGCGCGAGCGCCAGCGTCGAGACCTGACCGGTGAGCGCGAGCGCCGCCGCGCTCACCAGCACGATCGCGTAGCTGGCGAGCGGTCGCGGCGGCGCCGGCGGCTCGGGCCGGCTCGGCGCGCCGGCGGCGCGCGGATCGGCCGCCGCGCTCACGGATTCGGCTCCCGCTCGCGGTCGGGCTGCACGAGCGCGAGGAAGCCGAGCAGGCGCGCGCGGTGCACGGCGCCCGACTCCGGCGGCATCTGCGCGCTG
>QEVM01000404.1 GCA_003576805.1 Pseudomonadota bacterium | reverse complement strand
GGCCTCGGCGTCGTCGACGCCCGCCGACACCAGCGCGTGGCGCGCGCGCGGCAGCAGCGCGGCGGCCAGCTCGCGCGCGAGCAGCGGCCGCGGCGACGGCGCGCTGCGCTCGGGCCAGAGCAGCTCGGCGCCGAGGCCGTGCTGCGCGGCGCGGTAGAAGTTGCGGTGCGCGTACTCGAACGGAAACGCCGGCAGCATCCAGTCGACGTCGTCCGCGAGCGCGAGCGTCGCGCCGAGCGCGAACGCCGCGTTGGCCAGCATGTCGGCGAGCGTCGGGCCCGAGGGCAGCGCGCGCAGCTCGATGCGCAGGTGGCCGCCGTCGGCCGGATCGTAGACGGCGCGGTTCCAGCGCCACACGGTGCCGTGGTGCAGGCGCAGCTCTTCGAGCCGCGGCACGCCGCCGTCGCGCGCGCAGGCGAGCGGATCCTCGGCCCCGCACGCGGCGACCAGCGGCGCGTGCAGCGCGACGCTCTCGGCGAACAGCTCGTGCACGCCGTCGCGCACCCAGCCGTAGCCGAACGAGACGCGCGCCGGCGGGCGCCAGTCGCCCGGCAGGTCGCCGCGCTCGTCGACCGCCTGCTTGAAGAGCGCGACGCGCGTCTCCTCCCACAGCCGGTGGCCGACGAAGAGCGGCGAGTTGCCCGCGGCGGCGAGCACCGGCGCGGTCGCGAGCTGCGCCGCGGCGTGCAGGCGCGCGAAGTCGCGCGGCGCGACGCGCAGGTGCACCTGCAGCGACGTCGCGGCGCCCTCGAAGGTGACGTCGTCGCACGCGGTCACGAGCGGATCGTCGCCGTCGATGCGCAGCTCGAAGGCCGCGCCGCCGCGCAGCCGCCGGATCGACGCCGAGAGCGCGCGAAAGCGCGGCAGGTCCGTCATCGCGTCGCGCTGCAGGTCGCCCTCGCCGAGCGTCGGCAGGATGCCGGTGAGCACGACCGACGCGCCGTGCCGGCGCGCCGCGCGCGCGACCTCGCCGAGCGCGCTCTCGAGGTCGGCGCCGAGCGCCGCGAGCGGCCGGCCCGCGAGCGGCACCGGCCGGCTGTTGCACTCGAGGTTGAAGCGGTTCAGCTCGACGGTGACGCGCGGATCGTCCGTCTCGGCGAGCACGGCGCCGGCGACGAGCGCCGGGCGCGCCGCGCCGTCCACCAGCGAGAGCTCCACCTCCGCGCCGATCGACGCCGGCCCTTCGCCGAAGCCGGGTCGCGCGAGCACGAGCGCGAGCGCTTCGAGCCCCTCGCGCAGGCGGCGCGAGAAGGCTTCGAAGTCCGCCGCGCTGAACGCGTCGCGCTCGATCGCGAGCCCCATGCGGCCCATTGAATAGGCACTGCGCGCGACCCGGTCGAGCCGCCGGTCGTGAACGCGAGCTCCCCGCACCGACCGCAGCCAACACGCGCGTTTCCCGCGTAGCGAGCCAAAGGCGAGCGGCGAGCCCCATCAGGCTCGCGGTCGTGAACGCAAGCTCCCCGCACCGACCGCAGTCAACACCCGCGTTTCCCGCGTAGCGAGCCAAAGGCGAGCGGCGAGCCCCATAAGGCTCGCGGTCGCACACGCAAGCTCCCCGCACCGACCGCAACCAACACCCCCGCTTCCCGCGTAGCGAGCCGAAGCCGAGCGGCGAGACCATCAAACCTGCGTAGCCCGCCGCACCGCCGCGACCAGCTCCTCCGGCTCCCACGGCTTGTGCAGGAAGCCTTCGAGCCGGAGCGCGGCGAAGCGCTGCGCGGCGTGCGCGGCGTCGTAGCCCGTCACGAGGACGACGGGGAGATCCGGCTGCAGCGCGCGCAGGTGCGCGAGCAGCTCCTCGCCGTTCATGTCCGGCATCGCGAGGTCGAGGAGCGCGGCGCGCAGCGCGTGCGGCCCGCGCGCGGCGGCGAGCGCCGCGGCGCCGCTCGTCGCGGCGAGCACGCGGAAGCCGGCGCGCTCGAGCACCTCGCGCGCCAGCTCGAG
>QEVM01000403.1 GCA_003576805.1 Pseudomonadota bacterium | reverse complement strand
GCCGCCCCCGCCCGGCGCGTCCGCGTCGCCGCCGTGGACGGCGAGCAGCGCGCAAGCGGGCGGCGAGCCGGCGCTGCTCGCCGTCGGCCGCGCGGGCGGGGGCTTCGTGCCGGTGCCGCCGGGCGTCGTCACGCTGCTGGTGCAGCTCGATCCGCCGGAGCGGATCGGTCCGTTCCTGCTGCGGGCGGGCGACGCCGCGCGCGTGCGGATCCTCGAGGAGGCGACGGGCGCGGGGGCGCCGGTGAGGACGTGGCGGCTGGAGCGCGGCGACGAAGCGGTCGGGCGCGCCTTTCCGCCGCCGGAGACGCTGCCGGGGAGGGAGCCGTGAATCGGAGTCGCGCGCTGCGCTGGCTCGCGTTGCTGGTGGTGGTGCTCGCCGGGCCGTTCGCGGCGCGCGCCGAAGACACGGCTGCGACGCAGGCGAGCGACGCATCGGCGCACGGCGAGGACGCGCTGCCCGCGCCGCTCGTTCCGGCGCGCGAGGTGATCGAGCGCGCATTCGAGAACTTCTACTACTGCGACCTGCGCGCCGACCTCGTCTTCGACGTGCGCCGGCGCGGCCGCTCCGTGCTCCGCTACGACACCCAGCTGCTGCGCAAGTTCATCGACGGCCGCGCGCACGACCTCTTCTACTTCGAAGGCGACGGCGACACGCGCGGCCGGCGCGTGCTGCGCATCGAGCGCATCGGCCGTGCCGACGACGCCTTCGTCTATCTGCCGCAGCTCCGCCGCATCCGCCGCACGGTGATGTCGCAGAGCGCCGACAAGATGCTCGGCATGGAGGTGACGCTCGAGGATCTGGAGGTGCTGCGCGCCGACGACTTCGAGCTGCTCGGCAGCTCCGTGACGCGCGTCGCGGGCGAGCCGGCGCGCATCGTCACGCTGCGGCGCCTCGCCGGCGGCGCCTACGATCGCGTCGACTTCTTCGTCGCGACCGCCGACTTCGCGATCCTCGAGGTGCGCTTCTACCGGCGCGACGCGCTCGAGCCCTACAAGCAGACGCACATGAGGCGCGAGCACATGGAGCGCTATCCGGGCCACGTGCTGCCGAGCCGCATCGAGTTCCTCGACCGCGAGGCGGGCACCGAGACGCTGCTCGCGTTCGCGCGCCGCGAGGTGGATCCCGAGCTGCCGAGCGACCGCTTCACCACGCTCGGCCTCGAGAAGCGCCAGCATCTCTCGTGGATCCGGCCGCGCGCGGAGCGGGACGAGTGAGCGATGCGCTCGCCTTCAGTCCGGCCGCGAACCCGGATGCGTACGTGCCGTGGACCGGCGCGGAGCAGGCGTTCGAGGCGCTGACGCGCTGGGCGTCCGAGTCGGGCGCCCCGGTGTGCCTCGTCGCGGGCCCGCCCGGGATGGGCAAGACGCTGCTCCTCAAGCGGCTCGCGGCCCAGGCCGCGGCGTCGCTGCGAGCGGTGCGGATCTCGTATCCCGACTGCGACGTCGAGGCTCTGCGCGGCTTCCTTCGAGAATCGCTCGAAGGCGCGCCGCCGTGCGATTCCGACGACGCGCTGATCGCCGCGGCGCCGGGCGCGGGCTTCCTGCTCCTGCTCGACGAGGGCGAGCTGCTCCCCGACGCCACGGCGCAGTGGCTGCGCGAGCTGGCGGAGCGCGCCGCCGGGCGCCTGCGCATCGCGGTCGCCGTCACGCGCGACGAGCGCTGCGCGGAGCTCGCCGCGCGCTTCGGCGACGCGTGCGAGGTCGTGCGCTTGGCCGGCGCGATGAGCCGCGCCGACGTCGAAGCGCACGTGCGCGCCGAGCTCGAGCGCGCCGGCGTCGATCCCGGCCTGCGCGCGCGCTTCGACGCCGCCGCGATCGACGAGCTGCACGCGCGCTCCGAGGGCGTCCCCGCGCTGGTCCAGACGCTCGCGTCGGCGCGCCTGTTCGAGGCGCAGCGCGCCGGAGAGCTCGCGGCGCGGCGACCGCCGCGGCTCGCGCGGCGCGCGCCGGTCGCG
>QEVM01000402.1 GCA_003576805.1 Pseudomonadota bacterium | reverse complement strand
GCGAGCTGGCGCAGCACGCGCTCGGCGAGGCGCGCGGGATCGGCGCGCAGCAGCGCGCTCGCGAGCGCGCTCGGGTCCTCCCAGCCGGCGCCCGGATCGACGACCAGCGCGTGCGCCGCCGGCGCGCGCTCCTGCCAGAGCCGGAACGCCTTGCTGGTCGGCATCGCGCCGACGCGCAGCACGACGTCGGGCGCGTGTGCCGCGGCGAACGCGTCGTCGCGCAGCAGCCAGTCGGCGTGCGCGATCTGGGCGCGGTGCGGGGCGTGCGCGCCGGCGCGGAGCTGCGCGGCCGGCTCCGCGAGCAGCGGCCAGCCCGCCGCGTCGGCGAGCGCGGCGAGCGCGGCCGTCGCGTCGTCGTCGAGATCGGCGGGGCCCGCGACGATCACGCCGCGTGCGTGCGCGCGCACCCGCTCCGCGACGAAGGCGAGCATCGCCGCGCTCGGCTCGGCGGGCGGGCGCAGCACCTCGGTGTAGGGGCGCGGCGGGCGTCCCAGCGCAGCGGGCGTCGCGGCGTCCTCCGCGCCCGCGGCGCTCGGACGCGGATCGAGCGGCTCGCGGAACGGGAGGTTCAGGTGCACGGGGCCGGGCGTCGCGCCGTGCGCCTCGGCGACCGCGCGGCAGGCGAGCGAGCGCGCCTGGCGCAGCGCCGGCTCGCCCGGCTCGGGCAGCGCCGCCTCCGCGAACCAGCGCACGTGCGCGCCGAACAGGCGCGTCTGGTCGATCGTCTGCGGCGCGCCGACGCCGCGCAGCTCGGGCGGGCGGTCGGCGCTCAGCACGACGAGCGGCACGCGCGCGAAGAACGCCTCGACGACCGCGGGCGCGAAGTTGGCGGCCGCCGTGCCCGAGGTGCACACGAGCGCGACCGGCGCGCGCGCCGCCTTGGCCAGGCCGAGCGCGAAGAACGCGGCGGAGCGCTCGTCCACGTGCGTCCAGACGCGCAGCCCGTCCGTGTCGGCCGCCGCGATCGCGAGCAACGACGAGCGCGAGCCAGGGCACACGCACGCGTGTCGGACGCCGCTGCGCGCGAGCTCCTCGAAGAAGGCGCCGGCCCACGCATGGTTCGCGTTGGGTGCGCGCACGCTAGAGCTCCAGCAGCGGCGCGAGCAGCGCGCGCAGCTTGAGGCGCGTCTCCTCGAGCTCGGCCTGCGGGTCGGATGCCGCGACGACGCCCGCGCCCGCGAACAACCGCGCCTCGCCGCCGCGCACGCGCGCGCAGCGCAGCGCGACCGCCAGCTCGCCGCCGCAGGCCGGATCGAGCCAGCCGACGCCTCCGGCGTACCAGCCCCGCGCGAGCGACTCGTGCGCCGCCAGCCACGCCACCGCCGCGCTGCGCGGCGCGCCGCCGACGGCGGGCGTCGGGTGCAGGCGCCCCGCGAGCGCGAGCGCGTTGGCCGGCGCCGCGAGGACGCCGCGCAGCGGCGTCGCCAGGTGCTGCACGCCTTCCATCTGCAGGAGCGCGGGCGCCTCGGGCACGTCGAGCGACGCGCACAGCGGCGCGAGCGCGGCGCGCAGCTCGCGCACCACGATCGCGTGCTCCTCCTGCTCCTTCTTGCTCTCGCGCAGCGCCGCCGCCAGGCGCGCGTCCTCGTCGGGCGTGCGGCCGCGCGGCGCGGTGCCGGCGAGCGCCGCCGTCTCGACGCGGTCGAAGTCGACGCGCAGCAGCCGCTCGGGCGTCGCGCCGACGAAGACGTCCGCGCCGCGCGCGACCGCGAAGGTCGTGCAGCGCGGATGCGTGCGGCGCAGCGCGGCGACGAGGCGCGGAACGTCGATCGGCTCGGCGCTCGCGAAGCGCACGGAGCGCGCGACGACCAGCTTCTCGAAGAGCCCGCTCGCGACGGCGTCGCGCGCGGCGGCGACGAGCGCGCGAAACGCCGCGGGCGGCCGGTCGGCGTCGATGCGATAGGCGCCCTCGCCGGCGCCGGACGACGGCGCGTACGCGGGCAGCGCCGCCGCCTCGCGGGC
>QEVM01000401.1 GCA_003576805.1 Pseudomonadota bacterium | reverse complement strand
CGGCGCGCGCGCCCGCCGCGACGCGCGCCGCGGCGGGCGCGCGCGTGCTGGTCATCGACGACAACGCGGACGCGGCCGACAGCCTCGTGTTCCTGCTGCGCGGCCAGGGCTACGAGGTCGAGGTCGCGCGCAGCGGCCCCGAAGCCGTCGAGCGCGCGCGCGCGTTCCGCCCGGACGCCGCGCTGCTCGACATCGGCCTGCCCGGCTTCGACGGCTACGAGGTGGCGCGGCGGCTGCGGCGCGAGCACCCGCGCGAGCTGGTGCTGGTCGCGCTCACGGGCTACGGGACGCCCGAGGACCGGCGCCTCGCCGAGAGCGCGGGCTTCGACGCGCACCTCGTGAAGCCGGTGGCATCGCCCAAGCTGTTCGCGCTGCTCGGCCGCGCGCTCGCGGCGCGCTCGGGCGCTTAGTCGACCAGCTCCACGAGCGCACCGCCGGCGAAGGGCTCGACGACGTCGCCGATGCGCGCGGCGGCCGCGTCGCCGGCGTCGTGCAGGCGCGCGAGCGCGTCGCGGGCGCGCGCCGCCGGCACGCCGAAGAGCAGGCCGCCGGAGGTCTGCGGATCGAAGAGCGCGTCCGCCTCCGGGCGCGCCGTCTGCGCGGCGGCGCCGCGCAGCGCGCCGCGCGCCTTCGCGTTCTCGGGGTGCGCAGAGCTGCGCAGCCCGAAGCCGAGGCACTCGCGCGCGCCGGGCAGCAGCGGGAGCGCGTCGAGCGCGAGCCGCGCGCCCGCCTTGCTGGCGCGCAGCATCGCGCCGAGATGACCGGCGAGCCCGAAGCCCGACACGTCGGTGCACGCGCGCGCGCCCACCTCGTGTGCGACGCGCGCGGCCGCGGCGTCGCTGCGCAGCATCGACGCGATGGCCGCCTCGATCCACGCGCCGCGCGCGCGCCCGAGCGCGTCGGCGGCGAACAGGACGCCGGTGCCGAGCGCCTTGCTGAGGATCAACGCGTCGCCCGGCGCGAGCGCGCCGAGCCGCAGCGGCGCGTGCGGCAGCGGCCCCCAGACCGCGAAGCCGACGTGCAGCGCGTCGCCGGCCGTCGTGTGTCCGCCGACCAGCGCGACGCCGTCCGCGTCGAGGGCCGCGCGCGCGCCCGCGAGCACCTGGAACAGCTCCTCCTCCGCGCGCGCCGCGTCGTCCTCGGCGATCGCGACCTGCGCCAGCGCGAAGCGCGGCGCCGCGCCCTTCGCGTAGAGGTCGCCGAGCGCGTGGACGGCGGCGACGCGGCCGACCAGCCACGGATCCGCGGTGAAGGCGGGGAAGCCGTCCACACTCGCGGCGATGCGCTCGCCGCCGGACGTGCGCACGACGGCGGCGTCGTCGGGCGCGGCGAGCCCGAGCTCGACGTCCGCGTCGTGCGCGACGCCGAGCCGCGCGAGCGCGCGCTCGAGCGCGCGCTCGCCGACCTTCGCCGCGCAGCCGCCGCAGCGCATCGGCGCGCGCGGCTGCATCGCGGGCCACGCAACCGTCGGCGCGCCGTCCGGGCCCAGCACCTGGAAGCGGCGCACGAAGCCGCGGTCGATCCAGTCCTTGAACGCGAACACCGGCCGCCCTTCGAGCGCGAAGCCCCACTTCGTGCCGATCGCCGTGCCGTCGGCCAGGTTCAGTGCGGCGAAGTAGTCGCGCTGCGGCGCGTAGCGGCGCAGCGTCGCGCCGCGCACGCGCGCCTCCAGGTTGCGCGCGAGCACGGGGCCCTGGCGCACCGCGTACACGCCGGCCTTCGGGAGATCGGGCTCGAAGCGCGCGCAGTCGCCGGCGGCGAAGAGCGCGTCGTGATCCACGACCGCGAGCGTGTCCCGCACGCGCACGAAGCCGCGCGCGTCGGTCGGCAGGCCGCTCGCCGCGAGCCAGGGCGGGCTCGCGGCGCCGACCGCCCACACCAGCGCGTCGCACGCGACGCGCTCGCCGTCGTCGAGCACGACGCCGCCCGGCTCGGCGCGCGCGACGCGCGCGCCGAGCCGCAGCTCG
>QEVM01000400.1 GCA_003576805.1 Pseudomonadota bacterium | reverse complement strand
GGCCGCGGCGACGCGCCAGGGCGCCTGCGCGGCGCGCTCGCCCGCGCCGAGGAAGGCGACGAGCGCCGCGTTGCGCTCGAAGCGCGAGATGCGCCGCTGCGTCAGCCGCGCGCGCGCGTTGGCGAACAGCCAGGCGCCCTCGCGCGCGAACGGCCGCGCGTAGCCGACGCGTGTCGGCGCGCCGCTCGCCCAGGCGAGCGCGCCGCTCTTCACGATCGCGTGGAAGTCGAGCACCAGATCGAAGCGGCGCGCGCGCAGCGCGCGCACGCAGCGCGCCGCCGTGCGCGCGGCCGCGACGAGACGGCCGCGCCGCAGCAGCGACGCCAGCTCTTCGCGCGGGAACACCAGCACCTCGTCGATCCACGGCTGTCCCGCGACCGCGCTGTGCGACGCGGGCTCGACCAGCCACGCGACGTGCGCGCCGGCATACGCCGCGCGCAGCGCCGACACCGCCGGCAGCGTGCGCACCACGTCGCCGACCGCGCCGAGTCGGATCACCAGGATGCGATCCGCGGCGGGCGGCGGGCCGAGCGTCGCGGCGAGCAGGTTCGTCGCTCGCGCCGCGCCGCACATGACCGAACCGACATCCCGCCGCCGTGACCGCAAGCTCGGAAAGACTCCCGAAGTGCGAAGCGCCCCGATTCCGCCGTAGCGAGCCGGAGGCGAGCGGGCCGACCATCAGGCTCGCGCCTCGCATCGGGGGAATCGCGCCGGTAGGATACGCGGCCATGCGCTTCGCCCGCACGCTCTCCCGCTCGATTGCGGCGGAGGTGATCGCGTTCGCGGGCATCGGCTTCCTCGCCTTCATCGGCATCCTGCTCGTCCAGAGCGTCGCGCAGCGCCTCGAAGAGCTGGTCGCGGTCGGCATCACCTTCCGCGACACGCGCGCCGTGCTGCTCTGCCTGGTCGGCATGGTGGCGCCGTACGCGGTTCCGGTCGGCTTCCTGTTCGGGATCCTCGCCGCGGTGGGGCGCCTCTCGTCGGACTCCGAGGTGACGGCGATGCGCGCGTGCGGGCTCGGGCTCGGCACGCTGTTCGGGCCGGTGCTCGCGATCGGCGTCGGCATCGCGCTGCTGACCGGGCTGCTGATGATCCGCGTCGAGCCGGCCGCGCGGCGCGAGCTGCGCAGCGTGCTCGCCGACGTCGCCTCGCGCGGCGCGATCCTCGAGCCGGGCCGCTTCCGCACCATCGGCGGCCGCGTCGTCTACGTGCAGTCGCGCGACCGCGAGAACCGGCTGAAGCGGATCGTCGTCGCCGACCGCTCGAATCCGAAGCGGCCGTTCCTGATCTTCGCCGAGAGCGGCCGCTTCTCGTTCGACGCCGAGCAGATGCGGATGCGGCTCGAGCTCGAGCACGGCGACGTGCATCTCGAGTCGGCGGATCCCACGACGCACCGCCAGATCGCGTTCCGACGCCTCGACTACTCGATCGACGCCGCCTCGCTCTTCGACCGCGCCCGCTCGGCGCGGCCGAGCGAGATGAACCTCTCGCAGCTCGCCGACCGCATCGCGGGCCGCGCCACCGATCCGTGGATGGATCGCGGCCCGGCGCAGTACGAGGCGCACTACCACCGCCGGCTCGCGATCCCGTTCGCGCCGTTCGTGTTCGCGGCGCTCGGCGTGCCGCTCGGGCTGCGCCGCTCGCGCGCGGCGCGTTCGTGGGGCGTGCTGGTGTGCGTCGGGCTCGTCGTCGCGTACTACACGCTGCTCACCTTCGGGCAGTTCGTCGGCGAGTCGGGCCGCGTGCCGGCGGTGCTCGCGCTCTGGCTGCCCAACGCCGCGTTCGCGATCGCCGCGCTGCCGCTCCTGCACCGCGCGCAGCGCGGCATGGCGTGAGCGCGCATCGCACGCCGCCGCCCGGCTTCGTCGCGATCGGCGTCGCCGGCGGCGCGTTCTGGGCCGAGGCGGCGCTGGCGCCCGCGCTGCGCGCGTGGCTCTCCGCCACGCGCCTGCGCGCCGCGCTCGACGGC
>QEVM01000399.1 GCA_003576805.1 Pseudomonadota bacterium | reverse complement strand
CTCGCCTGGCGCGCGCTCGCGTGGCTCGAGGACCCGCGCGTCGTGCGCAGCGCCGAGCGCGCGCTCCAGCACGCGGTCGGGCGCTTGCGCGCGGACGCGCTCGAGGTGCTCTCGCAGCTCGGCGACCGCGTCGCGTCGGCGCGGCTCGTCGCGCTGCTCGAGCCGATGCCGGTCGACGAAAAGATCGCGGCGCTCGCGCGCTGGGCGGAGCCGCCGCGCGACGCCGAAGCGGCGCTCGCGCGCGCGAGCGAGCTGTCGTCACCCTGGCTGCGGCTGGCCGCCGCGCCGCGGACCGAACGGGAGGAAGTCCTGATGGAGCGCCTGCTCTCGCTGCGCCAGGTGTCGCTGTTCGCGCACATGAGCTTCGAGCGGCTGCACGCGATCGAGCGCATCCTGCGCGACGCCGCGTACGTCGCCGGCGAGGTGATCGTGCGCGAGGCCGAGCCCGGCGACGACCTCTATCTGCTCGTCGAGGGGCGCGTGGACGTGCTGCGCGGCGCGGGCACGCCCGCCGAGACGCACCTGAACCAGCTCGGGCCGGGCGACTACTTCGGAGAGATGGCCGTGCTCGACGGCCGGCCGCGCAGCGCGACGATCGTCGCGACCTCGCCGGTGCGCGTGCTGGTGCTCGAAGGCGAGCGGCTGCGCGAGCTGGTGCACGACATGCCGGAGCTCGCGCTCGACCTGCTGCGCGTGCTGGCGGAGCGGGTGCGGCGGGCGGAGGAGCGGACGCTGGCGCCGGGCTGATCTCAGCGCGCGAGCGGGCGCGCGTCGTAGCGCAGCGGGCGGCGCGGCGCGGGCGTGCAGCGGCCGCAGAGCGGGTGCGACGCGTCCGTCGAGCGGGGCTCGTGCAGCTGATGGCAGTTCGAGCAGCTCACGAGGACGAGCGGTGCGTTGGCTTGCATGGGGGGCCTCCGGGATCGGTTCGCGGCGCAGCGGAGCGCGCGTGCCTGCGGACCTTCGGGCCAGCATCGGCGCAGCCGGAAGAACGCTTGAGGTTCACGTGTCGCCGACGCGCCGTGTGGTTGCCGATCGGTGTCGAGCTGCCGCCCGCTTGCACCGTGGCGGGGGCGGAGCTGCACACCGATCCGTGATCGAGACGGCGATCGAGGCAGCGAGGCCGCTCGACCGGGGCGCGGCAATGTAGCGGCATCTGCGCGGCATGCACGCTGCCGCGCGTGGCCCGGAAACGGATCCGTGTCGCCGCGACGCCTCTCAGCCGCCGATGCGCCGGACGGGATCGCGGCCGTCCCAGCCGCGCGCGCACTCGCGGACGTGCGCGAAGAAGGCGCCCTTCGGCCCGCTCACCTCGGAGAGCTCCACGACGGTGCCGGGATGCGTCTCGGTGTCGAAGTAGGCGAAGCGGCCGCTCTCGCCGCCCGCGCAGCCGTCGTGGCCCACGCGGTAGCCGAGCGCCGCCGCGCGCGCGAAGTCGGCGTCGAAGGACTCCGTCCAGAACGCGACGTGCTGGAGTCCCTCGCGCCCGGCGGCGAGGAAGTCGCGGTACATCGACGGCGCGTCGTTGCGCTGCTGGATCAGCTCGATCTGCAGCCGCCCGGAGTTGGCGAGCGCGATGCTGACGACCGCGTCGGACGGCTCGCCCCGGTAGCGAAAGCGCGTGATCGGCGCGCGCTCCATGTAGAACCACGGGCCGACGCCGAGCACCTCGACCCAGTGGCGGAGCGCGGCTTCGATGTCGCGCACCACGTACCCGTTCTGGCGGATCTCTCCGAAGATGCGGCTCATCGCGGGGCCTCCGGCGCGGCGCGGCCGGACTCGCCCGGCCTCGCGCTCCCGTCGCCCGGGGTAGCATGCGGGCGTCCGGCCGGGAACCGCGAGAGGAGACGCGCATGGACCAGCGCTTCCAGGGACGCACCGCGCTGGTGACCGGCGCGGCGAGCGGGATCGGCGCCGCGACGGCGCGCCGCCTCGCGCGCGAGGGCGCGCGCGTCGCCGCGGTGGACCGCGACGGC
>QEVM01000398.1 GCA_003576805.1 Pseudomonadota bacterium | reverse complement strand
GCGCTCGCGGCGGCGTGCGCGCTCGGCGCCGCGCCGCACGCGGCGCTCGCCGCCCATCACGCGCGCGTCTACGGCTCGCCGCTCCGCACCGGCTACGACTACTGGCTCGACGAGTCGGCGTTCTTCTCGTGGGAGCACGCCTTCGGCGGCGCCGAGAACGTCCCGTTCTATCTCGGGCAGCTCGCCGGCGTGCGCAGCGAGTTCTTCGGGCACGCGTTCGGCGACACCAGCGACCTGCACGCGCTGCCCGTCGCGCTGCTCGGCGCGGCCGGCGTCGCGTACCTGCTGCGCGCGCCGCGCTTCGACGCCGCCGCGCGGCGCGTCGTCGCGGGCGCGCTGCTCGGGCTCGCCGGCGCGCTCGTCTTCTACGTGCGCTTCAACTGGCACGAGGGCCGTTACCTGATGCCGTGGGCGCCGATCGCCGCGATCGGCTGCGCGGCGCTCGTCGAGGCGCTCGGCGCGCGCATCGGACCGCGCACCGGCGCGTGGCTCGGCGCCTGGGTCGCGCTGACGTCGGCGGTGATGGTGGCCGTGCCGCCGCCGCTGCCCGGACCGCTCGTCGCGGTGGTGTCGCGCGCACTGCCGCGCCTGGCGTCTGCGCAGCACGCGCCGGGCGCGCGGCCGACGCGCCTGCCGCTGGCGCTCGCCGCGCTCTTCGTTCCGCGCGACACCGTGCTCGTGCCCGACTGCGCCGCCGCTCCGCTCGGCCGCGACGTCCAGCTCGAGCTCGTGCGCCGCGATCAGCTCGTCCCGCTGCGCGTCGATCCGGGTTCGCAGGCGCTGTGGGACGAGATCGTCCGGGGAGACCGATTCCGATGTACGAGACGCTCGCCGTCGAACGCGAAGGGCACTGCACCTGGCTGACGCTGAACCGGCCGGACGCGCTGAACGCGCTGTCGCGCCGGATGGTGGACGAGCTGCGCGACTTCTTCTGGAACGTCGGCGACGACGCCGCAACGCGCGTCGTCGTCGTGCGCGGCGCCGGCCGCGCCTTCTGCGCGGGGCTCGACCTGAAGGAGGCGGCGTCCGGAGACGGCGCGGCGGGCGGCTCGGTGCAGGCCGGCCTGCGCATGCAGCGCCACATCAGCGAGCTGATGATGCTGATGCGGCGCGCGCCGCAGCCGATCGTCGCGGCGGTGCGCGGCGCCGCGTCGGGCGGCGGCTTCGCGATCGCGCTGGCCGCCGACGTGCGCGTCGCCGGCGAGAGCGCGCGCATGAACGCGGCGTTCATCCGGCTCGGGCTGAGCGCCTGCGACGTCGGCGTGTCGTACTTCCTGCCGCGCATCGTCGGCGCGTCGGTCGCCTCGGAGCTGCTGCTCACGGGCGACTTCATCGACGCCGCGCGCGCCGAGCGCACCGGCCTGGTGTCGCGTGTCGTGCCCGACGCCGAGCTCGACGCCTGCGCGCGCGCGCTGGCGCAGTCGATGCTGCGCAACTCGCCGGTCGCGCTGCGGCTCACCAAGGACTGCCTCAAGCATGCGATCGACGCCGGCAGCCTCGAGCAGGTGATCGCGATGGAGGACCGCAACCAGATCCTGACGGCGCGCACGCGCGACTTCCGCGAGGGCGTCGCCGCGTTCCTCGAGAAGCGGCCGCCGCGCTTCGAGGACGCCTGACGCCGCGCGCGGCTGCGACATCTCACCGCACCCGGGCGGGCGGAGGCGGCGCGCGCCCGCCCCTAGGATTGGAAACGTGTCCCCCCGCGCGCGTCCGCTTCGCGTCGCACTGCTCGCCGCCGCCGTGCTCGGCGCGCGCGGCGCGGCGGCGTGCTCGGTCTGCCTCGCGGGCGATCCGCAGTTCGCGACGCACGGCGCGTCGTCGCAGGCCGCGGGCAGCGTCGCGGTCTACTTCGAGATGCGCGCCTGGGAGAAGTCGAGCGGCGGCGTCGTGCGCAGCGACGACCACGCGCACGACGCGGCGGCGCCCGCGCCGGTCGCGGCGCCGGCGGGCGCGCCGCCCGGGCCGCTGCGCCCGACGCC
>QEVM01000397.1 GCA_003576805.1 Pseudomonadota bacterium | reverse complement strand
CGGCACCGCGTCGCCGGGCGCGGGATGAAACGCGCCGCGCGGCGCGAGCCCGCGCGCGCGCAACGCGCGCTCGACGTCGGCGAGGAGTACGCGCGCCACGCCCGCAGCGTGACGCGTCCGGAGCGCGGAGGGAAGCTCGCCGCGGCGGCGGCGCGCCGGGCGCGACCCGCGCTCAGCCGAACACGCGCGCCTCGATCCCGGTGCGTGCGCGCAGCGCGCAGGCGATCTCCTCGAGCTGGCGCGCACCGAGCGGCAGGACATCGCAGGCCGCGGGCTGGCGGTCGATGCTGTAGATCTGGACGGCGCGCGGCGCGGCGGCCGCGACGGCGTCGGACCACGCGGCGACGCTGGCGGGCAGCGCGTTGGTCGCGGCGCCGCCGATGAAGCAGGCCTGCACGGTGACGTCGCGCAGCGCGGCGAGCGCGAGCGGGCGCAGCGCGACGGCGCGCAGCGCGCGCGGGCGGCCCACGCGGTGCGTGTCGGCGTCGAGCTTCACGATCCGCTCGTCGAGCCGGTCGAGCGCGCGCCGCACCGGCTCGCGCGCGGCCTCGGTGCCGTTGGTGAGGATGCGAACGGGGACGCTGCAGCCGGACTGCTCGACCACCGCGAGCACCGCGTCCACCGTCTCGGCGAAGCGCGGGTGCAGCGTCGGCTCGCCGTGCCCGCTGATCGTGATCGAGTCGAGCTCGCGCTCGCAGCGCAGCGCTTCGGCGAGCGCGGCGGCGACGGCGCGCGGCTCGGGCCAGCCGGAGCCGGCGGCGGCCGCGGGCAGGCGGCTCCACGAGCAGTAGACGCAGTCGAAGCTGCACGCGCGGCGGCCGGGCGGCGAGAGGTCCACGCCGAGCGAGCGCCCGAGCCGGCGCGACGCGATCGGGCCGTACACCGGCCGGCGCAGCGGCGCCTCGCACGCGAGCGGACGCGGCGCCGCGGCGCGCCAGCGCGCGACGCCGCCCTCGATCTCGTCGCGGCGCTCCTGCGCCTCGCCGAGCGTCGGCTCCCAGATCAGCAGGGCGGGCCCGACGACGCGGTAGCCGTGCGGCGCGCGTTCGATCCAGTAGCGGGGCGGCGGATCGGAGGACGGCTCGCGCATGGAGCCTCCGCGGAGAAGCGCGAGCATCGCATGCCGGCGCGGCGCCGCGTATGACGCGGGTCATGTCCGCCGGGATCTACGCCGCAGTGTGTCGGCGCGAGCGCGCCGCGTCGCACAGCTCCTCGAACGACGCCTCGAACGCCTCGCGCAGCGTCGCGAGGTCGGGCGCGAGCTCGCGGTCGGCGATCAGCCCGACGCCGAGCCGCCCGCAGTAGCTGAGCGCCGCGACGCCGAGGCCCTGGGCGTCGAAGAGCGGCAGCATCGGCAGCAGCTCGTGCAGCCGCGCGCCCAGCATGAAGAGCGGCATCTGCGGGCCGGGCACGTTGGTCACGATCAGGTTGTACGGGCGCAGCCACGAGATCAGCGAGCCGCCGAAGCGCAGCAGCGGCATGGCGGCGACCGCGCCGTCGGCGAGCCGCGTCAGCAGCTGGATGCCCTCGGCCGCGCGCGCCTCCTTGGTGCGCTCGGTCGCGCTGCGGATGCTGCGGTGGCGCCGCAGCGGGCTCGCGTCCGCGATCGGCAGCGACAGGAAGCGCGCCGACACGGAGTTGCCGCGCGCGCTCGTGTCGCCCGGGGGCCGCAGGTTGACGGGGATCACGATGCGGTAGTCGAGACGCGCGCGCAGCTCGCCGCGGCCGCCGAGGAAGCGGTGGAGCGCGCCCGCGACCGTCGCGAGCACGACGTCGTTCACGGTGCCGCCGAGCCGGTTCTTCACGTCCTTCACCTGCGCCAGCTCGAGCGCGAGCCACTCGACGCGCCGGTGCGGCCCGATCGGGCGGTTGAGCTGCGTGGCGGGCGAGACGCGCAGCCCCGCGTCGACGGCGTCGGAGACGGCGCGCGCCGCCGCGGCGACGCGGTCCGCGGTGCGGCGCGGCGCACGCGCCGCGGCC
>QEVM01000115.1 GCA_003576805.1 Pseudomonadota bacterium | reverse complement strand
GTCGTTCACCGCGTGGCGCAGCGGGTCCGTGCAGCTCTTCGGCTCCGGCTTCGGATTGCAGCCGACGAAGACCCCCGACCAAGGGTTCTCGCACGACTCGCCGGTGCCCTGCTTCGGCACGCTCGCCTCGACCCACGCCTGGTAGGCCGCGATCTCCTCCTCGCTGCTGCAACTGTTCGTCGGCTCGAGCGTCTCGCAATCGAGCCGCTGCCACGGATACGTGTAGTTGTACTCGCCGAGCAGGCACTGCGTGCCGCCCGGTCCGTCGCACTGGGGATCGACGCTACACGGGTACGACGCTCTGTAGCCGCGCCAGACGTGGATGCAGCCGGTCGGGCCGGCGTGCGACGGCACGGCGTGGAAGAGCGCGGCACACACGATCCACAAAACGAGCCGAATCCCGACGAACATTGCAGCACCCCGCGCGTGACGAGCCCGTTGTACCGGGTGTGTGCGGGTCGGTGCAAGAGCGACGTCTGCGACGATCGCGGGAAGCCAGCCGCGGCGCTGGTGCGCCTCTACGCGTGGATGTTCTTGTACCGGATCCGGTGCGGCTGGTCCGCGTCGGCGCCGAGGCGGCGCTTTCGGTCCGCCTCGTACTCCTCGAAGTTGCCCTCGAACCACTCGACGTGGCTGTCGCCCTCGAAGGCGAGGATGTGCGTCGCGATGCGGTCGAGGAACCAGCGGTCGTGGCTGATCACGACGACGCAGCCGGAGAAGCCGAGCAGCGCCTCTTCGAGCGCGCGCAGCGTGTCGACGTCGAGGTCGTTGGTCGGCTCGTCGAGGAGCAGCACGTTGCCGCCGCTGCGCAGCAGCTTCGAGAGATGCAGCCGGTTGCGCTCGCCGCCCGAGAGCGAGCCGACCAGCTTCTGCTGCTCGGGGCCCTTGAAGCCGAACGACGAGAGGTACGCGCGCGACGAGATCTCGCGGCGCCCCACCTTGATCTGCTCGTCGCCGCCCGACACCTCCTGCCAGACCGTCTTCTTGGCGTCGAGCGCGTCGCGGCTCTGGTCGACGTAGGCGAGCGACACGGTGTCGCCGAGCCGGATGCTGCCTCCGTCCGGCTTCTCCTCGCCGACGAACATGCGGAAGAGCGTCGTCTTGCCGGCGCCGTTCGGGCCGATCACGCCCACGATGCCGCCGGGCGGCAGCTTGAAGCTGAGGTCGTCGATCAGGAGCCGGTCGCCGAAGCCCTTCACGAGGTGGTCGGCCTCGATCACGACGTCGCCGAGGCGCGGGCCGGGCGGGATCGAGATCTCGACCGTCTCCGGGATGCGCGACTCCTCCTCGGCGCGCAGCTCCTCGTAGGCGCGCAGGCGGGCCTTGCTCTTCGCCTGGCGCGCGCGCGGCGACATGCGCACCCACTCGAGCTCGCGCTGCAGCGTGCGCTGGCGCGCGCCCGCCTTCTTCTCCTCGCTCGCGAGCCGCGCCTGCTTCTGCTCGAGCCACGACGAGTAGTTGCCCTTGAACGGGTAATAGCCGCCGCGGTCGAGCTCGAGGATCCACTCGGCGACGTTGTCGAGGAAGTAGCGGTCGTGCGTCACCGCGATCACCGTCCCGGGATACTCCTGCAAGTGTCGCTCGAGCCACGCGACCGACTCGGCGTCGAGATGGTTGGTGGGCTCGTCGAGCAGCAAGAGGTCGGGCTGCTGGAGCAGCAGTCGGCACAGCGCGACGCGGCGGCGCTCGCCGCCCGAGAGCGTGTCCACCTTCGCGTCGCCGGGCGGGCAGCGCAGCGCGTCCATCGCGACCTCGAGCTTGCGCTCGAGCTCCCAGCCCTGCGCCGCGTCGATCGCGTCCTGCAGCTTGCCCTGCTCCTCGAGCAGCGCGTTCATCTCGTCGTCACTCATCTCCTCCGCGAAGCGCGCGGAGATCGCCTCGAAGCGCTGCATGAGATCGCGAATCTCGGCGAGCCCCTCCTCGACGTTGCCGAGCACGTCCTTGGCGGGATCGAGCTGGGGCTCCTGCGAGAGGAAGCCGATCTTGATGCCGGGCTGCGGGCGCGCCTCGCCGAGGAACTCCTTGTCCTCGCCGGCGAGGATGCGCAGCAGCGAGCTCTTGCCGGTGCCGTTGGGGCCGACGACGCCGATCTTGGCGCCGGGCAGGAAGGCCAGCGTGATGCCGTCGAGGATGACGCGGTCGGTTCCGACGACCTTGCGGAGGTCCTGCAACGTGTAGACGAACTCGGCCACGCCGATCTCTCCTTCTGCGACTCGCCTGCGGGGATGGGGACGGAAGGTGCATTCTAACCGCCTGCCGAAAAGCTTCGACCGAAGCGGCCCGCTGCGTTTAGAATGCGGCGCCATGGGTGCTGGAACGGCTCGTCGGACATCGTCCACGCTGCTGCTCTCTCTGGTGGCGCTGCTCGCGATCGGCACGTGCGGCGCGCGCGCGCGCAAGCCGCTGCGCCCCGAAGTGCTGATCGTGGTGAACGGCGCGAGCCCGCTGTCGGTCGCGATCGGCGATTACTACCGGCAGCGCCGCAACGTCCCCGCGGCCAACGTCGTCACGCTCAACGTCCCGCTCGCGGACCCGAACCTCGGCAACTCGGTGCAGGAGACGGTCGTCTCGCAGGCGACCTTCGACGCGCAGATCCGCACGCCGATCCAGAACTTCCTGGTGAGCAACGGGCTCGTCGACCAGATCCAGTACATCGTGATCGCGTCGGGCGTGCCGCTGCGCTTCTCGCCGTCGGCGAGCACGCCGTCGACGTGCCTGCTCTCGTACGCGCAGTACCTGCGCGACTGCGCGCGCGCGTCCGTCGACGCCGAGCTGGCGGTGCTGTTCTCGACGCTGCCCGGCGCCGGCGGCATCGGCGCGACCGGCCAGGCGCGCAATCCGTACTACGACTCGGACCTGCCGTTCGCGAGCTGGCGCGCCGCCAACCCGAGCACGCCGCTCCGGTATCTGGTCGCGCGCCTCACGGGCTACCAGACCCCGCTCGACGCGGGCACCGGCATCCCGACCGACGTGAAGGCGCTGATCGACCGCGCGCAGACGGCGCTGCCCGCCGGCAGCGTGCTCGTCGACCAGAACCCGACGCAGGCGCCGGGACTGCGCGCCGCGAACGCGCTCTGGCTGAACCCGGTCGCGAGCCTGCTCGGCGCGCTCGGCGTCTCGGTGCAGAACGACACCGCGAGCACCTTCGTCTCGAACGCGAGCGGTCTCGTCGGTTACGCGTCCTGGGGCAGCAACGACAACGCCAACCCGGGCGCGCCCTACTACGGCACGGTCGGCGGCAACGTCTACCCGGGCGCGTTCACGCCGCGCTCGATCGCCGCCGACCTGGTCAGCACCAGCGCACGCAGCTTCGTGTCGCCGCCGATCTACGGCCAGTCGCTGTCCGCGGACCTCGTGCGGCTCGGCGCGGCGGGCGTCGCGGGCAGCACGTGGGAGCCGTACGCCTTCGGCCTCGCGCGCGCGCCGGTCCTGTTCCGCCACTACTTCGGCGGCGCCCGCGCGATCGAGGCCTACTGGCGCGCCGTCCCGTACCTGTCGTGGATGAACGTGTGGGTCGGCGACCCGCTGATGGTGACGTCGTGGTTCCTGCTGCCGAGCGCCGACGCCGACGGCGACGGCGTCGCGGACGCCTCCGACAACTGCCGCGACCTCGCCAACGCGAACCAACGCGACACCGACGGCGACGGCTACGGGAACCTGTGCGACGCGGACCTGAACGGCGACGGCGTGGTGACGACGTCGTGGGGCGTCGTGACGCCGCCCTCCGCGCGCGGCGACCTGGAGCGCATCCAGCTCACCGTGCAGGGCGGCGGCTACGACCAACACCAGGATCTCGACGGCGACGGCGACGTGGACGACGACGACGCCGGCATCGCCAGCTACCGGCTCTTCTTCCCGCCCGGCCCGAGCGGCCTGCACCCGTAGACGAGCGGCTCAGTCGAAGAGCGTGACGAGGCTCGAGGTGTCGAGCCGGCCGCGGCCGCGCGCGGCGAGCTCCGCGTAGAGCTGGTCGACGAGCGCCGTCACGGGCAGGCGCGCGCCGCGGCGGCGCGCCTCGTCGAGCGCGATGCCGAGGTCCTTGCGCATCCAGTCGACCGCGAAGCCGAAGTCGAAGCGGCGCTCGATCATCGTCGGCGTGCGGTTCGCCATCTGCCACGAGCCGGCGGCGCCGGCGGAGAGCACGTCGAAGACGGCGCGCGGATCGAGGCCCGCGCGCTCCGCGAAGTGGAGGCCTTCCGCGAGCGCCTCCACCAGCCCCGCGATGCAGATCTGGTTCACCATCTTCGCGAGCTGGCCCGCGCCGGGCGGCCCGAGTCGCACCGCCTTCTTCGCGTAGCACGCGAGCAGCGGCTCGACCTGCGCGAACGCCGCGGCGTCGCCGCCCGCCATCACGGTGAGCTGGCCGCGCTTGGCGCCCTCCTCGCCGCCCGAGACCGGCGCGTCGACGAACGCGACGCCGCGCGCGGCCGCCGCCTCGGCGAGCTCGCGCGTCACCGTCGCCGACACGGTCGTGTGATCGACGAACACCTCGCCGCGCTCCATCGCGGCGAACGCGCCGTCCTCGCCCAGCGTGATCGCGCGCAGCGCGGCGTCGTCGCCGGTGCACGCGAACACGACGGCGGCGCCGCGCGCCGCCGCGGCGGGCGTCTCCGCCGCCGTGCCGCCGTGGCGCTGCGTCCAGGCGCGCGCCTTGGCGGCGTCGCGGTTCCAGACCGCCACTGCGTGTCCCGCAGCCGCCAGGTGCCCCGCCATCGGCGCGCCCATCGCGCCGAGACACAGGAAAGCGACGTTCACGCGTCGCCGTCCGGGGCGAGGCGCTCGCCGAGCGCGAGGCGCGCCGTCGCCTCCGGCGGGTGCGCGACGTCGACGAGGCGATCGACGCCGAGGCGCGCGAAGCGGACCGCCGCCTCGGCGCTGCGCGCGTCGGACTCGTTGGCGAGCGCCCAGTCGGCGTGCTCGACGAGCAGCGCGAGCGCGAGCGTGCGGCCGAGCGTCAGCGCGAAGCGGCGCGCGCCGGCCTCGTGCAGCCAGCCGCCGCGCGCCGCGCCGTCCGCCCACCACGACTCGAGATGGTCGGCGGTGCGCAGCGCGACGCCGCTCGGCTTGCGCAGCGACGCGTGGTCGGCGGCCTCGGCGCGGCGGCGGATCTCCTCGAGCGCGACCGGCAGCGCGTCGGCGCGCACGATCGCGCGATACGCCTCGAGCGCGAGCACGTTGGTCGTGCCCTCCCAGATCGAGAGCACCTGGCCGTCGCGCAGGAGCTGCGGCAGCCCGGTGTCCTCGAGGTAGCCCGCGCCGCCGAACGCTTCGAGCACCTCGCTGGCGCCCGCCACCGTCTGGCGTCCCGTCGTCAGCTTGGCGATCGGCTGCACCAGCCGCAGCAGCGCCTCGCCGCGCGCGTCGAGTTCGCCCGCCTCCTGGCGGCCGAGCAGCTCGACCGCGAAGAAGGTGAGCAGGAACGACGCCTCGTGCTCCGCGGCGAGGTCGGCGAGCGTCTCGAGGTGCAGCGGCTTCTCGGCGAGCGTCGCGCCGAACGCGACGCGCCGCCGCGCGTAGTCGCGCGCGAGCGCGAGCCCGCGCCGCAGCGTCGCGGCGGCGCACACCGCGTTCCAGGTGCGCGTGAGATTCAGCATCGTGCCCATGTTGCGAACGCCGTCGGAGAGGCCGGCGACGGGCAGCGCCGGCGTGCCGTCGAGCAGCAGCTCGGCGGTCGGCAGGTTGCGCGTGCCGAGCTTGTCCTTGAGCCGCAACACCGTGATGTTGCGGAGCCGGCCGGCGTCGTCGCGCAGCTCGACCAGGAACAGCGCGAGCCCCTTGCCGCCCGGCCCGGCGCCCTCGGGCCGCGCCAGCGTCAGCGCGACCTGCGAGCTCACGGCCGACGTGAACCACTTGACGCCGTGCAGCGTGAAGGAGCCGTCGGCCGCGGGCCGCGCGACGGTCTCCGAGAGGCCGACGTCGGAGCCGCCGGTGCGCTCCGTCATCCACTGGCCCGACGTCCACGCCTGCTCGGGATCGCGCGAGACGAGGTGGCCGAGCACGCGGTCGCGCGTCGCGCCGAGTCCGCCGCCGAGCACCTCGAGCGTGCGCGCGCAGCCGTCGGTCATCGCGAGCGGGCAGGTGTAGACCTGGCTCGACGGATGGAACAGGTAGGCGAGCGCGAACTGGTGCACGCGCGAGAAGCGGCCGTGCTTGCGCTCGTAGGCGGTCGCGATGAGGCCCTGCTCGGCCGCGACGCGCGCGTACTCGCGCCACGCGGCGCCCACGCGCACCTCGTCCACGCGGCGTCCCCAGGCGTCGAACGGCACGTGCTCGGGCTCGGCGAGCCGGTGCTCGTGCGCGAGCGCGAGCAGCCGGCCGGCGGCCGCTTCGCCCATCGCGGCGAGCGACGGCTCGACGTCGCGCAGCGCATCGGGATCGAAGTGGCGGCGCAGGAAGCTGCGCAGCAGCGCGTCGTCCTCGTACTGGTTGGAGAGCTGGGGACCGTCTTGGCGGAAGCCGGGCAGATCCATGTGCCGACGGTAGCGCGCGGTCAGCGCGCGGGGCTCCAGCTCGCGACGGCGCTCGGCTCGATGCGGATCAAGAGCGGCGCGCCGGCGTAGAGCGGGACGTCGCGGTACTGCGGGTACTTCGCGCGCAGCGCGGCCTCGGCCGCGGCGTCGCCCGCGACGAGCGACGCCGCGCCGTCGACGCGCACCCACCAGAGCTGCCGCCAGTCCGCCTCGTACGCGTCGAGCAGCAGCGCGACGCGCGGATCGCGCGCGACGTTGCGCACGCGCGCCGGCGTCCCGCCCGCCTTCGGCTTGCCGTCGATCGGCGACCACAGCGCGCCCGCGGCGCGCGCGAACACGATCGGCACGAGGTGCGGCCGCCCGTCCGGCCGCAGCGTCGCGAGCCGCGCGACCGGCCAGGTGTCGAGGAGGCGCGCGACCTCCGCATCGGGCAGCGGCATCGGGCTAGTCTGCGCCGCATGGACGCCCACCGCATCCTCTCGCTGCTGCCGAGCACGACCGAGATCGCCGGCGCGCTCGGACTCGCCGATCAGCTCGTCGGGCGCTCGCACGAGTGCACGCTGCCGGCGGGCGTGGAACGGCTTCCCGTCGTGACCGCGCCGAAGCTCGACGTGCACGCGCCGAGCCGCGCCATCGACCGCCGCGTGAAGGAGCTGGTGCGCGAGGGTCTCTCGGTCTACCGCGTGGACGCCGAGCGCGTGCGCGCGCTGCGCCCGACGATCGTCCTCACGCAGACGCAGTGCGACGTGTGCGCGGTGACGCCGGCGGACCTGGAAGCGGCGGCGTGCGAGTGGATCGGCGCCGCGCCGCGCATCGTGTCGGTCGCGCCGAACGCGCTCGCCGACGTGCTGGGCGACGTCGTGCGCGTCGCCGACGCGTGCGGCGTGCCGGCGCGCGGCGCCGCGCTGCGCGCGCGCGAGCAGGAGCGGATCGAAACGATCTCGGCGATCACGCGCGCACACGCCGAGCGCAGCGGGCGCCGGCCGCGCGTCGCGTCGCTCGAGTGGATCGATCCCGTGATGGGCGCGGGCAACTGGCTGCCCGAGCTGATCGAGCGCGCGGGCGGCGAGTCGGTGCTCGGCCGCGGCGGGCACGACGCGGCGTGGTCGTCGCTGGACGAGCTGACGGCGCTCGATCCCGACGTGCTCGTCGTCGCGCCGTGCGGATTCGATCTCCCGCGCGGCCGCGCCGAGCTGCCGGCGCTGGCGTCGCAGCCGGCGTTCGCCGCGCTGCGCGCGGTGCGCGAGGGCCGCGCCTTCCTCGCCGACGGCTTCCTGCACTTCAACCGCCCGGGCCCGCGCATCGCCGAGACGCTCGAGATCTACGCGGAGATGCTGTGGCCGGACGCGTGCGACTTCGGACGCCGCGGCGCCGCCTTCGAGCCGCTCTGAACGCGGCGCCGCGACGCCGCGAGCGCCAGCGCGGCGGCGCCCGCGCCGAGCGCCGCGCCGGGCTCGGGGAGCAGCAGCGGATCGCACGGATAGCCGGAGGTCGCGACGCCGAGCGCGCGCTGCGCGAGCACCAGCGCGGTGGCCGGCGTGAACGCGTCGGGCCCGGCCTCGACCGCCTCGCGCGCCTCGCGCTCGAGCGACGTCAGCTCGTCCTGCCACCACGGGTAGACGTGCTCGAGGTCGTCCAGCCAGCGCGTGAACAGCTCGGAGAGCACGACGACGTCCTCGTAGCGGTCGATCACTGCCGCGGGCGTGAACGCCGGCCGCTCGTCCGACTCGGCGAGCGCGAGCACGAGTCGGAACCCGATCTCCGCCTGGTCCGCGAGCTTGTCGAAGTGGACGATCCCGACCTCGTCGCCCGCCGTGTGGTAGCAGGCGTTGGTCGCGTCGGTGAAGAACACGAACGGCACGCGCCGCGTGCGGAACGACTCGTAGTCGCTGCGGCCCTGTCCGAACGTGAGCGAGAGCCGCCGCGTGCCCAGCGCGGTCGCGGCGATCGCCTGGTCCGTCAGCGCGGCGAGCAGCGGACCGCCGCTCTCGGCGCCCACCGCGAAGCTGAAGCGCCGCCCGCTCGGCGTGATCGCGGCGCCCTGGATGTCGAAGTTCACGTTGGCGACGACGTCGGCGAGCGGCACCAGCGGCGACGCGGCGAAGTGTCGCGAGCCGAGCAGCCCGACCTCCTCGCCGTCCCACAGCGCGATCACCACCGAGCGCGCGGGCGGCTCGGGCAGCGCGCGCAGCGCCCGGCCGATCGCGAGCGCGATCGCCACGCCGGTCGCGTTGTCGGTGGCGCCGTTGCAGACGGCGTCGTCGCCGGGGCACGCGAGGAGCGGCAGATGGTCGTAGTGGGCGCCGACCAGCACGTACTCCTCCGGCTTCTGCGAGCCGGGCACGACCGCGAGCAGGTTCGTGCGCACGTCCTCGAAGTCCTGGCGGTAGGCGTCGCGGCCGCCGCGTGCGGCGTCGAGCCCCGGACCGATCTCCGCCAGCGCGTCGATCAAGAGCTCTTCCGCCGCGAACGCGCCGGCCGTCTCGCTGCCGCGCCCCTCGAGCGCGTCCGCGGCGAGCCACTCGACGTCGGACCGGACGCTGCGCGCGACCGCGACCGCGGCGGCGAGGGCTTCGGGCGGCGCCGACGCCCTCGCCTCCCCAGCGGCGAGGGCCGCCACGACGACCCACGCGCAGGCGCTGGCTCGGGGCATGTCGCGATCGAACCGCCGGCGCGCGGCGGTCGCAACGGGGGTTTGCTCGGGATGTTCCGGTCGTGATAGAAAACGGTCGTGCCGAATCCGACCGTCGAGATCCCGACCCGCATGCTGATCCTCGGCATGACCGGCGCCGACGGCGCGCTCAGGATGGAGGAGCTGCTGCCGGTCGCGGCGGCGTGCGGATCGCGCCCCGAGCAGCTCCGCTCGTGCCTGCGCCGGCTGGTCGCCGAGGGCGCCTTCGAACGCGACGGCGCCGGCCGCACCGCGTGCTACCGCGCGACGCCGGCGGCGCTGGCCGCGCTCGGCGCGCAGCGCGAACGGCTGCGGCGCGCCTACGCGCTCGACCGCGGCGCGGCGCCGTGGGACGGGCGCTGGCACCTCGTCGCGTTCGCGGTGCCGGAGTCCGAGCGCGCGGCGCGCGACGGCTTCCGCGAGCGGCTGCGCGTCGCGGGCGGCGCGCCGATCCAGGGAGGGCTGTGGGTCTCGCCGCACGCGTGGGAGGCGACGGTCGCCGAGGCCGCGAAGGCGCTGCGCGTCGAGGGCTGCGTCACGACGTCGGCCAGCGACGACCTCTGCGTCGGCGGCGTGCGCGAGCCGCGCGAGATCGCGCGCCGGCTCTGGCGGACGGGCGAGCTGGCGGCGCGCTACGCGGCGTTCGCGGATCACTACGCGCCGCTGCTGCCGGCGCTCGAAGCGATGCGCGCGCGCCGCGAGGCGCTGCCCGACGCCGCCTTCCTGCCGGGCGCCCTCGCGATGGCGATCGCGTTCTCGCCCTGCTTCGACGCCGACCCGCTGCTGCCCGCCGAGCTGCTGCCGCAGCCCTGGCCCGGCACGCGCGCGCGCGCGCTGCTGCTCGCGAGCCGCCGCCTCGGCCTCGCGCTCCGCGAAGCGCAGGGCCGCCCGCGCCTGTTCCACCTCTTCGACGACACCACCGAGTGACGCGCCCAGGAGAGTCCAGATGAAGTTCGGCGTCTTCTACGAGCACCAGCTCCCGAAGCCCTGGCACGAGGGCGACGAGCACGCGCTGTTCAAGAACGCGCTCGACCAGATCGAGCTCGCCGACCGGCTCGGCTTCGAGTGCGTGTGGGAGGTCGAGCACCACTTCCTGGAGGAGTACAGCCACTCCTCCGCGCCGGAGGTATTCCTCGCGGCGGCGTCGCAGCGCACCGAGCGGATCCGCCTCGGCCACGGCATCGTCGCGCTGCCGCACCAGTACAACCACCCGTTCCGCGTCGCCGAACGCATCGCGAACCTCGACCTCGTCTCCGACGGGCGCGTCGAGTTCGGCACGGGCGAGACGTCGTCGTCGGCCGAGCTCGACGCCTTCGGCGTCGACCGCGACGGCAAGCGCGACCAGTGGCGCGAGGCGCTCGACGCGGTGACGCGCATGTTCGTCGAGACGCCCTTCGCCGGCTGGGAGGGCAAGCACATCCCGTCGATGCCGGTGCGCAACGTGGTGCCGAAGCCGCTGCAGAAGCCGCACCCGCCGCTGTGGGTCGCGTGCAGCCGGCGCGAGACGATCCACCTCGCCGCCGAGAAAGGCATCGGCGCCCTCTCCTTCTCCTTCATCGAGCCGCACGAGGCGAAGGAGTGGGTGGACGACTACTTCGCGACGATCGAGTCGGAGGCGTGCGTGCCCGCCGGCTTCGCGGTGAACCCGCGCATCGCGCTCACCATCCCGATGATGTGCCACGCCGACGAGGAGACGGCGATCGACCGCGGCCTCGATGGCGCGCACTTCTTCGGCTACTCGCTCGGCCACTACTACATCTTCGGGACGCAGCGTCCGGCGAAGACCGACATCCACGCCGAGTTCGAGAAGAACCGCGCGCTGTTCGGCTTCAGCCGCGACGTGGCCGCGCAGACCGGCGGGCCGCTCGGCGCGACGATGATGCAGCGCGGGCTGAACTCGCTGCGCGGCGCGATCGGCACGCCCGAGCAGATCCGCACGCTGCTGCGCGGCTACGAGGCGATCGGCGTCGACCAGATGATCTTCGTGATGCAGGCCGGCACCAACCGCCACGAGCACATCTGCGAGTCGATGGAGCTGTTCGCGCGCGAGGTGATGCCCGAGTTCCACGAGCGCCACGACGCGCACGAGCGCCGCAAGCAGGAGCGGCTCGCGCCGGCGATGGAGCGCGCCCTCGCGCGCCGCGCGCCGCCGCGCCAGGCGCCCGAGGACTCCCTGTTCCGCGCCGCGCTCAAGGTGTGAGCGCGGCGCGGCGCCGCGGCCCGCGGCTCGTGGCTCAGCGCGACGCCTTCGCGGGCGGCAGCTCCGCGAGGACCGCGCGCACCGACGCCACGGCGGCCTCCTCGACGCTCGTCGTGATGAGCCGCCCCGTCGGCTGGACGCGCGCGCGGCCGACGCCGCGCCAGAGCCGCTTGCCGGCGCGCCCCTCCGCGATGTCGATGGCGAGCTCCGTCGCGAGCGCGGTGGCGGGCACGTAGTAGTCGGTGTCGGGATCGCCCGCGTTGACGCGACGGTCGCTGGCCGCCGTGCTCCAGCGGAAGTCGACGGAGAGGTCGGCGTAGTCCGGGGGCGCGACGAGGTAGCCGCGTGCGCCGAGCTGCTGCGCGATCTCGTCGCGGATGCGGGCGTCGAGCCCGTCCGACGCGTCCGCGGCCGCGGGCGGCGCCATCGCGAAGGTCGAGAAGCGCGCGACGTCCGCCGCCGGCACGATCTCCGTGTCGACGGGCATCGACGCGCAGCCCGCCGTCCACACCGCGCACACCGCGCACAGAATCCGCAACGCCACTCGCATCACGCGTACCTCCGGCGCGAGCATGGCCGGACGGCGCGCGCGGCGCTACAGCGCCTCGACCCTCCGCTCGCGCGCGACGCGCTCGAGCGCGTCGGCGTCGTCGCCGTCGGCCGGGTACACGGCGTAGCCGAGCTGCAGGCCGAGGCTGCGCGCGAGATCGCCCTGCGCGTCGAGCGCCTCGCGCGCGGTGCGGTAGAGCGCGGCGAGCAGCGCCGACACCTCGCCGTCGGGCTCCGGCACGAGCGCCGCGAACAGCGAGGGCTCGGGGCGCGCCACCACGTCGAAGTCGCGCAGCGCCGCGCGCACCGCCTGCGCGACGGCGAGCGCCACGCGCTCCACGACGTCGCCGTGCGACGACTCGCGCAGCGCATCGAGGCCCTCGATGCGCAGCAGCGCGAGCGCCAGCGCGTGCCGCCGCGCCCGCGAGCGCGCCAGCTCCGACTCCAGGCGCTCGCGCAGCGCGCGCTGCGTCGCGAGACCGGTCACGGGATCCGCGTCGCCGCGCTCGGCGCGCACCAGGCCCGCGAGCGCCACCTGCGCGTGCTGCGCGAGCTGTGCGAGCAGCACCTCGTCGTCCGCGCCGAAGCGCTCGCCGAGGAGCGGATCCTCGGGGACCTTGCCGAGCACGGAGAGGCAGCCGACGGGCCGGCCGTCGCGCACGAGCGGCGCGATCATCGCGGTGCCGACGCCGACCGCGTGCTCCGACCAGCGCGGGTCGGACGCGAGATCCGACACGCGGACGAGTCGGCGCTCGCGCATCGCGTCGGTCGCGAGCTTGCGCTCGAGCTCGGCGAGCGCCGCCTTGCGCCACTCGCCGACGCCGCTCCAGGCGGCGATGCGGAAGCGGCCGGACGGCTCCTCGCGCACGCGCAGCACGGCGTCCTGCGCCTCGAGCAGCGCCACGGCGCGCGCGGTGACGCGCTCGGCGACGTCGCGCTCGTCGGTGCAGGTCGCGAGCGACGCGGCCAGCTCCGCCAGCTCGGCGGCGCGCCGCGAGGCGCGTTCGAGCCGCGCGTTGCGCAGCGCGCCGGCCAGCTCGTCCGCGAGCGCCGCGGCGCCCGCGCGCAGGCGTTCGACGTCGAAGCCGGCGCCGCCCGTCGCGCGTTCGCCCTGCACGGCGACGACGCCCACGAGCGAATCCGCGAGCACCAGCGGCAGAGCCGCGTAGCACAGTCCCGCGTCGTCGGAGCCGCCGCCCAGGATCACGGGGCGGCCGAGCGCCGCCGCGCGGCCGGGCAGCCCTTCGCCGAAGCGCAGCCGCTCGCGCACGGCGAGCGGGTCGAGCGGGGTCGACGCGGCCTGCAGCACCAGGGTCTCGGTGTCGCCCTCGCGCAGGTAGAGCTGGCACACGCCGCCGCCCAGCAGACCCGCGAGCGACGCACACACCGAAGTGAGTCGGCGGACGAGCGGCTCGCCGCGCGCCAGCCGCCGGCGCACCTCGGCTTCCGCGCGCAGCGTCTGCGACTCGCGCAGCAGGCCGTGGTACTCCTCGGCACGCGCGATGATGCGGGCGTCGAGGCGCGCGAGCTCGTCCACGAAGAGCTGGTCCTCGCCGGTGAACTGGTGCTGGTTGCGCGCGTGCGAGAGGTTCAGCACGCCGAGCACGCGGCCGTCGTGCACGAGCGGCGCCGAGATCGCCGACTCGACGTCGTCGCGCTCGCGCAGGATCTCGAAGCGCGTGCGGTCGGCCTTGCCGTGCAGGAGGATCGAGCGCTCGGCGGCGAAGGCGCGGCCCGCGATGCCCTCGCCGGACTGCACGCGGATCTTCGGGATCACCTCTTCCTCGATGCCGATCGCGACCTCGACGCGCAGCGCGCGCTCGCGCTCGTCCCACAGCATCAGCGAGCCGCGGTCGGCGCCGGTGGCGGTGACGGCGATCTGGAGCACCAGGCGCAGCAGCGAGCGGCGGTCCTGCGTGAGGTCGTAGGAGTCGAGGATCTCGCGCAGCGCCTGGAGCAGGTCGGGCTTGCTCATCGCGTCCGCCGGACCGAACGCGTAGAGCATCCGCGCCAGCGCGGGCGGCAGAACCTGTACGCCGCGCAGTGTCGCGAGCCGCTCGCGCACCGACGGCGACGCCTCGGCGTCGACGACCGCGGCGAGTCCGGGCACGCGCAGCGCCGCGGCGACGTCGGCGGTGACGCGCCGCGCGAGCCGGCCCGCCGTCGCGGGGTCCACCTTGCGCAGCTCGGCGAGCGCGAACACGGGGTCCGCCGCGAGCAGCGCGCACACCTCGACCTCGGGGTTGGCCTCGAGCAGCGGGAGCAGCTCGAGCCCCTCGCGCGAGGTGCCGGCGATGACGATGCGTTTGCGCATGGATCCCCACCGCAGCTTCGGGTGGGCCGGCGGCCGACTTGACGCGCCACGCCTCCAAGATGCGTCCCTCGAATGCGACGCGCCCGGGCTCAGGGTGCGGGGCGCGGAGGCGGCGCGCCCGGATCGGGACGCGCGCCGCCGGCCGGACGCAGCGAGCGCTGGATGCGCGTGATCGCGGCGCGGTGCGACGCGAGCTCCTCGACCTGCGCCCCGCCGCTGGCTTCGAGCCGCGCCAGCCGGCGCGAGATCTCGTCGAGGCGCTCTACGACCTCGGCGAGCTGGCGATCGAGTCGGTTCTGCATGCGGACGAAGTCGAGCAAGGTGGCGTCCTCGGGTTCGGGCGGAGGTTCGGGTGCGCGGGGCGGCGCGGTCTCGGGCGCGGCCGCGCCCGCCGGCGGCGCCGCGACGAGCGGCTCCACGTCGAGCTCGGACTCGAGCTCGCGCTCGATCAGCGGTTCGGGTTCTGGTTCGCGCTCGGGCAGCGGCTCCGGCGCGAGCGCGGCGACGGGCGGCGCGTCCGAGGCCGGCGCGGTCGCGGTCGCCTCGGCG
>QEVM01000114.1 GCA_003576805.1 Pseudomonadota bacterium | reverse complement strand
TGATCCTCGACTTCTCGGCCGCGCCCGTGGACTACGTCGCCTTCCGCGACATCGACCTCGAGGGCATGGCCGGCGATCCGACGAGCGCGTGGATGGTCACCGTCACCGGCCCCTACGGCTCGATCCGCCCGCTCGACAAGACGGCGGACGCGGGCGCGAGCGCCGAGTTCGTCGGTCTCGTCGTCGACGACGGCCTGCGCATCGTCGAGGTCTCGATCAGCGGCGGCAGCAACTTCCCCGATCTCGAGTGGGGCCTCGACGAGCTCGAGTACGGGCGCTTCTTCGTGCCCGAGCCGGGCGCGGCCGCGCTGGTCGCGAGCGGGCTCGCGGGCGTCGCCGCGCGGCGTGCGCGAACGCGGAGACGCTGAGCGCGCACGTCCTACGCGGAGAGCGCGCTCGCCGCGCCGGCGACCGGCAGCTCGATCACGAAGCGCGTGCCGCTGCCCGCGTCGGACTCGACCCAGATGCGCCCGCCGTGGCGCTCGACGATGCCGTGCGTGAGCGAGAGCCCGAGGCCGGTGCCCTGCCCCACCGGCTTGGTCGTGAAGAAGGGCTCGAAGACGCGGTCGCGCACCTCGGCCGGGATGCCGGGGCCGTCGTCCTCGAACTCGAGCCGCACCGCGCCGCCGTGCGCGCGCGTCGCGATGCGGATGCGGCCGCGGTCGCCGACCGCGTCGCAGGCGTTCATCAGCAGGTTCAGGAACACCTGGTTGAGCTGGCCCGCGTGGCAGCGCACGCGCGGCAGCGGCGCGAAGTCGCGCTCGATCTGGATGCAGTTCTTGCAGCGCGGCTCCATCAGCGTGAGCGTGCGCTCGATCTCGTCGTTGAGGTCCGCCTCGGCCAGCTCGCCCTGGTCCATGCGCGAGAAGGCGCGCAGGTCCGCGACGATCTTGGTGACGCGCTCGGTGCCCTCGCGGCTGCGCGCGAGCAGCTTCTGGATCGCCTCGCGCGTGCGGCCGGTGTCCTCGCCCGACGCCTGCTGGCGCGCGAGCTTGGCGACGTACTCGTCGAGCAGCTTCAGGTTGGCGTGCACGAACCCGATCGGGTTGTTCAGCTCGTGCGCGACGCCCGCCACGAGCTGGCCGAGCGTGCGCATCTTCTCGCTCTGCATGAGCTGCTGCTGCGTCTCGCGCAGCTCGCGCGTGCGCTCCTCGACGCGCGCCTCGAGCGTCTCGTTCAGCTTGGCGATCTCGTCGAAGGCGCGCGCGTTCTCGATCGCGATCGACGACTGGTTGGCGAGCGTCAGCAGGAGCTGGCGGTCGTCGGGCGAGAAGCGCTCGCCCGAACGCTTGCGGCCCACCGCGATCACGCCGAGCAGGTCCACGCCGAACAGCACGGGCACGAGCAGCGCGACGTCGAGCCGGTCGAAGAGCGCCTCGCAGGCGGCGCGCATCGCGGGATCGCTCTCCTCGGCGAGGTCGCTGCGCCCGACCTCCTGGCGCCGCATCCACAGGTACTTGCAGGCCGGGTGCTCGGTGGGCAGCACGAACGCGCCGACGTCGCCCGTCCAGCTCCCGCCCCACGCCTCCGGGCGCAGCGCGCGCTCGTCGTCGGAGAGCAGCAGCACCATCGAGCGCTCGACGCCCATCGCGTCCGAGAGCGCGCGCACGATGCGCTCGACGATCTCCTGGATCGAGAGCATCGACACCATCGCCTCGGAGATCTCGCGCACGGTCTGGCGATCGCGGCCGCGCTCGCGGTCGAACAGGCGGTCCACGAGCGCCTGCACGCGCTTGTGCAACGGGTTCACCGCCAGGATCGCGAAGAACAGGAAGACGATCGTGAACTGCGGCGAGCGCGCGTTCCAGTGCAGCTTGAGGAGCGCGGCGTCCGCGGCCGCGACGACGAGCGCGTAGAGGCCGGTGATGGCGAGCGTCGCGGCGCCGTACGCGACCGACGAGCGCGCCAGGTCGCGGATGTCGAAGAGTTCGCGCTTCACGATCCCGTAGGCCACCGAGATCGGGAACACGATGAACCAGATCAGGCCGAAGTAGACCGGCAGGCCGGTGCGCAGCACGCTCTCGGCGAGGATCCCGACCAGCACGGGCAGGAACGACACGAACGCGCCGAGCAGCATCGCGTCGGCGCGCGCGACGTCTTCCTCCTCGCGCCGACGCCGCCGCTCGACGGCGAGCACGCCGAGCGAGAACAGCGTGATCGCGATCAGCAGCGCGAAGCCGACCTCCTCGACCGCGAAGAACGGCAAGCCGAGCCGGCCCTCGAAGCCGAGCAGCGGCAGCGCCGCGACCGCGAGCAGCCACGGCACGGCGCGGATCCAGCGCCGCCCCGACAGCCAGCGCGGCTCGAACGGATACGTGCTGAAGAGCTGGAAGGTCGCCGCGCCGAGCAGGTAGAAGTTCATCGTGACGCGCTCGTAGCCGAGCGTCTGGCGGAAGGTGTCGAACGACGAGAACAGCAGCGCGGCGACCGCCGCGCAGAAGATCGCGAACGCCCACGCCGACTCGCGCCCGCGCCGCAGCAGCCACACCAGCACGCCGAGCGCGAGGAACGCGAACGCCACCAGGATCGACGCCACGTAGAACGGCACGAGCGGCATCGGACTCTGCCGCGCGGCCATCGGCTCGAGCGCGACGTCGAGGCTGCGGCCGTCGAGGTCCTCGAAGGTGTAGACGTTGGCGACGCCGGCTCGCAGCTCGCGCCAGTGGCCGTCGCGTCCCCACTGGAGATACGGGACGCCGTCGATCGCGACGAGCTCGAAGCCGGGCCGCACGCCCGCCGCGGTCGCCGCCGGCGTGACCCAGGTGACGTTGACGCGGCCCGGCGTGTTGCTGGTGTGCACCGGCGTCGTCCACGCGTCGTAGAAGAGCACGCTGCGCATCACCAGCACGAAGCCCGCCGCGGCCCACAGGAGCGCCAGCGCCACCGTCGCGCGCTGGAAGCGGAGGTTCGTCGTGAGCGTCACGCCGTCTCTCCCGGAATCTCGCCGAGCGTCTTCGCCACGAGCGGCAGCTCGATCACGAAGGTGGTCCCGGCGCCGGGCGCGGAGCCGACCAGCATGCGGCCGCCGTGCCGCTCGATGATGCCGTACGAGATCGAGAGGCCGAGCCCCGTGCCCTGCCCGACCGGCTTGGTGGTGAAGAACGGCTCGAACACGCGCGCCTGCACCTCGGGCGACATGCCGGGGCCGTCGTCGTGGAACTCGAGCCGCACGCCGCCGCCGCCCGGCTGCCCCGGCGTGCCGGCGCGCGCGCGCGTCTTGATGCGGATGCGGCCCTTGCCGTCGAGCGCGTCGCAGGCGTTCATCAGCAGGTTGGTGAAGACCTGGTTGAGCTGGCCGGCGTAGCAGCGCACCGCGGGCAGCTCGCCGTAGTCGCGCTCGACTTCGACGCCGTCGCGCAGGCGCGGCTCCATCAGCGTGAGGGCGCGGTCGATCTCGCGGTTGAGGTCGACCTCCGACAGCACCGCCTGGTCCATGCGCGAGAAGGTGCGCAGGTCCGCGACGATCTGCTTGACGCGCTCGGTGCCCTCGCGGCTGCGCGAGAGCAGCTTCTCGATGTTGGTCTCGATCTTCGCCGTGTCCTGCCCCGCGCGCAGCGCCGCGACCAGCTTGGGCACGTGCTCCGAGAGCAGCTGCAGGTTGGCGTGCACGAAGCCGATCGGGTTGTTCAGCTCGTGCGCGACGCCCGCCACGAGCTGGCCGAGCGAACGCATCTTCTCGCCGTGCACGAGCTGCGCCTGCGCCTGGTGCAGCTCGCGCGTGCGCTCGTCGACGCGCGCCTCGAGCGTGGCGTTCAAGTCCGCGATCTCGTCGAACGCCTTGGCGTTCTCGATCGCGATCGACGACTGGTTGGCGAGCGTGCGCAGCAGCTGGCGGTCGTCGGCGGAGAGGCTCTCGCCCGAGAGCTTGCGGCCGACCGCGACCACGCCGAGCAGCTCCGCGCCGAACAGGATCGGCACCAGCAGCTCGACCTCGAGCTGGTCGAAGACGTCGCGGCACGCCTCGCGCACCTCGAGGTCGGGCTCCTCGTCGAAGTCCTCGCGCGCGAGCGCGTCGCGGCGCGAGAGCAGCCGCCGGCAGATCGGGTGCTCGATTGCGATCGGGATGCCGAGCGCCTCGTCGTCCCACTCGCCGCGCGACGCGGCGCACGCCAGCCGGTGCCCGCGCTCCTCTTGGAGCATCACCATCGCGCGCTCGACGCCCATCGTCTCGGTGAGCGCGACGAGGATGCGGTCCACCACCTCCTTGGTGGAGAGCATCGACACCATCGCCTCCGAGATCTCGCGCACGGCGCGCCGGTAGAGCGAGTGGTCGCGGTCGAAGAGGCGGTCCACCAGCGCCTGCATGCGGTCGCGCAGCGGATTGAAGGCGAGGATCGCGAAGAACAGGAAGCCGATCGAGAACCACGGCGAGCGCGCGTTCATGTTGAAGCGCGACACGGCGGCGTCGGCGAAGGTGATCAGGAAGGCGTAGACGCCGGTGATCGCGAGCGTCACCGCGCCGTAGGTGGCCGACGACTTCGCGACCACGCGGATCTCGAAGAGCTGCCGGCGCACGATCCCGTACGCCACCGCCATCGGGAACACGAAGAACGAGAAGAAGCCGAGCACCCACGGGAAGCGCGTGCCGAGCAGCGTGCGCGACACGATCGCGACGAGCGCCGGCACGAACGAGATCGCCGCGCCGAGCAGCATCACGTCGGCGCGGCCCGCCGCCTTGCTGTCGCGCAGCCGCCGCCGCTCCGCCGCCGCGATCCCGAGCGAGATCACCGACATCGCGATCGTGAACCAGAACGCGACCGCCTTCGCGAACGGCACCTCCACGCCGACGAAGCTCTCGGAGGCCGCGAGCAGGCCGAGCGCGGCGCCGATCCCGTACGGAACCCAGCGCAGCGACGGGCTGCGCACCACCCACGGCGGCTCGGTCGGATACGTCGTGAAGAGATGGAAGGTCGCGGCGCCGATCAGCGGGATGTTGATCCACACCATCGACCACGCGAAGCGCGTCGGCACCGGCGGCAGCGCCAGCTCCGCCGCCATCACGCAGCAGAACAGGAACAGCGCCCAGGTGGAGGCGCGGTCGGGCCGCAGCCGCCACACCCATGCGCCGATCGCGAGGTAGACGACGCCGACGATCGGCAGCCCGATCGCGACGGCCCACAGCACCGGCGTGAAGAGGTCGGCCGCGCGCCGCGGCGCGAGCACCGCCGTGAGCTGGCTGCCGTCCTGCTTCTCGAACCGATACTGATTGGTGGCGTCGGCGCGGAACAGCCGCGTCCAGCGGTAGATCGCGGGGCCGTTGTCCCAGCCGTCCACCGAGACCAGCCGGTCGCCCGGCTCGACGCCCGCCGCGGCGGCCTCGGGCGACGTCGTCGCGATGCGCCACGGATCGGTGGCGAGCCCCTCGAACAGGAAGGGCGGCCCGAGCGTGCGATCCGAATCCACGCGCAACGCGATCGACACGCCGAACGCGAGCAGCGCCCAGGCGAGGGCGAGCGCCGCGGTGGCGCGGCGCAGGCGCACGGTCGCGGTCGGATTCATCGGGCTCCCGGGGCGGCGCGCGGAGCCGCCAGCTTACGAAGACGCCGCGGGAGCTGTCAAAAAAAGGGATTGGGCGCGGGGGCGATCCGCAGATCGGTCAGCGCTTCGCGGCGGGCTCGGCGGGCGGCTGCGGCGGCGCGACCGGCGCGCGGCCCGCGCCGTAGTTGTGACCGGCGCGATTCAGCACCCGGAACTCGCCCGCCACGACCGGCTCGGCCGCGAGCTTGCGGCCGACCTCGGCGAGCGCGGCTTCGCGCTTGGCGGTCTCGACGGCGGGATCGGCGCACGTGGCGGCGTCGGCCGTCGTCGCGGCCGCCGTCGCGGTCGCAGGCGCGGCAGCCTTCTCGGTCGTGCCGGCGGGAGCGGCGCTCGCCGCGGCGGCGATCCCGGCGACGAACGCCGCCGTCCCCATCGCGCATCGGATCCGACTCGAACGGGTCATGCGATCCTCCGTGGTAGTCTGCTCGCCCACCCCGATCGAATCGACGGATCGGACGGCGCGCTTGATCGGGCGCGGACCGGTCGCGCGGCGCGCTGCCGCGCGGATGCGGACGCGGCGCGGCAGCGCTGCCGTCGCGTTGCACGGAGGCACCTTGACCCGACACGATCGCGTCCTCGACCGCGAGCGCTCGCTGCTGCTCGTCATCGACTTGCAGGAGGGCTACCGCGGCAAGCTGCACCGCGAGGAGACCGTGATCGCCGCGGCGCGCCGCACGATCGAGGCGGCCGGCATCCTCGGCATCCCCGTCGTCGTGACCGAGCAGTATCCGAAAGGCGTCGGCGCGACGCGCGCCGAGATCGCCGAGAAGCTGCCCGCCGGCGCGCCGCGCCTCGAGAAGACCTCGTTCTCGGCGCTCGGCGCGCTCGCGGTGGTCGAGGCGCTCGCACGCCTCGGCCGCGACCAGATCGCGATCGTCGGCATCGAGACGCACGTCTGCGTGAACCAGACCGTCCACGACCTGCTCGCGCGCGGCCACGCCGTGCACGTCCTGCGCGACGCGATCACGTCGCGCTTCCCGCTCGAGGACGAAGCGGGCTGGAGCAAGATCGTCGGCTCGGGCGCCGTGCCGACCACCAGCGAGTGCGCGCTCTTCGAGTGGCTCGTCGACGCCAAGGCGCCGGAGTTCAAGGCGGTCCACAAGCTGGTCGTCTAGCGCCGCTCTCAGATCTTCTCGGGCGCGCCCTCGAGCTTCGCGCGCTCGTCGTGGCGCTGCTTGGCGTCGAGCAGCTTCGGCATGACGGAGTCGAGGTCGCCGGCGGTCCAGAGGTGATCGCTGGTGAAGGACCGGATGATCGCGGGCTGCTGCATGATGCCGATGGTGCCGCGCATCACGTTCACGATCTGCGCGGTCCAATCGCGCGCGGCGTCGGAGGCGAGCCACGTCACGACCGGCGCGATCTGCGCCGGGCTGCGCGTCCAGTCGTCGTCCTGGACGGCCTCGCCCCGCCCTTCCATCAAGGGCAGCGTGAGGCGCGTCGCCGCGCCGGGCGAGATCGTGTTGACGGTGCCTTCGTACTTGGCGAGCTCGAGCGCGAGCACGCGCGAGAAGCCGGCGATGCCCGCCTTCGCCGCGCCGTAGTTCGCCTGCCCGAAGTTGCCGAACAGGCCCGACACCGACGAGAAGTTGACGATGCGGCAGCCGCGGCGGCCCGTGTCGCGGATGTAGCGGGCGAACGGCGCGGTGCAGCAGTAGTGGCCCTTCAGGTGCACCTCGATCACGGCGTCCCAGTCGGCCTCGCCCATCTTGAAGATGGTGCGGTCGCGCAGGATGCCGGCGTTGTTCACGAGGACGTCGAGCGCCCCGAAGGCGTCGATCGCGGTGCGGAAGATCGACTCGCCGCCCGCGACCGTGGAGACGCTGTCGTAGCTGGCGACCGCCTCGCCGCCGGCCGCGCGGATCTCCGCCACGACGTCGTCCGCGACGCGCGCCGCGCCCGTGCCGTCCGCCGCCGCGCCGAGGTCGTTCACCACGACCTTCGCCCCGTTGCGCGCGAAGTCGAGCGCGATCTCCCGCCCGATCCCGCGCCCGGCCCCCGTCACGACCGCGATCTTCCCCCTCAACACCGCCATGTCACCCCCGCAAATGAATCTCGACGCAACTTCAAAGCTCCGCCCCCGTTTCCCGCGTAGCGAGCCGCAGGCGAGCGGCGAGCCCCCATAAGGCTCGCGGTCGCACCGGCGCGATCCCTCGAACGGAGCGCCTCCCGCGTAGCGAGCCAACGGCGAGCGGCGAGCCCCATCAAATCGGCGTGTAGCGGATGAGCTTGCGTTGCCCGCTGAAGACGCCGGTGCGCATGTCCTCGCGCCAGCGGTCGAAGTCGCCCGCGTACTTGGTCTCGTAGCTCGCGAGCAGGCGGTCGAGCACCGTGCGATCGGTCTCGAAGCGCGCGGTGGCGTCGAAGCTCGGCGCCTGGCGGAACGCTTCGTTGCGCGAGCCGCCGAGGATCGGCTTCCAGCGGCCGTGATCGCCGATCCACAGGCGCGCCCGGTCGAGGCCCTTCTCGAGCGCCTTCACCTTCCACGTGCCGCGCCGCGAGTTCACGACCACCGAGCCGTCGAGGAACGCGAACCACACCTCGCCGTGGCAGGTGCTCTCGCTGCCGTCCTTCCGGAGCGGCGAGATGTACGCGTACGGGCTCGTCTCGAAGACGCGCTTCAGCTCGGCGACCAGGCCGGGCCGCGCGCTCTCGACGGTGTCCTCGGGCTGCGCGAGCGCGCGGCCCGGCGCCAGCAGCACGAGCGCGGCGCCGCCGAGGAAGGCGCGCCGGCTGATCTCGCCGTCAGATGCCCGAGCCATGCGACTCCTCCTCGACGTGGATGCCGCACTCCTTGGTCTCGGGGTTCTCCCACCACCAGCGACCTGCGCGCACGTCCTCGCCGGGCTGGATCGCGCGCGAGCACGGGTCGCATCCGACCGAGGGATAGCCCGCCTTGTGCAGCCGGTTCACCGGCACGTTGTGGGCGCGAACGTAGTCCCACACCTGTTCGTGGGTCCAGTCGACGAGCGGGTTGATCTTCACCAGGCCGCCGTGCGCTTCGTCGATCTCGACCTTCGCCGCGTCGCTGCGCGTCACGTTCTGCTCGCGCCGCAGTCCGGCGATCCAGGCGTCGATGCCCGCCGTCTCGAAGTAGCGCCGCATCGGCTCGACCTTGCGGATGCGGCAGCACAGCTGGCGCTTTTCGACCGACTCGTAGAACAGGTTCTGCCCGTGCTGGCGAACCATCCGCACGACGTCGGCGGGCTCCGGGAACACGACCTCCACGGCGACGCCGTAGCGGTCGCGCACGCGGTCGATCAGGTCGTGCGTCGCCTGCGGGAGCCGCCCGGTGTCGAGCGTGAAGACGCGCACGCCGGGCTCGATCCGCTGGAGCAGATCGAGCAGCACCATCCCTTCCGGATTCCCGAACGACGCCGACAGGACGATGCGCGGGTGAAAATTTTCGAGCGACCAGCTCAGGATCTTTTCGACGTCCCACGACGCGAGCGAGCCATCGCGGATCGCCGCGAGGACGGCTTCCGGGTGCGTTTTGGTGGCGATCGGGGCGGCGGCGGGACTGGCCATGGAGGAATTCCTGTTCGGGGCGCGGGCCGATCGCGAGACTGTCCGACCCGGAGCGACGAAATGCAAGCCCAAAAACCGCTGTCCTGAGTCGGGAATGTGGGCGCCCGCCTCAGGGTTTCGGTCGCCCCCGTCGATACCGGCCCCCATGGGAAACGCCACCCGCCAGATCGCGATCCGAGCGCAGCGCACCGACGACGCGCCCGACCCCGTCCTCGACGAGGTCGCTCGCCTGGAGCTGCTGCGGCGGATGACGATGGGCGCCGCGCACACGCTCAACAACGCTTTCACCGCGATCCTGGGCGAGACGCTCTGCCTGCTCGACGAGCGCAAGAGCGACCCGGTCGTCGCCGAGGCGTGTCAGCTCATCCAGGGCGAGATCGAGCGCTGCGCGCGCCTCGCGCGCTCGGTCGCCCTGCGCGTGCAGCGGCGCCGGCCCGTGCTCGACGAGACCGACGCCGCCGCGCTGGTGGGCGCGCTCGAGCCGCTGCTGCGCGAGACGGTGAGCCGCAGCATCGCGATCGAGTGCGACGTCGAGGACGCGCCGCTCGGCGTGCGCGGCGCGACCGAAGAGCTGGAGCCGCTCGTGCTGCTGTGCGCGCACCGGCTGGTGCGCGGCGTCCGCTCGGGCGGCGTGCTGCGCGTCGCTGCGCGGCGCGAGGCGGGCGGCGCGGTGGTGCTCGAGCTCGCGCTCGAAGCGAAGCGCGAGCCGGAGCGCGAGGCCGGCGCGGCGTCCTGGGACGCGCTCGTCGCGCGCTCGCTGCGATCGCTCGCCGAGCGCCACGGCGTCGAGCTCCACGAAGAGTCGGGCCGCGACCGCGCCGCCGTCGCGCTGCGCTTGCCGCCCGCGCCGCTCTGAGATCAGCCCGTCGATCCCAGCGCGAGCGACGCGCGCCAGGCGGCGTCGTCGCCGAGCCACGGGCGCACCGCGGCGGGATCGCGCACGCGTTCGGCGAGCGCGGCGATGGTCTCGCCGAGCAGCGGGTGCACGCGGGCGGGCGCGAGCGCCGCGAGCGGCTCGAGCACGAAGGCGCGCTCGGCGAGGCGCGGGTGCGGCACGACGAGGCCGGGCTCGTCGAGCACGAGGTCGCCGTAGAGCAGCACGTCGAGGTCGAGCGTGCGCGCGGCGTTGCGGACGCCGCGGTCGCGTCCCGCGTCGCGCTCGATCCCGAGCAGCGCCGCGAGCAGCGCGCGCGGCGCGAGCCGCGTGCGCAGCGACGCCACCGCATTGAGATAGGGACCCTGCGGCGGCGGTCCGACGGGATCCGTCTCGTACACCGGCGAGAGCGCCTCGAGGCGCGTGCCCGGCAGCGCGCCGAGCCGCCGCAGCGCGAACGCGAGGTGGCCGGCCCGGTCGCCGAGGTTCGTGCCGATCGACACGAAGACGTGTTCGCCGCTCACTCCGCCGCCCGCACGCGCGGGACGGGCGCGCCCGTGTCGAGCGACTCGTCGCCGCGCGTCGCGCGCTCGAACGTGACCGGACGCTGCGCCTCGAGCGCCGCCTGCCGGACGGGACACGCCGGCATCGCGCAGCCGCTGCAGTAGCGCGGCCGGCACGGGTCGAAGTGGACGATGGCCTCGCCCGGCCGGCCGACCGCGCCGAGCAGCGCGTCCTCGACCTCGCGGTCGATCTCGTGCAGTTGGTCGGCGTCGAAGTAGCGCGGCACGACGAGGTGCAGGTCCACGTGCTCGACCGGTCCCGACCGCCACGCGCGCAGGCTGTGCGCGTCGATCCACCAGGGCTGCCGCCGGCTCGCGAGCGCGCCGACCATCGCGCGCAGCGTGGCGAGGTCGGCCTCGTCCATCAGCCCGCCCACCGCCTGGCGCGTGAGCCGCCATCCGGTCCACAGGATCTGCGCGGCGACGGCGAGCGCGACCAGCGGATCGAACACCGGGTTGCCCGTGACGCGCACCAGCGCGAGGCCGGCGATCACGCCGGCGCTCGTGACGACGTCCGTCAGCAGGTGTTTGCCGTCGGCGACGAGCGCGAGGGAGTGCGCGCTGCGCCCGACGCGGATCAGGTACCAGCCGAGCAGCGCGTTGCCGGCCGCCGCGGCGCTCACCAGCGCGAGGCCGAGGTCGAGGCTGCGCAGCGACGGACCCGCGATCAGCGCGCGCACCGCCTCGATCGCGATCAGCACGGCCGCGAGCGCGATCAACGTGCCTTCGACGCCGGCGGAGAAGAACTCGACCTTGCCGTGGCCGTAGGGGTGATTGCGATCGGCGGGCTGCGACGAGAGGTACAGGCTGTAGAGCAGGATCGCGCCGGCCGCGACGTTCACGAACGACTCGAGCGCGTCGGACAGCACCGCCGTCGACCCGGTGAGCGCCCACGCGAGGAGCTTGGTCGCCAGGATCGCGACCGCGCCCACCAGCGCGAGTCCACCGGCGCGCAGCCGCGTACCGTGATCGAGCGACGCTCGTGCGGCAGCCATGGCGCCCAAGCTTAATCGACCGCGAGCCTGATGGACCTCGCCGCTCGCCTTCGGCTCGCTACGCGGGAAACGGGCGGCGAGCTGGGGTCGTTGCTTCGAGCGTTCGTTCACGACCGGGCTTTCGGTGGCGCGGTTAGACTCGCGGCGTGGTGGCGCTTGCTTCGCAGCTTCCGCATCTCGTGACGGCGATTCCCGGACCGCGCTCGCGGGCGTTGGCGGAGCGGCTGGCGCAGGTCGAGTCGCGCAACGTGACGTGTCTGGCGCCCGACCCGCCGATCTTCTGGGAGCGCGCCGCCGGCGCGAACGTGTGGGACGTCGACGGCAACCGCTTCGTCGATCTCGGCTCCGGCTTCGGTGTCGCGAACGCGGGGCACGCGCACCCGCGCGTCGTCGCCGCCGTCGCCGAGCAGTCGCAGCGGCTGCTGCACGCGATGGGCGACGTGCACCCGGCCGCCGTCAAAGTCGAGCTGCTGGAGCGGCTCGCTCGGCTGTTTCCGGGCGGCGGCCCGGCGCGCGCGGTGCTCGGCTCGTCGGGCTCGGACGCCGTCGAGATCGCGCTCAAGACCGCGCAGCTCGCCACGGGGCGCGAGGGCGTCGTCGCGTTCGAGGGCGCGTATCACGGGCTCACCTACGGCGCGCTCGACGCGACGGCGCGCGCCGCGTTTCGCGAGCCGTTCGCGGCGCGGCTGCCCGGCGCTACCGCGTTCGCGCGCTTCGGCGACGCGCACGACGTGCTGCGCGCCGCGCGCGGCGCGCGCGCGCCGGTCGGCGCGGTGCTGGTCGAGCCAATCCAGGGGCGCGGAGGCGAGCGCATCCCGCCCGGCGGCTTCCTCCGGGCGCTGCGCCGCCTGTGCGACCGCGAGGGCTGGCTGCTGATCGCCGACGAGGTCTACACCGGATTCGGTCGCACCGGACGCTGGTTCGCGTGCGAGCACGAGCACGTCGTCCCCGACCTGCTCTGCCTCGGCAAGGGCATGGCGTCGGGCATGCCGATCTCGGCGTGCATCGGCCGCGCGCCGGTGATGGACGCCTGGCCGGCGTCGGACGGCGAGGCGCTGCACACGCAGACCTTCCTCGGGCACCCGCCGGGCTGCGCGGCGGCGCTCGCGTCGATCGCGGTGCTCGAGGAGGAGAAGCTCGTCGCGCGCGCGGCGGAGCTCGGCGCGACGGCGCTCGAGCGGCTGCGCCACCGGCTCGCCGGACGGCCCGGCGTCGTGGACGTGCGCGGGCGCGGCCTGCTGCTCGCGGTCGAGTGCAGCGAGGGCGCGCACGCGCTCGCCGCCTGCGGCGAGGCGCTGCGCCGCGGCGTCATCGCGGTGCCGTCGGGCGAGCGCGGCGAGGTGATCGCGCTGACGCCGCCGCTCTCGATCGATTCGGAGCTGCTCGCGCACGCGCTCGACGTCGTGGCGGAGTCGCTGGCGTGAAGCGCGCGCCCGGCGATCCCGCGCGCGGCGCGCTCGACGCGCGCATCCTCGGCTGGATGCGCGAGGAGTCGTGGCGGCGCGACGACCGCCGCTTCGAGGCGCTCGCGCGCGAGCTGTTCGCCTACCAGTTCGCGCACTGCCTGCCGTACCGGCGCTTCTGCGAGGCGCGCGGCGTCGCGCCCGCGACGCTCGCGAGCTGGCGCGAGATCCCGGCCGTCCCGACCGGCGCGTTCAAGGAAATCGCGCTGCGCAGCTTCGCGGCGGAGCGCGAGGTGCACGTCTTCCGCACGAGCGGCACCTCGACCGAGAAACGCGGCGTCCTGCACCTCGACACGCTCGCGCTCTACGAGGCGTCGCTGCTGCCGAGCTTCCGGCGCGGCGTGCTGCCCGACCTCGCGCCCGGCGCGCGCACGCGCATCCGCGTGCTCGCGCCGCCGCCCGCGGAGCTGCCCGACTCCTCGCTCTCGCACATGTTCGGCTGCGTGCTGCGAGCCTTCGGCGACGCCGGCAGCGGCTTCGACGTGCGCGGCGGCGCGCTCGACGTGGACGGCTGCGTCGCGGCGCTCGCGCGCGCCGCGGAGGAAGCCGCCGAGGTCGCCGTGTGCGGCACCGCGTTCGCGTTCGTGCACCTCGTCGACGCGCTCGCCGAGCGCGGCGTGCGGCTCGCGCTGCCGCCGGGCTCGCGCGCGATGGAGACCGGCGGCTTCAAGGGCCGCTCGCGCGAGCTGCCCGCGGCGGCGCTCTACGCGGAGATCGAGCGCGCGCTCGGCATTCCGCCCGCGCGCATCGTCAACCAGTACGGCATGTGCGAGCTCGGCTCGCAGCTCTACGACTCGGTGCTGCGCGAGCCCGAGACGCCGCGCCGCAAGCTCGCGCCGCCGTGGGTGCGCGTGCGCATCGTGGATCCCGAAACCGGCGCCGACGCCGCGCCGGGCGAGACGGGCGTCGTGCACGTGTACGACCTCGCCAACACCGGCAGCGTGCTCGCGATCCAGACCGCCGACCTCGGCCGCAGCGCCGGCGACGGCATCGAGGTGCTCGGGCGCGAGCCGGGCGCCGAGGCGCGCGGCTGCTCGATCGCGGCCGACGCGATGCTCTCGCGATGAGCGGCGCGCGCGTCGAGGCCGCGCACGCCCGCTTGCGCGAGGCGGGACGCCTGCTGCGCGGCCGCTCCGCGCGCGAGCTGCACGACGCCATCGCCGACGTGCTCGACGCGTGGAGCGCGCCGGGCTCGCCGTGGCAGGCCAAGCTCACGGACGTGCTGCCGGCGAGCACCGGCTTCGCGCGCGAGACGGTGGCCGAAGGTCTCGCGCGCGGCCTCGCGCGCTACGACGGCGCCGCCTTCCGCGCGCTCGTCGCGAGCGAGCTCGGCGGCGCAGAGCGGCTCGACGCGGAGAGCGGCGCCGCGATCAGCGGCTGCGAGACGACGGCCAGCGTCCTCGGCGGCGCGATTCCGCTGCCCGCGTTCGTCGCGATCCTGGCGCCGCTCGCGCTGCGCTCGCCGGTGCTCGTGAAGCCCGCCGCCTACGACGCGGCGACCGCGGCGCTGCTCGTGCGCTCGCTCGCCGAGCGCGATCCGCTGCTCGGCGCGTGCGTCGAGATCGCCGACTTCCGCCGCGACGACGCGGACGCGATGGCGGCGCTCTGCCGCGCCGAGTGCGTCGTCGCGACGGGCGGCGACGAGGCGGTCGCCGCGATCGGCGCGCGCGTCGCGCCGCCGCAGCGCTTCGTCGGTTCCGGCCACCGCTTCTCGCTCGCGCTGCTCGGACCCGCCGCCACGCGCGGCGAAGCGCTCGCGCGCGCCGCCGACGAGCTGGCGCTCGACGTCGCGCTCTGGGACCAGCTCGGCTGTCTCTCTCCGGTGTCGGTGCACGCGGTGGATCCCGACCCGCGCGCGGCCGACCGCGTCGCCGAGGCGCTCGCGGAAGCGCTCGCGCGCGCGGCGCAGCGCTGGCCGCGCGGC
>QEVM01000113.1 GCA_003576805.1 Pseudomonadota bacterium | reverse complement strand
GCCCGCGACGGCGCGCACGTCGGCGTCGTCGCGCACGCACACGCCGACCACGTCGCTCGCGGCGGCGACGTCGCGCGGCGTCGCCGCGGCGGTCGCGCCGGCCGCGACGAGCTCCGCGACGCGCTCGGGCACCACGTCGTACACGCAGGTCGGCAGCCCCGCCGCCGCCAGCCGCCTGGCCATGGGAAGCCCGATGTTGCCGAGCCCGACGAATCCCGCGCGCACGCTCATGCGGCGCACCATATCACCATTTGCATTGCGCCCGCTATGAAAATGGTGGTAGCGTGGACGCTCCATGAACGCGCCGCTCACGTACGATCCGTACGCCTACGAGGTGCACGAGGATCCGTTTCCGATCTACCGGCGGCTGCGCGACGAGGCGCCGGCGTACTGGAACGAGTCGCTGCGGCTCTGGGCGCTCTCGCGCCACGCCGACGTGCTCGCGGGCTTCAAGGACTGGCAGCGCTTCTCGAGCCGCTTCGGCGTCTCGATCGACGCGGGCACCTTCCACGAGAACGCCTCGGCGACGATGTCGTTCCTCGCGATGGACCCGCCGCGCCACGACCGGCTGCGCGCGCTCGTCTCGAAGGGCTTCACGCCGCGCCGGGTCGCCGAGCTCGAGCCGCGCATCCGCGCGATCGCGCTGGAGTACCTGGGCGGCCTGCGCGGCCGCGACGGCTGCGACTTCATCCGCGACTTCGCGGGCAAGCTGCCGATGGACGTGATCAGCGAGATGCTCGGCGTGCCCGCCGCCGACCGCGCGATGCTGCGCGGCTGGGCCGACGACATGGTGCACCGCGAGGAAGGCGTGCGCGAGATGCCGAAGGCCGCGATCGAGGGCGGCCTGCGCGCGCTGCACTACTTCTCCGAGATGTTGTCCGAGCGGCGGCGCGCTCCCGGCAACGACCTCACCGGCGCGCTCGTCACGGCCGAGATCGACGGCGACCGCCTCTCCGACCGCGAGATCATCGGCTTCCTGATCCTGATGGTCGTCGCGGGCAACGAGACCACCACCAAGCTGCTCGGCAACGCGCTCTACTGGCTGTGGCGCCATCCCGACCAGCGCGACCGCCTGCGCCGCGACCCGACGCTCGTGCCGCGCTGGGTCGAGGAGACGCTGCGCTACGACAACTCGACGCAGTCGCTGGCGCGCGTGATGGCGGCGGACGTCGAGCTGCACGGCCGCAAGCTGCGCGCCGGCGACAAGGTCGTGCTGCTGGTCGGCTCGGCCAACCGCGACGAGCGCGTCTTCCCCGAGCCCGACCGCTACGACCTGCTGCGCGACACCAGCGCGAGCCTCTCGTTCGGACAGGGCGTCCACTTCTGCCTCGGCGCCTCGCTCGCGCGCCTCGAAGCGCGCATCGCGCTCGAAGAGGTCTGGAAGCGCTTCCCGGACTTCGAGATCGACCCCGCCGGCCTGGTGCGCGTGCACTCGGTCAACGTGCGCGGCTTCGCCGCGCTGCCGATGGCGTTCGGGCGGGCCGCGTCGTGAGCGCGGCGCGCGTGGCGGTCGTGACGGGCGCGTCGTCGGGCATCGGCGCCGCGATCGCGACGGCGCTCGGCGCGCACGGCTTCGCGGTCGCGCTCGGCGGACGCCGCGAGGACAAGCTCGCGGAGGTCGCGAAGCAGGTGGAGGCGGCGGGCGGACGCGCCGCGCCGCTCCCCGTCGACCTCGCGGACGCCGCGTCGATCGACGCCTTCTTCGACGCCGCCGAGTCGGCGCTCGGCCCGCTGGACGTGCTCGTCAACAACGCGGGCATCTGCACGCCGGGCCTGCTGCACGAGGTGGACGCCGCCGACTTCGCCGGCGAGATCGCCGTGAACCTGGTCGCGCCGGCGCTGCTCGCGCGGCGCGCGATCCGCTCGCTGCTCGCGCGCCGCGCGCGCGGCGACCTGGTGTGGATCTCGTCCGAGAACGCGGTGCTACCGCGGCCGTTCCAGCCCGGCTACACCGCGAGCAAGTGGGGCCTCGAGGGGCTCGCGCGCACGCTGCGGCTCGAGCTCGACGGCACCGGCATCCGCTCGACGATCGTGCGGCCCGGCCCGACCTTCCCCACCGACTTCGCGCGCGGCTGGGATCCGCCGCTCGTGAAGCGGCTGCTCGAGACGTGGAAGTCGTGGGGCATCCAGCGGCACCTGCGCTGGATGCCGGCGGCGAGCGTCGCGGCCGCGGTCGTGCAGGTCGTGCTCGCGCCGCCGGGCACGCACTTCGACGTCGTGCAGATCGGACCCGAGGCGCCGCCCGAGATGCGCCTCACGGGAGGCGGCGAATGAGCGCGATTCCCCGCCTCTCCGGCGGCGTGCCGCTGCTCGGCCACCTGCTCGAGCTGCGCCGCGACCCGATCGCGCTGATGCAGCGCTGCCGCGACGAGTGCGGCGAGGTCGGCGAGCTGCGGCTCGCGGGCCAGCCGCTCGTGATGCTCTACGGCGAGGCCGCGCAGGAGGCGTTCTTCCGCGCGCCCGACGAGCAGCTCGACCAGGCCGCGGCGTATCCGTTCATGAAGCCGGTGTTCGGGCCGGGCGTCGTGTTCGACGCGACGCCCGAGCAGCGCAAGCAGGCGCTCCGCAACCGCTCGCTGCGCGACCAGGCGCTGCGCGGCCACGCCGAGACGATCGCGCGCGAGACCGAGCGCATGATCGCCGGCTGGGGCGACGCCGGCGCGATCGATCTCCTCGACTTCTTCGCCGAGCTCACCATCTACACGTCGAGCGCCGCGCTCGTCGGGCCCGAGTTCCGCGAGGAGCTCGGCCCCGAGCTGGTGCCGCTCTTCCAGGACTTGGAGCGCGGCACGGACGCCATCGCGTACGTGAACCCGAACCTGCCGCTGCCGTCGTTCCGCAAGCGCGACGCCGCGCGCCGGCAGCTCGTCGCGTACCTCCAGCGCATCTTCGAGCGGCGCGAGCGCAGCGGCAGCCAGGCGAAGGACCTGTTCGCGGTGCTGCGCGGCATCCGAAACCCCGACGGCACGCCGCGCTACGACGTCGACACCATCACCGGCATGTTCATCTCGCTGATGTTCGCGGGCCACCACACGACGTCGACGACGTCCTCGTGGGCGCTGCTCGAGCTGCTGCGCCATCCCGAGTGGATGCGCCGCGTGACGGACGAGCTCGACGCGCTCTACGCCGACGACCGCGACGTCTCGTACCAGGCGCTGCGCGAGATCCCGGTGCTGGAGAGCTGCTTCAAGGAGACGCTGCGGCTCCACCCGCCGCTCGTGCTGCTGATGCGCAAGGTCGCGCAGCCGTTCTCGTTCCGCGGCTGGACGGTGCCGGTCGGCAAGACCGTCGGCGTGTCGATCGCCGTCTCGAACCGCGATCCCGCCGTGTTCCGCGATCCCGCGCGCTTCGATCCGACGCGCTACGAGCCCGGCCGCGAGGAGGACCGCCACCTCTTCGCGTGGATCCCGTTCGGCGCCGGCCGCCACCGCTGCGTCGGCGCGGCCTTCGCGATGATGCAGGTGAAGGCGATCTTCTCGATCCTCTTGCGCCGCTACGAGTTCGAGCTGGCGCAGCCGCCCGCGAGCTACCGCGAGGACCACTCGAAGATGGTCGTGCAGCTCGCGCAGCCTTGTCGCGTGCGGTACCAGCGCCGCGCACGTCCCGCCGTGGCGGCGGCGATCTCGCTCGAGGCCGCGCGCGTCGCCGAGATCCGCAGCGCCCGCGTCGCCGTCGACCTCGACCTCTGCCAGGGCCACGCGGTGTGCGTCGGCGAGTGCCCCGAGGTGTTCCAGATCGACCCCGCGACGAAGCTCGTCCGCATCGCCGACCCGGCGCCGGCAGAGGTGCTGCGCCCGAGGGTCGACGCCGCGATCCGCCACTGCCCGACGAAGGCGCTTCGTTGGACCGAGGACTGAAGGAGGACCGATGCCGCCGTTTCCGCGCTCCGAGCTCGAAGAGATGATCCGCCGCTTCGTCGCGACCAACGACGAGTGCGGCCGCACCGGCGACTGGGAGCCGCTCGCCCGCTTCTACGCGCCGGGCGCGATCTACACCTGGAACAACGGGCCGAAGTACGAGTTCGTCGCGCGCGGACGCGACGAGATCCGCAAGTACGTGATGGGCACCGAGATGGAAGGTCTCGACAAATGGACGTATCCGTACGTCCGCACGCTGATCGACGACCAGAAGGGCGAGATCATCGGCATCTGGCGCCAGATCGCGCCGGTCGCCGGCGACGACGGCAAGCCCGTCGAGATCGGCGGCACCGGCGGCTCCTGGTTCCGCTACGGCGGCGACTTCCAGTGGGTCTGGCAGCGCGACTTCTTCGACCAGAGCTGCGCCGGCGCGGTGTTCCTCGACCTGATGCAGAAGGGCAAGCTCAGCGAGAAGATGCAGGAGCGCATGAAGATGGGATCGCGCCAGCCCGGCTGGGTGAAGCGCAGCAGCTTCGACTGGTACGCGACGATCGCCGACCGCGAGGACGGGTGAGGCGCGGGCGGACGTGAACTTCGAAGGGCCCGCGCGCCGCACGACTGCCTCGCTGCATCCCGGCCACGGGATCCACGCGCCGACCGCGTCCACGCCGCCGCGCGCGCCGCGCTCGCTGCGGCGCACCGCGACCACCGACATGCTGCGGCCGGACGGCCTGCTCGGCGAGCTGGTGCTCGTCGGCCGCGCACGCGATCTGTGGACCGACGCGGACGGCGCGGCGCACGTGCTCGGCGAGGCGAGCTACGAGGCGCGCGTCGCGTTCATCGGAGAGCGCCGGATTCTCGCGATGCGCAGCGAGCCCGAGCGCGCCGATCTGCAGCGAGTCGCCGGCACGCGCGCGTCGGGCGGCTTCCGCGCCGCGCTCGACGAGGCGCTGCCCGCCGAGCGCGACGCGCGCTCGCTGCTCTACCTGCTGCTCGACGACCTCCCCGTCGCGGCGCTCGTCTCGGGCTACGCGGTCAGTCACGGGATCGACTTCACGGTGCCGAAGGAGCACCGCGTGAACCGACAGGCCGATCTCTGCGCGGGCTGGCGCAGCGGCGGCACGCTGCTGACGGGGCTGGAGACGGAGGGACGCGTGCCCGTCTCGACCGGTCCGGACGCGCCGTCGCTCGGGCGCGACGACGACCCGCTCGCGTGGCACGCGCTGCCGCCGATTCCCGAGCACGGCATGCGGCGCCACCGCCGCCTCGATCTCACGCTCGACGACGCGATCACCGTCGACGCCTTCTTCCGCGACAGCCACGTCGCGCCGGGCGGCCGCGAGACGGTCGTGCACGAGTACACCGTCGCCGCGCGCGTCGACCCGGACGCGCTCGCCTTCACGCACGTCGAAGCGACGGCGCGCACGCTGCCGTGGGCCGAGTGCAACCCGGCGCCCGCGAGCGCGGCGCGCCTCGTCGGCCGCCCGCTGCGCGACCTCCGCCAGCACGTGCGCGCCGACTTCACGGGCATCACGACCTGCACGCATCTCAACGACACGCTGCGCTCGCTCGAGGACGTCGAGGCGCTGGCGGCGGTGCTCGCGGGCCTGGTCGACTCCACGCGCTGAGCACGACGCACATTCTTCATTTCAGCGCGTTGCTCGCGTCGGCGGCGTTCCATGCGGAGCGTCGCGCCGATGGCGAAGCGTCTGGACTCCGGCGGGAACGTTCGCCGCGGCGCGGACGTTGCATCGCCTCGGCCGAGGAGGCCCCCATGCTCAACGACTCCGATCTCCAGCACGACCTCACCGGCAAGCGCATCGCAATTCTCGCCGCCGACGGCTTCGAGTACGTCGAGGTGACGGTGCCGCGCGCGGCGCTGCGCGCGGCGGGCGCCGAGGTGGACGTCGTCTCGCTGCACCACGGCGAGATCCGCGGCATGAACCTCACGGCGCCGACGCGCACCGTGGACGTCGACTGCACGCTCGACGAAGCGAGCGCGCAGGACTACGACGGGCTCTACCTGCCCGGCGGGTTCGTGAGCCCCGACTTCTTGCGCCAGAGCGCACGTGCGCGGCGCTTCGTGCGCGCGTTCGACGAGGCGGTGAAGCCGATCGCGACGATGTGCCACGGCCCGTGGCTGCTGGCGTCGTCGGACCTGGCGCGCGGGCGCACGCTGACGTCGTGGCCGGGCATCCGCGACGACGTGGTGAACGCGGGCGGCACGTGGCTCGACGAGCCGGTGGTGCGCGATCGCAACTGGGTGTCGAGCCGCGGCCCGCAGGATCTGCCGCGCTTCGTTCCGGCGATGTGCGAGCTGTTCGCCGCCGGGACGGTGGCGGCCGCGGCCGGCGCCGGCGAGCCGCAAGAGCGTTCGGTCGGCGTGTCGGCGCCGCGCCCCGACGAGCCGATGCCGGTCGCGGTCGCCGCCGCGCGCGCGATCCCCGGCCCGACGCTGCGCACGGCGATGGCGGCGGCGCTCGTCGCCGGCACCGCCGCGTTCGCGATGCGCCGCGCGGCGCGCTGAGAGCTGCACGCTCGCCGCGGAGCTGCCATCGTCCCGCGCATGTTCAGCATGCGCTTCGACCTGCGCGCGCCCGCGCACGGCGCGCCGGCCGCGGATCTCTACGCGGCGGCGCTCGACATGTGCGCCTGGGGCGAGCAGCACGGCTGCGTCGCGGTGCAGGTGTCCGAGCACCACGCGTCGCCTGACGGCTACCTGCCCGCGCCGCTCGTGCTGGCGTCCGCGATCGCCGGACGCACGCGGCGGCTGCCGATCCAGGTGGCCGCGCTGATCCTGCCGCTGCACGACCCGGTCGAGCTCGCCGAGCAGATGAGCGTGCTGGACCTCGTCTCGGGCGGGCGCGTGTCGTACGTGGTCGCGGTCGGCTACCGCGCCGAGGAGTACGCGGCGTACGGGCGCGACTTCGCCGCGCGCGGCCGGCGCATGGACGCCTGCGTCGAGGCGCTGCAGCGCGCCTTCACGGGCGAGCCCTTCGAGTTCGAGGGGCGTCGCGTGCAGGTGCTCCCGAGGCCGCGCACGCCGGGCGGTCCGCTGCTGCTCGTCGGCGGCGGCAGCGCCGCGGCGGTGCGGCGCGCCGCGCGCTTCGGCCTCGGCATGCTGACGCAGGGCGGTGACGCGCGGCTCGCGGCGCTCTATCGCGCCGAGTGCGAGCGGCGCGCCACGAAGCCCGGCCTGTTCCTCGATCCGCCGGCGGACACCGTCACGTCGGCGTTCGTCGCGGAGGATCCGGACGCGGCGTGGGAGCAGATCGGCCCGTATCTCCTGCACGACGCGCGCATGTACGCGGCGTGGATGGGCGACGCGACGGCGGCGAGCCCGGTGAGCCGGTCGGGCGCGCGCACGCTCGCCGAGCTGCGCGCGGCGCGCGGGCCGTACCGCATCTTCACGCCCGACGAGGCGATCGCGCACGTGCGTGCGCGCGGCCCGCTGCTGCTCCAGCCACTCTGCGGCGGGCTCCCGCCCGCGCTCGCGTGGGAGCACCTCGAGACGCTCGCGCGGCGCGTGCTGCCCGCGCTGCGCGACGGCGCCTGACCGCGCCGCGCGCGGCGTGCGTGATACCTTGCGCCGCGTGAACGACGAGCCCGCGTTCGTCTGGCGGCCCGGTCCGCGTCCGGGCTGGGTGCGCGCGCTGAACGAGGTCGGCGACCCGCGCTGGATCGCGCTCGACGAGAGCGCGCTGCTCACCGAAGCGCTGCGCCGCACGGGCAAGACCGACTTCGGCGACGCGTCGTTCCGCGAGCCGTTGCGCGTCTTCCTCGGCGCGCTCGAGCGCGAGGCGAAGCTGCACTACGTCGGCCGCACGCTCGCGCGCGCCGACGCCGTCGAGTGGCTCGCGAACCGGCTGCGCATCGTCGACCTCTGCAAGCAGGTGCCCGCGATCGAGCGCGCTCGCGTCGCCGCCCCCCTGTTCGTGACCGGCCTGCCGCGCACGGGCACGTCGATCCTGCACGAGCTGCTGGCGCAGGATCCCGCGCAGCGCGCACCGCTCGCGTGGGAGGTGAAGGCGCCCTGCCCGCCGCCCGACGCGGAGAGCTCCGCGAGCGACGCGCGCATCGAGCCGGCCGAGCGCGCGGTGCGGCTGTGGTGCGACGTCGTGCCCGAGTACGACGCGATGCACGAGCTCGGCGCGCGCCAGCCGGTCGAGTGCATCGCGCTGATGGCGCCGAGCTTCCGCAGCGACGAGCTCGCCGGCCGGCACGTCGTGCCGAGCTACGCCGCGTGGCTCGCGCAGGCGGACATGCGGCCCGCCTACGCGTGGCACGCGCGCACGCTCCAGGTGCTGCAGTGGCGCCACGCGCCCGAGCGCTGGGTGCTCAAGGCGCCCTCCCACCTGGCGTCGCTGGACGCGCTCTTCGCCGTCTATCCCGACGCGCGCATCGTGCACACGCACCGCGATCCGCTGCCGGTGATGGCGTCCGTCGCGAGCATCCTGTTCGCGACGGCGTGGGTGCGCTCGGACGCCGTCGACCCGCAAGCGGTGCTCGGCTGGTTCACCGGCGAGACGTGCCAGCGCCTGCTCGCGAACGCGATGCGCGTGCGCGACGCGGGCCGCGAGCGGCAGTTCGCCGACGTGCTCTACGCCGATCTCGTGCGCGATCCGATCGCGGCGATCGCGCGCGTCTACGACCGCTTCGCGCTGCCGTTCACGGCCGAGGCGGAGGCGCGCATGCGCGCCTACCTGGCCGCCAAGCCGAAGGGCCGCCACGGCGCCCACCGCTACGCCTTCGCGCACACCGGCTTCGACCGCGCGGCCGAGCGCGCGCGCTTCGCCGACTACCAGCGGCGCTACGGCGTCCCGTCCGAGGACGGCGCCTGAGCGCGGCGTGGCGCGCGTTCGCCGAGCGCGTCGCCGCGGCGGAACGCTTCGTCGCGCCGGCGGACGCGTCGCCGCGCGCGCGGGCCGACGCGCAGGGCTACCTCGCCGGGCTCGTGCGCGTCGCGCTCGAGCAGCAGCGCCACGGCGCCGACCCCGACTTCCCGCGCTTCGTCGAGAACCCGAGTCCCACGTCGAAGTGGGGCGCCGAGAACGCCGACAACCGCTACCTGTGGGCGCCGCTGCGACCCGACGCGGTGTACCGCGTGCACGGCCGGCGCGGCACGAGCTTCGAGCTGCTCTTCGAGGTCAAGGAAGGCTTCCTGCAGCTCGGCGAGACGCGCAACTTCGCCGCGCGCTGCGCGAGCGATCTCGCCGTGGAGGCGGACGGCCGCTTCGAGCTGTGGCTCGGCGGCGAGGCGCGCGCCGCGAACTGGATGCCGCTCGACGCCGGCGCGCGCTGGCTGCTGGTGCGCGAGTATTTCGCCGACTGGGCGACCGAGGAGCCGGCTCGGCTCGCGATCGAACGCGTCGGGAGCGATCTCGCGCCGCCGCACCCGACACCCGATCGCGTCGCTGCGCAGCTCGACGCGGCGGCGCGCTGGGTCGAGGCCAGCGCGCGCTGCTGGGCCGAGTGGGTCGCGGAGCTGCGCGCGGCGCACCGGCCCGGACGACTCGCCCCCGCGCGCCGCTACGAAGGCGGCGCCGACGACGTCCTGTACGGCAACGACTGGTTCCGGCTCGCCGAGGACGAGGCGCTCATCGTGGCCTGCGAGGCGCCCGACGCGCGCTACTGGGCGTTCCAGCTCGTGGATCCCTGCTTCCGCAGCCTCGACTGGGCGCACCACCAGACGAGCCTCAACCACCGGCAGGCGCGCGTCGACGCGGACGGCCGCGTGCGCGTCGTCGTCGCGGCGCGCGATCCCGGCGTCGCGAACTGGCTCGACACCACCGGCCTCGCCGAAGGCGTCTTCCAATACCGCTTCGTGTGGGCGCGCACGGCGCCGCAACCCTCCGCGTCCGTCGTGCCGCTCGCGCGCCTCGCCGGCGCGCTGCCGGGCGACACGGCGCGCGTGACAGCGGAGGAGCGGCGCGCGCAGATCGCGGTGCGCGCGGGGCATGCGGAGCTTCGGAGGTGAGACCGAGCTGAAGGCGCGACCGCGAGCCTTATGGGGCTCGCCGCTCGCCGTTGGCTCGCTACGCGGGAAACGGGCGCGTTGGCTGCGATCGTTGCTGCGAGCTCGCGTGTGCGACCGCGAGCCTGATGGGGGTCGCCGCTCGCCGTTGGCTCGCTACGCGGGAAACGAGCGCTTTGGCTGCGGTCGCTGCAACGAGCTCGCGTTTGCGACCGCGAGCCTGATGGGGGTCGCCGCTCGCCTGCGGCTCGCTACGCGGGAAACGAGCGCTTTGGCTGCGGTCGTTGCAACGAGCTCGCGTTTGCGACCGCGAGCCTGATGGGGCTCGCCGCTCGCCTGCGGCTCGCTACGCGGGAAACGGGGGCTGCGGCTTTGATCGTTGCGGCGAGCTCGCGTTTACGACCGCGAGCCTGATGAGGCTCGCCGCTCGCCGTTGGCTCGCTACGCGCAACGAGCTCACGTGTGCGACCGCGAGCCTGATGGGGCTCGCCGCTCGCCTGCGGCTCGCTACGCGGGAAACGGGATTCGTTACTCCGATCGGTGCTGTGCGCTTCGTGCGCGGTGGCGCAGGGATGCGATGCCGAGCAGGGCGGCGGCGCCGAGCAGGGCGGCGGAGGGCTCGGGGATCGGGGTCATGTAGTAGCTCCCGAGCAGGATGAACATCTCGTCTTCGGTGGTGACGCCGCCGTGCACGGGGCAGGCGTCGCACGAGCCGTCGCCGGCGCCGGGCGCGCTGTCGCAGAAGGCGTCGTCCGGGTTCCAGTCGAGCGCGCAGCGCTGGCCCTTGTTCGGGCCCTCGTTGGCGCACGCCAGGTTGATCAGCGGGCACGGTCCGCCGAGCACCTCGAGCAGCGGCCCGCCGTCGAAGATGGGCGGCACTTCGGGCGACTCCGAGTAGAGCTTCACCGGCGGGCTCGACGCCTCGAAGCCGTTGTCGAAGACCGCGCAGTAGAGGAACGTGCGCTCCGCCTCGGCCTCCGCGTCCATCTCGAGCGGCGGGACGAGGTCGAGGTTCAGCGGGTCCGAGTAGTCGGAGCTGAAGTAGATCGGCTCGTCCGTGCGCGGGCCCGGGCACAGCGGCAGCTCGGAGTCCGCGTCGCACACGCCGAAGCGGTCGAGCAGGCCCATGAAGGGATCGTCCTCGACCGTCGGGCACTGCGGCCGGCACGGCTCGTTGGGCGGGGCCCAGGTTCGCCAGCGCACGCCGTGGCGGTGCGTGTGCGAGCTGAGCTGGAAGATGCGCGAGCCACGCGGTGCGGTGTAGGTCGCGCACACTTCGCGCTTCTCGAAGGGCGGCACGAACTGCGCGAAGATCCACTGCGCGTCGAAGATCTGCTGCGACGCGTGCACGCGCTCGGCCGACGGCGCGTAGTCGACGTTGAGGAACTGCGCGAGCGTCGAGTCGACCGGCGTCAGGTTGAACGCGTGCGAGTTCCACACCAGGATGCCGCGCAGCGGCAGCACGTTGTACACGCCCGCCGGATACGGGAAGTCGTAGTAGGTCTCCTGCGAGACCACGACGTTCGGCAGATTGCCGCCGGCGCCGCCCGTCAACAGGTTCAGGTTGCCGAGGTCGTTCGGGCCGTAGCCGATGCACGCGATCGACTCGGTCGGCACCGACGCGCAGCCCGGATTGACGCCGAGCTGCGGGTCGACGGCGGTCGGATCGCACGGCTGACCGTTCATGACCGCGTTCGGGTCGTCGGGCTCGAAGCGGTACTCCCAGGCGCCCCAGCGCGGGTCGCTCGTGTCGGAGCCGCCCGTGTAGTTGCTGAGGATGCTGTGGTGCGACTGCGGATCCTGGATCAGCGTGAGGCGGTCGTACGCGAAGCACTCGTCGTCGGGATTGGTCGCGTTCTTCACCACGACGCAGCTCCCCTTGCCGGTGCACTCGTCGTCGCTGCTGCACGCGGTGCCGGGGTCCTCCGAGCAGGCGCGCGCCAGCTGGAACGTCGGCGGGCACGGCACGCGCGCGTCCGCCGGCACGCGCTGCGAGAGGTCGTAGTAGACCGAGGTGCACAGCTCCGTCTCGCCCTGCCCCGAGACGGTGCCGAGCAGCGGATAGGGCGGCTGGCGCACCTGGAAGCCGGCCTCTGCGGCGGGCGCGCTCGGCACCGGCGTCTTCAGCGGATCGCCCGGCGGGAAGCAGGTGCCGAGGAGCTGCGCGGTGCCGGGCACGACGAGGTCGCGCGGCGCGCCGCCGCGAATCCACAGGCGCACGGCTTCGAGGTGCGCGTCGGAGAGCGGCGAGGTGCCGGTCGGCATGCCGCTGCCGACGTCCGGACCGGCGTAGCCAGGCTTCTTCGCCGCGAGCTTGAGGTAGAGCAGGCTCTCGTTCGGCTCGGTCGGCAGCACGCGCTTGCGCGTGCCGAGGTCCGACGGCGCGCCGAGCCCGTCGGGCCCGAGCAGGCTCACGTACGCCGCGTCGGTCGAGAGGTCGAGGTTGCCGTCCGGGAACACCGGATCGTGACACGAGCCGCGCGAGCAGCCGTAGGCTTCCGACTCGAACACCACCTTCTGGATGCCCTCGAAGGTGGACTCGAAGCTCGTTCCGTTGCAGCTCCCGATCGTGCAGCTCGGATCGCAGCCGTCGCCGTCGGCGAGGTTGCCGTCGTCGCACTCCTCGCCGAGCTCCTGCACGCCGTTGCCGCACACCTGCGCCGGACACGAGCCCGGCGCGCTCGCCGCGACCGCCTCGAAGTGGCCCGCGACGTTGCTCTGGATCGTCGCGTTCGCCGGCGCGAAGCGCGCGCAGTACCACTCGTCCTCGATCTTGAAGTGGACCCACACCTCGTCCTGCGGTCCCGCCGGCGCCCAGCTCCAGTTCTCGAACGACGCGTCGACCGAGAGCAGGCCGTTGGCGAAGTCGACCGAGGTGACGCCGCCGCGCGCGCCCGCCGGATCGTCGTAGCTGAAGCCGCCCGGCCCCGGGCTCCAGAGCGCCGGGTCGAGCACGATGAGCGGCGTGCGGCCTGCGCTCGCGCCGACGCCGCGCACGAGCAGCGCCGCGCCGTCCGAGCGCGGGTCGTGCCCGACGACGAGCTGCTCGGCGTCGGTGCTCGTGAACTCGAACGCGACGTCGCCGGGCGGCGCGTCGGTCTGGATGCGCACCGAGTCGGCGTCGATCGGCGCGCTCTGGCCGTGCGCGTGCGCCGGCTGCGACGTGCCCGCACCGAGCGCGAGCGCGCAGAAGACCGAGAGAACGGACGACGCGGATCGCGATCGCTGTCCGGCGAAGTGGCTCATGTCTGCCTCCGAGCGGCCACCCCGCGGAAACGGCGGTGCACCCGCCACGGATCGTACTCGACCCGTGCCGCGCGCCGCACGCTGCCGGGCCGCCGTCCTCGCATCGTGAGGCGCGCCCTCACGCCTTCTGGTCGAGACCCACACGGAGAGGAGCGCGCATGACGACCTTCGACGAGCGGCTGATCGAGCAGACCACCGGGGCGCTCGAGGTGTTCGGCATCTACCTGGGCGATCGGCTCGGCCTCTACGAGCCGCTGCGGGACGAGACCGGCGTGACGCCGGACGCGCTCGCCGAGCGCTGCGGCATCCATCCCCGCTACGCACGCGAGTGGCTGGAGCAGCAGGCCGTCGCGGGCGTCGTCGAGGTGCACGACGCCGCCGCCGACGCGGACGCGCGCCGCTACCGGCTGCCGAAGCAGCACGCCGCGGTGCTGCTCGACCGCGAGCACCCGGCGCACCTCGCGCCGCTCGCGCGCATGATCGCGGGCATCGGCGGCGTGCTGGGCGAGGTCGCGGCGGCGTACCGCAGCGGCGGCGGCGTCGCGTACGCGCGCTACGGCGCGGACTTCCGGCACGGCCAGGGCGGCATCAACCGGCCCGCGTTCACGACGAGCCTCGTCGAGAGCTGGATCCCCGCGCTGGGCGGAGCGGCGGACAAGCTCGCGCGCGGCGGTCGCGTCGCGGACCTCGGCTGCGGGCAGGGCTGGTCGGCGATCGCGGTCGCGAACGCCTTCCCGCACGCACACGTGCTCGGCGTCGACGTCGATCCCGCGTCGATCGAGGACGCCCGCGCGCAGGCGCGCGCCGCCGGCGCCGCCGTGCGCTTCGAGTGCGCCGACGCCGCCGCGCTCGCGAGCGAAGGTCCCTTCGATCTCGTGATGCTGCTCGAAGTGCTGCACGACCTCGCGCGCCCCGTCGAGGTGCTGGCGTCGGTGCGGCGCGCGCTCCCGCACGACGGCGCGGTGCTCGTCGCGGACGAGAAGGTCGCGCCCGCGTTCGCGGCGCCGGGCGACGCGCTCGAGCGTCTGATGTACGGCTGGAGCATCGTGCACTGCCTGCCGGCGCAGATGGCCGAGCAGCCGAGCGCGGCGATCGGCACCGTGATCCGCGAGGACACGCTGCGCGCGATCGCGGCGCAGGCGGGCTTCGGCGCCGTGCGCGTGCTCGACGTCGACGGCGGCTTCTTCCGCCTCTACGAGCTGCGGCCCTGACCCGGAGGCTTCGCGCGCCTACGGCTCGCTGCGTCGATCGCCGCCGATCTCCCACACGACGGGCGCCTCGGGCCGGTACGAGCACCACGTACCGGTCCGCACGGCGTTCGCGAGGTGGCGGCCGAGCTCGGGGTGGAGCGCGCCGAGCCGCTGGATCGCGGCGCGCACGCGCCACGTGACGGCGGAGCGCGCGCGCTCCGCCGCTGAGCCCTTCGCGCGCGTGCGGCCGCCGAGCCCGAACGCGTCGGCGAGCTGCGACACGAGCGCGTCGAGCTCCGCCTCGGCGCGCTCGGCGCGCCCGAGGTCGTTGGCGTCGCGCGCGCGGTCGATGTCGCCCTGGAGCTCGCGGATGCGCGCCTCGTACGCGCGGCGCGCCTTCGCGTCGATCGCAGGGCCGGTGTCGCCGCCGACGTCGCCGCCGCCGATCAGCTCGAGGCAGTGCACCTCGTGCTCCGGCTGCGCGAGCAGGACCGCGAGGTCTTCGAGGCCCTTGAGCGCGCGCACCTGGAGCGAGCGGCCGCCGAAGCGCACGGTCCAGCCGTCGCCCGCGCGCAGCAGCGCGCCCTCGGCGCCGCGCGGGCGTTCCGGCGGCGGCGCGAGCGCAGCGCCGCGCGCCGGCTCGGCGAGTCGCTCGC
>QEVM01000112.1 GCA_003576805.1 Pseudomonadota bacterium | reverse complement strand
GCGCGCCGCGGCGCGAGGCCGGCGCGCTCGCTGGCGCGGGCCACGGCGCCGGCGGCGGCGTCGACGCCCGCGCCCGCGAGCAGGAAGAACGCGGGCAGCGACGACATCAGGAAGCGGATGTCGAAGTACTTCGCGAACGGGACGGCGGCGAAGAGCGCGAAGGGCGCGGCGATCCAGCCGAGCACGGCGAGCGACGCGAGGTCGCGGCGGCGCGCGAGGCGCAGCGCACCGGCCACGAACGCGGCCTCGTAGAGCAGGGCCGTCGCGCCCGCGCTCGCCCAGCGTTCGACCAGCGCGTGCAGGAACGCGGGACCGAGCGCGAGCACGTGATTGGGCTCGAGCCCGCGCCCGCCCGCGAAGCCGATCAGGTTGGGGAGCTGCGGCAGGTAGGCGAGCGCGATCGCAGCGAGCGCGGCGACCGCCGCCGCCGCGGTGCGCCGCTCGCCGCGGCGCCAGTCGCGCAGCGCGCGGATCCCGAGCACGCCGCCCGCGACACCGACGTGGAGCAGCGCGAGGTGATAGGTGTAGAGCGCGGCCGCCCCGCAGACGGCGAGCGCCGCCGGCCAGGCGCGGCGGCCGGGATCGCGCAGCCAGCCGAGCAGCGCGACGTACAGGCCGACCGTCCAGGCGACGCCCAGCATGTACGGCCGCGCCTCCTGGGAATAGACGACGTGGTAGACCGAGAGGCCCATCAGGAACGCGGCGAGCAGGCCGGCGCGCCGCCCGAAGAGGAGCGCGCCCGCCGCGGCGAGGCCCGCGATCGACGCGACGCCCGCCACGGCCGACGGCAGCCGCAGGCGGGCGGCGGTCGGCGGGTCGCCCGCCGCGAGCCAGGCGGCGACGTATCCGAGCGGCGGGTGCTGGTAGTCGTCCTGGCTGCCGACCGCGAGGATCGCGCCGAGGCTGCGCGACTCGCGCACCAGCCGCTCGGTCCACTGCTCGTCGATCCACAGGGGACGGGCGCCGAGCCCGTCGAGGCGCCAGAACGCCGCGCCGAGCAGCACCAGGACCAGCAGCCCCCACCCGATGGCGCGCCCCGCGTTCGTCACGGCGGCGGAGTCTACTTCGGCGCGATCCGGGCTTGCGGCGAGCCGAGCGATCGGGGTATGAATGAGAAACTGATTCTCATTCGCGTTTGCGCTCCATGCGGCCTCGCGCCGGGACGAAACGAACCGCCATGTCCTCCCCCCAGCCCGGACATCGCCAGCTCGAGGTCGCCGCCCGCCCGAAGCAGGCCCGCGCCGAGCGGACGCTCCACCGGCTGCTCGACGCCGCGGAGAGCCTGATCGAGGAGAAGGGCCTGGCCGGCGTCTCGGTGCCGGAGATCGTGAGCCGGGCGCGCTCGTCGGTCGGCGGCTTCTACGCGCGCTTCCGCGACAAGAACGAGCTGCTGCGCGCGCTCGAGGAGCGCTTCTTCCAGGAGCAGCGGCAGCGCGTCGAGCGGCTCACGCGGCTCGAGTCCTGGGGCGGCGCCCCGCTGCCCGCGATCGTGCGCGGCTGCATGCGCGAGCTGGTCGCGGTGTTCCGCGAGCGCCGCGACCTGATCCGCGCCTTCGTCGGCCGCGCCGTGCAGGACGCGCAGTTCCGCGGCGCGGCGCTCGCGTTCGAGCGCGAGGTCGCGGACCGCGCCGGCGCGCTGCTGCTCTCGATCCCGGGCGCCGTGCGCCATCCGCGTCCGCAGCAGGCGATCCGGCTCGCGGTCGCGATCGTGTTCGGCGCGATGATCGCGAGCGCGCTCTTCGGCGACGTGCGCGACGACTTCGCCGCTCTCTCCGACGACGAGGTCGCGGAGGAGCTGGCGCGGAACTTCCTCGGCTACCTGAGCCTCGACGAGGCGTTTGGGAGGACCTGATGCAGTACCCGCAGCACAACCCGCTTCCGATCCCGGCGAGCGGCGAGTACCAGCACGTGAAGGGCACGCTCGACGCGGTGTTCGACTGGCACTACGAGCTCAAGCGCTCGAAGCTGCTCGAGCTGTACGAGAAGGGGAAGGCGGCGACCTGGAACGCCGCCGATCTCGACTGGTCCACCGACGTCGACATCGAGCGCCTCGTCAGCAACCGCCAGATGCTGGGCGGCGGCGCGATGATCAACCAGCTGCTGGCGCCGCCGCGCACGCTCGACGACCGCGAAGCGATCCTGCTCAACCTGCACATGAACGCGTTCATGCTCTCGCAGTTCCTGCACGGCGAGCAGGGCGCGCTGCTGGCGACGGCCAAGATCGTCGAGACCGTGCCGTGGGCGGAGGCCAAGTTCTACGCCGCCAACCAGGTCGCCGACGAGGCCCGTCACGTCGAGGTGTACCACCGCTACCTGACGGAGAAGCTCGGCATCTCGTACGAGATCCACCCGAGCCTCGGCACGCTGCTCGCCGACATCATGACCGACACGCGCTGGGACATGACCTACCTCGGCATGCAGATCATGGTCGAGGGCCTCGCGCTCGCGGCCTTCGGCCTGCAGAAGATGATGATGGCCGAGGAGCCGCTGATCGTGGACATCACGACGCGCATCATGGCCGACGAGTCGCGCCACGTGGCGTTCGGCGTGATCTCGCTCGAGGAGGTGACGAAGGCCTACACCGCGAGCGAGCTGCGCGAGCGCGAGGACTTCATCATGGAGTCCACCCACCTGATGCGCGAGCGGCTGCTGATGCAGCCGGTCTTCGAGCGCCTCGGCTGGCCGCTCGACGTGTGGCTGCCGTGGGCGACCAACACGCCGTTCATGCGCGGCTTCCGGCAGATGCTGTTCTCGAAGATCGTGCCCAACCTGAAGCGCCTCGGGCTGCTCACGCCGCGCGTGCGCGAGATGTACGAGAAGCTCGACCTGCTGCGCTTCGAACACATGAAGGACTCGGTCGAGGACCCGGACGTCGTGCCGCCGCAGGAGCTGGTGCAGCTGCTGCTCCAGTTCCTCGCGAAGCCGCAGGAGCCGGGCGTCGCGGCCAGCTAGGACCGCACGCGCTCTTGCTCACTCCGCGCGCGCCGGCTCGACCACCAGCACGAGGCCGTCCACCGCGACGACGCGCAGCGCGCTGCCCGCGGCGATCTCGGGCGCGCCCGGCGCGAGCCGCGCCCGCCACAGCTCGGGGCCGATGCGCACCCAGCCCTCCGGGTCGATCGCGCCGTCGGCGACGCCCGCGTCGCCGACGTGCCCGTGCGTCGCGTCCATCGGCTCGTAGGAGCGGCGCAGCAGCGGGAACATCACGACGTCCTTGCCGACGAAGCAGCCGACGACGGTCCACGCGACCCACGCCTCGATCCAGCCGAGCTCCCAGGCCGCGAACGAGAGCGCCGCGGTGACGCCCCAGCCCGGAACCTGGAACGCCGCCCAGCGCAGCAGCGTGCGGCGCAGCGGCGGGCGCATGCGATCTCCTCGAGGTGGTTGCGGAGCGCGCCGAGTGTAGCTTCGCCGGATGCCGCCGAGCCGCGCGCCCACGCTGCGCCCCGCCGGCGTGCGCGACGTCGCGCGCACGTTCGCGACGCTCGCGGCGATCGCGCCCGGCTCGGCGCCGGCGTCGCCGCCTTGCTGCGCACGGGCGACCGCCGCCGCGCGATCAACCGCGCGATCGAGCTGTGGGGCCGCCTCGGCACGCGCGCGTGCGGCGTCGCGCTCGACGTCGCGGGCGCCGAGCACCTCGCGCTGCGGCCCGCGGTCTTCGTCTTCAACCACCAGAGCGGCGCGGATCCCTTCTTGCTCTGCGCGCTGCTGCGGCGCGACTTCGTGGGCGTCGCCAAGCACGAGATCCGCGCCAATCCCGTGCTCGGACCGGCGTTCGCGTTCGCCGGCGCGGTGTTCGTGGACCGCAGCGACCGCGCGCAGTCGATGGCGGCGCTCGCGCCGGCGATCGACACGCTGCGGAGCGGCCTCGCGATCGCGATCGCGCCGGAGGGGCGCCGCAGCCGGAGCTACGAGGTCGGACCGTTCAAGAAGGGCGCCTTCTGGATCGCGATGGGCGCGCGCGTGCCGGTCGTGCCGATCGTGCTGCACAACGCGCGCGACGTGCTGCCGCGCGGCGGCTGGGTGATGCGTGCGGCGACCGTCCGCGTCAGCGTGCTGCCGCCGATCCCGACCGCGGACTGGAGCCCCGCGACGCTGCCGGCGCACGTCGAAGCCGTGCGGCAGCGCTTCGTCGAGACGCTCGCGAAGCCGGCGTAGCCGCGCGCGCTACTTCTTCGGAAAGCCCAGCTCGCCGAGCTTGCGCGCGATGTCGGCGCCCGCGCTGCCGGTCGAGACGGAGCGGTCGATCTCGCGCACCACGCCGTCCTTGTCGACGTAGAAGGTCCAGCGGTCGGGGAAGAGGTCGCCGCTCGACACGACGCCGTAGGCGGCCGCGACCGAGCCGTCCGCGTCCGAGAGCAGCACGTGGCGGGCGTCCTGCGACTTCGCGAAGTCCGCGTTCTTGTCCGGCGGGTCGAGGCTCACCATGAAGACCGACGCGTCGTACGCGGCGATCGCGTCGGCGCCGTCGCGCAGCGAGCCGAGCTCCGCCGTGCAGCCCGGCGTGAACGCCTTCGGGAACCACGCCAGCACGAAGCCCTGCTTGCCCGCGAAGTCGGCGAGCCGGTAGGTCTTGCCGTCGCTGCCCTGGAGCGCGAAGTCGGGCGCCTTCTGTCCGACCTCGAGCGCGTGCGCGGACGTCGCCATGCAGATCAGCAGTGCGAACGCGAGACGGGCGAGCTGCTTCATGCGCGCAGCCTAGCCAGCGGCGCGCGGCGGGCCAGCGCTCACGCGGGCTCGAGCTGCTCCACCACGAGCGCCGTCGAGTCCGTGTAGCCGGTGCGCAGCAGCCGCGCGACGCGCGCCATCAGGTAACGGCGCACGAAGCGCTGGCGGATCGCCTCGCGCTCGGCCGCGTCGCGCGCGGGGCGGGCGCGCCCGCGCAGCCGCTGCCGGCCGATCTTCACGCACACCTCGGGATTCGCCTCGGCGTTGCGCAGCCACTGCGGCGCCGCGCCCGAGCCGGTGAGGAACAGCTTCCCGTCGCCGACCGCGTACCAGATCGTGACGGTGCGCTCCTTGCCGCTCTTCCTGCCGCTCACGGTGAGCTGACAGTTCCAGTGCCGGTCCAGCGCCTTCCAGTCGATCGCGTGCACGTTCATGCCGGCTCGCCTCCGCTCAGGATCGGGTACTGCCGCTCCGGATCGTCGCACGGCGTCGCGCCGGCGTCGGTCGGAATCGACGCGCCGTCGGGCGCGAGCTGGACGATGTACGCCTTGCGCACGGCGCGCGTGCGGTTCGGTCCGGTCGCGTGCGGCGTGAGGCTCGAGAACGCGACCGCGCTGCCCGCGCGCAGCTCGCACGGCACCGCGTCCGGCGCGTCGTCGAGACAACGCCAGCCGAGCGGCGTCATCCAGTGTCGCAGCGTGCCGCGCCGGTGCAGACCCGGCACGATCCACGGACAGCCGTTGTCGCGCGTGGCGTCGGTGAGCGCGATCCAGAGCGTCAGATACGCCTGCGGCTCGACGTAGGTGTAGCCGTTGTCCTGGTGCCACGGGAAGTCGTCCTGCGCGCCGGGCTTCTTGTACACGGCCTGGTCCCAGTAGAGCCGCACGTCGGGCCCGACGAGGTCGTGCGCGAGGTCCTGGAAGAGCGGACCCCGGCAGAACGCGCGCAGCCGCTCCGAGCGCAGCACGAGATGCGTCGTGAACGTGATCTCGCCGGCGCGCGCGATGAACGCCTTCCGCTCGGGCAGCGACTGGAGCAGCCGCTCGACCTTCGCCTCCCAGGGATCGATCTCGGCGACGACGTCGCGCAGCGCGTCCGGCGCGAGCGCGTCCTCGACGACGCAGAAGCCCTGCTGGTCGAACTGGCGCGCCTGCGCCGCCGTGATCCGCCGGAACGGCCCGCGCGGCGCGGACCACGCGAAGCCGCGGTTGCGCGGGTGCGGCGCGGGCTCGGTCACGCTCGCCGCTCGCGGCGCGCGAGCGCGGCGAGCGCGGCGAGCGCGGCACTCGCGAGCGTCGCGCCGCCGGGCTCGGGCGCCTCGTTCAGCAGCGTGACGGGCGTCGGGCCGTCTGCCGCGCAGCTCGCCGAGAGCGTGCTGCGGTAGACGATCTCGCCGCCCACGATCGTGTCGAGCCGGAAGTCGAAGGTGAAAGGATAGGAGTCGAAGGTGTTCGCGAAGGCCCCGTAGGTCATCGACCCTTCGCCGACGCCCTCGGCGGCGATCGGCCCGTCGACGTCGAGGACGCCGTTCTCGACGTACCCGATCGTGAACTGGGCGTCGTTCGGCAACACCCACTCGACCGGCTGGCTCGCGAGCTGGATCCGCACCGTGTCGCCCAGCGTCGAGCACGTGCCGCTCGGCGCGAACGCCCAGCGCCGGAACCACGTCACCGTCTCGCTGAGCGTGCTCGTGCCGGGGCCGTCGTAGGCGCACTCGCCGTGCAGCTCGCTGCGGTAGGTCACCTCGCCGTCCACCAGCGTGTCGATCCGGACCGACGCGGAGAACGGATAGGCGTCGCCGAACGCGCCGAAGGCTGCGTACACCTGCGACCCGCTGGTGCTCTCGACGGGAAAGGGGCCGTCGTCTTCGGTCACGGCGTCGTTCTCCGCGTAGATCAGCCGGAACTGCGCGCCGGCGGGAGCGCTCCACTCGACCGGCTGCCATTCGAACGTGAGGCGCACGCCGTCCCCGCTCGTCTCGCACTCGACGCGCGGCGCGTACTGCCAGCGGCGGTAGTCCTGCGCGCCCGCCGGCGCCGCGAGCGCGGCGCCGAGCGCCAGGCAGGCGATCGCGATCGAAGTGCCCCGTCCCATGCGCTTCCCCCTTCGTGTCGCGAGTGTCCTCGACCCGCCGCCGCGCGGTCAAGCGTGGGCGTGCCGATAGCGACGCAGCTCGGGCACGCGCCACGCGACGATCGCGAGCACGACGAGACAGCCGACGCCGCCCGACACGACCGCGAAGGTCGGGCTCGTCGCCGCCGCGACGAAGCCCGACTCGACGGCGCCGAGCTGGTTGCTCGCGGCGATCGCGATCATGTTGACCGCCGAGACGCGCCCGCGCAGCGCATCGGGCGTCGCGAGCTGGATCGCCGTCTGGCGCATCACGACGGAGACCTGGTCCGCCATGCCGGCGACCATGTACGCCGCCACCGAGAGCGGGAACGCGCGCGAGAAGCCGAACGCGATCGTCGCGACGCCGTACACGGCGACCGCGCCGAGCAGCGCCGGGCCCGCGCGCGACACCGGGCGCCGGATCGTCATGACGAGCGCCGACGTCAGCGCGCCGATCTCGAGCGAAGCGGACAACAGGCCGTAGCCGCGCGGGCCGACCGACAGGATCTCGGTGGCGTAGATCGGCAGCAGCGCGGTCGCGCCGCCGAAGATCACCGCGAACATGTCGAGCGTCATGCAGCCGAGGATCACCGGGCTGCGCCGCACGAACGCGATGCCCTCGCGCACGGCCTGCCAGCTCGGCGCGCGCCGCTCGTGGGCGTCGCGGATCGGCCGCACGAAGGCGAGGCCGATCCAGTTGAGCGTCACCAGCAGCGCGTGGAGGCCGTAGGCCGTCTCGACGCCGCCCTGCGCGATCGCGAGGCCGCCGAGCGCCGGGCCCGCCGCGAACGCCAGCGCCTGCGCGCTCGACGCGAGCGTGACGGCGCGCGGGAAGCTCGCGAGCGGGACCAGCGTCGGCAGCAGCGCCTGGCGCGCCGGGCTGTCGAAGGCGAAGCAGGCGGAGATCACGAACACCGCGGCGAACGGGACCGGCAGCGCGACGTCGCCGCGCGCGGCCGCGAAACAGAGCAGGGCGCCGCAGGCCACGATCGGAAGCTGCGCCGCGCGCATGATGCGGCGGCGGTCGTAGGCGTCGGCGACCGCGCCGCCGACCAGCGTCAGCGACAGCACCGGCACGAACTGCACGAGCCCGACGAGGCCGAGAAAGAACGCCGACTTCGTCAGGTCGTACACGTGCCATGCGATCGCGGCGCGCAGCAGCGTCATCGCGGTCGCGGCGCACAAGCGGCTCGCGACGTAGATCCAGAAGCTGCGCGGGATGGCGGGCTGCGGCTGCACCGCGGCCGAGTCTGCCGGATGCCGCGGCCGGCGTCGCCGCGCGCGCTGCCCGCGCGGGCCGAGTTCGCTACCTCTTCGCTTCCTGCGGAGGAGTGGCGGCATGCCGACGATCGTCGACACGGGAATGGGCAAGGTCGAAGGCTTCGAGAGCGACGGCGTGCGCGTGTTCCGCGGCATCCCGTTCGCGAAGCCGCCGCTGGGCGAGCTGCGCTTCCGGCCGCCCGAGAAGCCCGAGCCGTGGAGCGGCGTGCGCGACGCGACGCGCTTCGGCCCGTCGGCGCACCAGCCGCCGCTGATGCTCGCGGCGCTGCCCGGCTTCGACATCGGCGAGCAGAGCGAGGACTGCCTCTACCTCAACGTGTACGCGCCGGCGGGCGCTTCGAAGGCGGCGCCCAAGCCGGTGATGGTGTGGATCCACGGCGGCGCGTTCGTGATCGGCTCGGGCGCGCAGTCGATCTACGACGCGCGCAAGCTGGCGCGGCGCGGCGACGTGGTCGTCGTCACGATCAACTACCGGCTCGGCGTGTTCGGCTTCCTCGACCTCGGCCAGCCCGAGCTCGCGACGCCCAACGCCGGCCTGCTCGACCAGATCGCGGCGCTCGAGTGGGTGCGCGACCACGTCGCGGAGTTCGGCGGCGACCCGCGCAACGTCACGATCTTCGGCGAGAGCGCGGGCGGCATGAGCGTCGGCACGCTGCTCGGCTGCCCGTCGGCGAAGGGGCTCTTCCACAAGGCCGTTCCGCAGAGCGGCTCGTGCCAGGCGGTGCACGACCACTCGTCGGCGGCGGGCGTCACCACCGCGATCCTCGCGGGCCTCGGGCTCACGTCGCCGAACGTGCGCGACCTGCGCGAGATCCCCGCCGAGCGCCTGATGCAGGTGCAACAGAACGTGACCATGCAGCTGATGCTGGTCGGCGGCTCGCAGCTCCTGCCGTTCCAGCCCGTGGTCGACGGCCACGTGCTGCCGCGCCATCCGATGGACGAGATCCGCGAGGGCGTCGCGGCGGACGTCGCGCTGATGGTCGGCTCGACGCGCGACGAGTGGAAGCTGTTCGGCTTCATGGATCCGCAGGTGCGCCAGCTCGACGCCGACAAGATCGCCGAGCGCATCCAGGCGCGGCTGCCGCACGCCGACGGCGCGAAGATCGTCGCGGGCTACAAGGCGAACCGCCCCGACGCGGACTGGACCTCGATCTGGCTCGCGATCGAGACCGACCGCGTGTTCCGCATTCCGGCGATCCGGCTGGCGGAGGCGCAGCTCGCGCAGCAGCGCGACGTGTTCGCGTACCTCTTCACGTGGGAGTCGCCCGGCTTCGGCGGTCTGCTCGGCGCCTGCCACGCGATCGAGATCCCCTTCGTGTTCGGATGCCTCGACCTGCCCGGCGCGGAGAATTTCGTCGGCAAGGGCCCCGACGCGGAGCGGCTCGTGGAGCGGACGATGGACGCCTGGCTCGCGTTCGCGCGCAGCGGCGACCCGTCGCACGCCGCGCTCGGCGACTGGCCGCGCTACGACGCGCGCCGCCGCGCGACGATGGAGCTCGGCGCGGGCTGCGGCGTGCTCGACGATCCGTGCGGCGCGGAGCGCGCGCTCTGGGACGGCGCGCTCTAGCGACGAGAGCTCGGCGTCGGTTCCTAGCGGCCGGCGAGCTCGCGCAGCGCGGCGGCGCCGCCGCGAAACACGGGCCAGCCGTCGCCGACGAGCACGGCTTCGATGCCGGGCAGCGCGGCCAGGCGCTGCAGCGAACGCCGCGCGGCCGCGGCGTCGCGCAGCTTCGCGCCGGGCAGCGTCGCGAGCCGGCCGCCTTCGTGCGCCCGCACCAGATCGCCGGTCACGAGCGTCGTGCCGTCCACCACGAGCGCGAGCTCGCCGGGCGTCTTCGAGCCCTCGAGCGCGATCGCGACGAGCCCGGGGACGAGCTCGTCGCCGTCGCCGAGCCAGCGGTCGCAGCGCAGCGGGAAGCCGTCGCGTTCGGCGGCCGGTCCGGCCAGGCGCGCTCCGGTGTCGCGCGCCAGCGCGTCCGCGCCGCGCGCGTGATCCGAGTTGGTGACGGCGATCCACGCGAGCCCGCCGAGCCGCTCGAGGTGCGCGCGGTCGTGCGGCGAGAGCGGCAGCGGGTCGATCGCGACGTTGCCGCCGTCGCGCACCCAGAGCACCGAGTGGAAGTCGAGGTCGCGCGCCTCGTCGAACGCGGACCAGCCGTAGAGATCGGGCCGGTGCAGCCGCTTCATCGCGCGGGCGAGGGCTTCGCCACCTCGAGGACCTGCTTGCCGAAGTTCTTGCCGGTGAAGAGCCGCAGCAGCGTCTTCGGCGCGTTCTCGATGCCGTGCTGCACGTCCTCGGCGTGCACGATGCGGCCGGCGCGCACCCACTCGGCGAGCTTGGCGACGCCCTCGCCGAAGCGCGGCAGATAGTCGATCACGATGAAGCCTTCCATGCGGCCGCGCTGGATCACGAGCTGCATCAGGTTGCGCGGGCCGGGCGGCGGCGTCGTCTCGTTGTAGCCGGAGATGGCGCCGCACAGCACGACGCGCGCGCGCAGCGCGATGCGCGCCAGGCACTCGTCGAGGATCGCGCCGCCGACGTTGTCGAAGTAGACGTCGATCCCGTTCGGGCACAGCTCGCCGAGGCGCGCGCCGACGTCCTCGTTCTTGTAGTCGACGGCGGCGTCGAAGCGCGCCTCCTTGGTGAGCCAGGCGCACTTCTCGGGGCCGCCCGCGATGCCGACGACGCGCGCGCCCGCGATCTTCGCGATCTGCCCCGCGACGGATCCCGTCGCGCCCGCGGCGCCCGAGACGACGACCGTCTCGCCCGCCTTCGGCTGGCCGAGGTCGAGCATGCCGAAGTAGGCGGTGAGGCCGGTGATGCCGAGCACGCCGAGCGGCCAGGTCGGCGGCACGCCGGGCGGCAGCTTGGCGTGCGCGCCGATCATCGCGCCGGGCAGGCACGCCCACTCCTGCCAGCCGAAGAGACCCTGCACGAGCTCGCCCGGCGCGAAGTCTGGATGGCGCGACTCCGCCACCTCGCCGACCGCGCTGGCGCGCATCACCTCGCCGATCTGCACCGGCGGCATGTAGCTCGGGCGGTCCTCCATCCAGCCGCGCTGGGTCGGGTCGAAGGAGAGGTAGAGGACGCGCACCAGCACCTCGCCGTCGGCCGGGCGCGGGATCGGCGCCGCGCCGAACGCGAAGTCGCTCTCCTTCACCATGCCGTGCGGCCGCGCCGCGAGCGTCCAACGCCGATTCGTGTCGGGCATGCGGGTCTCCTCGTGAGCGAGTCTCAGCGCTCGAAGCGGAGCGCGATGTCCTCGCGGAAGATCGGGACGGCGAGCACGACCGTGCCGCCGCTGAAGGCGACCGGCTCGACCGCGACGTCGGCGCCCGTCCTCGTGTCGATCCAGCGCGCGGTCCAGGCGCCGTCGGCGAGGCCGGTGAGCGTCAGCGCCGCGCCCAGCACCTCCTCGGGATCGGGCCCCGGCAGCGGATCGAGGCTCCACTGGTGGTCCGCGTTCTGCACCCAAGCGAGCACGACCGACTCGCCGCGCAGCGCGTACGCCGCGAGATTGCGGCCGTCGGCCGCGACGGCGGGGCGGATCGCCGTGAAGTCCTGCGCGTCGAACGCGACGCCCGCGACGAAGCGCGCGAGCGGCGCGAAGCGGAAGTAGAGGTCCTCGGGGTCGATCAGGTCGTCCCACCACCACGTCATGCCGGCGCCGAAGCCGCCGCCGACGAGCCCGATCCAGTTGCCGTGGTGGAAGCCGATCGATTCCGGATCGAGCGCCAGCGTCTCGGCGGGCCCGCGGTAGTCGGCGCCGTGCTCGCCGAGGAGCTGCGGCTTGCCCGGGTGCGCGTTGCGCTGCAGGCGCAGCCGCTGCGCGATCGTGCTCGGGATGTCGTACGCGAGCGGGAACGCGTAGTGGTGGATCTGCACGAGATCCAGCTCGGGCAGGCTCCAGAGCGGCGACGCGTTGCCGCGCGCGAGGCTCGTCGTGACGAGGTGGTCGTACGGATCGAGCACGCGCAGCAGCCGCGCCATGTCGGCGTGCCACGCCTCGACGGCGGGCCCCGTCGCGACGAGATCGACCTCGTTCCACAGCTCCCACGCGAGCAGGTGGGTGGCGTAGCCCCAGCGCGCGACCAGGTAGCGGAGCCGCCGCTCGAACAGCGCGCGCGCCGCCGGATCCGTGAAGAAGTCCGCGGGCGCGGCCAGCGGGCCGCCGTTTGCCGCGTTGTACGGATTCGACTCCCACTCGGAGTTGGCCTCGAGCGAGAACGGACCGTGGTTCTGGATGCACAGCATGACCGCGATGCCGTGGCGCTCGGCGAGCGCCAGCACGTGGTCGAGCTGCCAGGCGCGGTCCAGGCGGTTCGTGTAGTCGCCGAGCGCGTCCTGCTCGATGCCGAACGCCCAGCTCGGCATCCAGAGCCGCACGTAGTTCACGCCCTGCGCGGCGAGCTTCGGGATCCAGTCGTCGTAGGCGTAGGTGCCGCGCCCGTCGTACCACGCGAGGTTCTCGCCGATCGCGACGTACGGCGTGCCGTCGTCCCAGGCGAGATAGCGGCCGTCGCGCGGGCTGCGCCGCAAGAAGCCGTGGCGATCGGGCGCCGCGGGCTCGACCTCGAACGCCGTCCATTCCGTCGTGGCCGTGCCGGCGGGCGTCGTCACGACCCAACGCCACTCCCACGTGCCCGGCTGCGTCGGCGTCATGCGCACGCGCCAGTGCGGCTGCGGGCGCGGCGCGAGCTGCTCGAAGTCGCCGACCAGCGCGCGCCGGAAGTCGCGCGTGTAGAAGCCGGGCATCGCGAGCGTGCTGCCGTCGGGCGCGCGGAACTCGCCGTCGAGCCGCACCTGCTCCGGGTCGAACGGATTGTCCCAGTCCGCCCAGATGCTGCCCGCCGTCTCGAAGCGTTCGAAGGCGCGCACGCGCTCGGCGAGCGCGCCGGCGGTCGCGCTCGGCTTCGGGCCGGGAATGCAGCGCATCGCGACGAGCGCGAGGGGCAACAGGCACGCGGCGAGCGCGAGCGCGCGCGAGGGCAGGGGACGGGGGGACACGGCTCGGTCATTCTACCGCCCTCGTGGAAGCCGAGCGCGCCGATTCCCTCTCCGCCGTCGCGCGCGCGCGCGCGTCCGGCACGCCCGAGGCCGGCGGCGGCGCCGGCGTGCTGTACGCGATCGGGGCGTACACGAGCTGGGGCCTGATGCCCCTCTACTGGAAGGCGCTCGCCGCGCTGCCCGCGATCGAGATCCTGCTGCACCGCATCGTCGGCACGCTGGTGTTCGCGTGCCTGCTGCTCACCGCGGCGCGCCGCTGGGACGACGTGCGCGCGGTGCTCGGCGTGCGGCGCCGTCTGGTCGCGCTCGCGGCGTCGTCGCTGCTGATCGCGACCAACTGGCTGGTCTTCATCTGGGCCGTGCACCGCGGCGAGATCGTCGCGACCAGCCTCGGCTACTACCTGAACCCGCTGATGAACGTCGCGCTCGGGATGTTCGTGCTGCGCGAGCGGCTGCGCGCGCTGCAGCTCCTCGCGGTCGCGATCGCGGCGGTCGGCGTCGCGTATCTCAGCGCGTCTCTCGGCGGGCTGCCGTGGATCTCGCTCTACCTCGCCGGCTCGTTCGCGCTCTACGGACTGATCCGCAAGACGGTCGCCGTCGCCTCGATCGCCGGGCTCGCGGTGGAGACCGCGATGATCGCGCCGTTCGCGGCGATCGCGATCGGCTGGCGCGAAGCGGCGGGCGAGGGCGCGTTCTCGCGCACCGCCGAGCTGGCGCCCGCCGTGCCGTGGCTGCTGCTCGGCGCCGGCGTGGTGACGGCGCTCCCGCTGGTGTGGTTCGCGTCGGCGGCGCGCCGCGTGCGGCTCGCGACGCTCGGCCTCTTCCAGTACATCGCGCCGAGCCTCGCGCTCGCGATCGCGGTGCTCGTGTACGGCGAGCCGTTCACGCACGCCCACGCGGTCGCCTTCGGCTGCATCTGGACCGCGCTCGCGCTCTACTCGCTCGAGTCGATGCGCGCGCTGCGCGCGATCGACCGGCTGCGGCGCTGAACGAGCAGCGCCGCGCAGCGCGGGTCGAGATCGCGCACGAGCGGCGCCTCCGCGGCGACGCCCTCGTCGGGCAGCGCGAGCTCGATCGCGTGCAGCATCACGCGCTCCGCGGGAACGCCGCCGTAGAGCGCATCTCCGACGATCGGCGCGCCGCTCGCCGCGAGGTGCACGCGGAGCTGGTGCGAGCGCCCGGTGACCGGCGCGCACGCGGCGAGCGCGACGTCGCCGCCGCGCGCGACGACGCGCACGCGCGACTCGCTCCAGCGGAAGCCGGGCGCGGGCGCGTCGCGCAGCGCGAAGCGGTAGCGCGCGGGATCGAGCACGCGGCCGATCCAGCCGCGCACGGTCCACGCATCCTCGCGCGGCGGCGGCGAGACGAGCGCGAGGTAGCGCTTCGCAGCGCGCCCTTCGGCGAACGCGCGGCCGAGCCGCGCCGCCGCCGTCGCGCCCTTCGCGAACAGCACGACGCCGCTCGTCTCGCGGTCGAGCCGGTGCACGGCGACGAGCGCGGCGTCGCCGCGCGCGCGGCGCAGCGCGGCTTCGAACGAGACGAGGCGGCTCGCGCGCGACGCCTGCGTCGTCACGTGCGCCGGCTTGTCGGCCGCGATCCAGTCACCGCCGTCGGCGAGGATGCGCTCGCCGCCGATCTCGACCGCCTCCGGCTCCCAAGCGAAGGCGTAGGCGTCGACGCGCGTTGCGGCGGCGACCGTGCCCGGCAGGTCGTCCGCGCCGTGCGGGCGGCCGCCGAGGTGCAGGCCGCCGTGGCGCAGCATGCTCTCGAAGCGGCCGTGCGCGAAGCCCGCGCGCCCGCGCGCGTCGGCGAGGAACGCGTCGCGCGTCTGCGCGGCGGCGGTCGTCCAACGCGCG
>QEVM01000396.1 GCA_003576805.1 Pseudomonadota bacterium | reverse complement strand
GCGCGGCCGGCGGGCCGGGCGCCGCGCCCGTCGCGATCGCGAGCAGCCGCGCCGCCAGCGCGGGCGCCGCACCCGCCGCCTCGTGCTTGAAGAACACGAACGCCTCGTCCCAGCCCTGCGCGCGGATCGCGTCGCACCACGCGCCGAGCGCGGCGTCGTCGTAGGCAGGCGCGCGCAGCCGCAGGTAGCCGAAGCGCGCCGTCGCGACGAGCGGTGCGGCCGGCGCGCCGCCGTCGCCGTCGGCGATGCAGAGCGCCGCGTTCGCCGCGCGGAGCGCGTCGTACACCTGCGCGTCCTGCCAGCTCGCGTGGCGGAACTCGAAGGCGAGCGCCTGCTCGGGCGGCGCGGCGCGCAGCAGCCGGCGCAGGCGGTCCACGTCCCTGCGCGCCCACGGCGGGAGCTGGATCAGCACGGGACCGCGGGCCTCGCCGAGCGCGCCGGCGACCTCGAACAGGTGCGCGAGCGGGCCGTCCACGTCGGCGCCCTGCCCGGCGTGCGAGATGCGCCGCGGCGCCTTCAGCGCGAAGCGGAAGCCGGGCGGCACGCGCTCCGCCCAGCGCGCCAGCAGCGCGGCGCGCGGCATCTGCCGGAACGTCTGGTTGATCTCGACGGCCGGCAGGCGCTCCGCGTAGAAGCGCAGGCGCTGCGCGCCCGGCAGGTCATCGGGATAGAACGATCCGCTCCACTCGTCGTAGCCGAAGCCGCTCGTCCCCACGAGCCATCGCATGCGGCGTCTCCGCCGTCCCCGCGATCAGGAAATCGGCGCCCCGCGCTCCGCCGCGGCGCGCGCCGCGTGGGATCGCTCCCACTCGCGGCCGTCGAAGCGCTCGACCGCGAGCGCGCCGAGGTCGATGCCTTCGACGCAGCGCGCGTTGATCGTGATCTTGTCCGGGTCCGAGCGCGCGATGCGCAGCGGCGAGATGCCGCAGGTCGGACAGAAGCGGTGGTCGGCGACGCGCGTGCCGAAGCGGTAGCTGGTCCACTCGCCGTCGCCGGCGACGATGCGCACCGCGCTCGGCTCGACCACCCAGTGCAGATAGCCGGTGCGCGTGCAGATCGAGCAGTTGCAAACCGAGACGCGCGCCGGCTCGGCGTCCACCTCGAAGCGGATCCGCCCGCAGTGGCAGCCGCCCGTCCGCACTGGCTAGTCCACCAGCTCGAGCAGCTCGGAGAGCTCGTCGATCACGTGGTCGGGCTGCAGCTTCTCGGGCGCGCCGGGCGGGACCTCGCCGATCAGCACGCTCGTCATGCCGAGCGCCTTGGCGCCCGCGACGTCGTGCAGCACCGAGTCGCCCACGAACACGACCGACGACGGGTCGGGATCGCCGGCCTTGGCGAGCGCGATCCGGAAGATGCCCGGGTCGGGCTTGCAGGAGCGCGCCTCCTCGCTCGTCGTGATCGCGTGGACGTGGTGGTGGAGCGCGAGCCGCGGCCAGACCGCCTCGAGCTGGTCGTTGTCGATGTTCGAGACGATCTGCACGTGCAGCCCGCGGTCGCGCAGCGCGGCGAGCGTCTTCGAGGCGTCGTCGCGCGGCGCGATCTCCGGCTCGCCGAGCACGCGGCCCTCGGAGAAGCGCACGTCGGGGTCGTCGGCGCTCGCGTCCACGCCGAGCGCCCGCAGGAACGCGACGTGCGCCTCGGTGAAGAGGTCGCGGTGCAGGTAGTAGGGGCGTGCTGCCCAGTCGAACATCACGCGGCCCATCGCGCCCCGATAGGCGGCTCGCAGCTCGTCCATCGGCCGCTCGACGCCGCGCCCGCGCGCGAGCTCCTCGAGCAGTCCGTCGAAGTGCGTGTTGATGGTGCGGTAGCTGAAGAGCGTGCCGCCGAGATCGAAGAACACCGCCCGATGCCGCATCGCCGCAACGTAGCCCAAGGCCGTCCTCCCGAGCCCCGCGCAACGCCCAAGCCGAACAGCCGCGTCCCGCGTAGCGAGCCGCAGGCGAGCGGCGAGGAGCGGCGAGATCATCCCCTTCCCGCGTAGCGAGCCGCAGGCGAGCGGCGAGATCATCCCCTTCCCGCGTAGCGAGCCGCAGGCGAGCGGCGAGATCATAAGGCTCGCTCATTTGACATGAGGAGGTCGTCCCCTATCCTGCCTCGCTCCTCAGGAGCGCATCGCGCCGGGCTCGTCCAGCGCGTGCTCCCTCCCGCTCTCAAGAGCCGTCCATCGAACCTTATTTGCCGGGCGTATCCCGGAACGAGGTGCACCATGCTGTCGCTCGAAGACGTCGGTCCCGGCGCGCGGGTCACCCACAAGAACACGGGCTTCCGCTACACGGTGTCGGACCTCGGCGACGACGAGGTCCTGCTCTCGCCGGACAACACGGAGTTCCAGGATCTGATCGTGCCGGTGGACCTGTTCCGCCAGGAGTTCATCCTCTCCGAGCGCTACAGCGGTGCGCGCCGCGGCGGACGCCGGCCGGCACGCCGCGCTCCCGCCTCGCAGGCGCCGACGGGCCCCAAGGCGCGCGGTCGCATCAAGAAGATGGTGCGCGAGCGCGGCTTCGGCTTCATCCGCGGCGAGGACGGCAAGGAAGTCTTCTTCCACCGCTCGGGCCTCAACGCGGGCGACTACGACGGCCTGAACGAGGGCGATCTGGTCGAGTACGTGATCCAGGAAGGCCCGCGCGGCGCCCGCGCCGAGAACGTCCGCGCCGTCAGCGAAGCCAGCCCCGCCACCCCCGCCGCGTAGACGCGAACGCGAGCTCGCACCACCGATCGAAGCC
>QEVM01000111.1 GCA_003576805.1 Pseudomonadota bacterium | reverse complement strand
CGTCCCGCCCGCCGCGGGCGCCGCGGCGGAGGCTCCCGAGGCGGGCGCGGCGCCGGCGCCGCGCTCGGCGAGCTCGCGCTCCATCGCTTCGTTCTCGGCGCGCTCGCGGTCGATCTGCGACTGCTGGCGCGCGTTGCCGCCGTAGTAGCTCGGCGCGCCGCCGCTCTCGACGATCTGCTGCGCGCGCTGATCGAACGTCTGCTGCTCGTCGTCGCCGTCCACCGCCTCGGCGATCTTCTCGAACGGCCACGCGACGATCAGGAAGGGCCAGAAGATGGGGTTGTCGCGGAGCACGTTGCGCGGCTTCTTCACCTCGCGCGTGTCGACGGTCACGGCGCCGCCGAGCATCGAGATGTCGTTCGGGTTGCCGTAGGGCGATCCGTACTGCGAGGGCGGCGTGCCCGGCGGCGGCGCGCCGCCGCCCTGGCCGAGATAGCCGGACGGCCCGGCCTGACCCGGGATGCCGCGCGACGAGCTCGAGTACGAGCCCTGCCCCGGAGCGCGGCTGCCCGGCATGACGGGCGCCTGCTGGCTCGGCGAGATGATGGTCGCACGCGCGCCGGTGTTGAAGATGGGCGCATTCGGAAGGCCTTGCTGCTTGGGTGCGCATCCGGCCAGAAGCGCGCCGGCGGCGGCCAGGATCCACGCTGCGCGAACGAGCTGCATCGGATCACCTCGATACACGGGTCCAGTCCGCCGGAGCTGCAAGATCCGTGCGGGCGGCGTCGCAGCGCTGCGTTCCGCGGCACGGCGCGCGCGCCTGGGCGGCGCGGCTGCGCCTTCGCTGCTCGCGCAGCGGCCGCGCAGAAGGGCAGCGCGCTTCCCAACTTTGCCCGCCGGCGGCGGCTAGCTGCGAGTCGCGCGGCGGCTACGTTCCGCGCACGATGTGCGGCCGCTTCTTCCTCTCGCGCTCGGGCCACGAGATCGCGCAGCACTTCGCGCTGACCGACGAGCCGGTCCTGGCGCCGCGCTACAACATCGCGCCCGGGCAGCCCGTGCCCGTCGTGCACGCGGTGCGCGGCGCGGCGCCGCAGCGCGTGCTCGCGGAGATGCAGTGGGGCTTCGTGCCGCGCTTCGCGCAGAGCGAACGCGCCGGACGCCGGCCGATCAACGCGCGCGCGGAGACGGTCGCGACGAGTCCGTTGTTCCGCGACGCCTTCGCGCGGCGGCGCGCGCTGGTGCCGGCCGACGGCTTCTACGAGTGGCAGCACCGCGGGCGCAGCGCGCGCCCGTTCGCCGTGCGCGTCCGCGGCGGCGCGCTGTTCGCGATGGCGGCGGTCTGGGAGCGCTGGAGCGGCGAGGCAGACGGCGCGCCGATGGCCTCGTGCGCGATCGTGACGACCGAGGCCAACGCGGCGATCGGCGCGATCCACGACCGCATGCCGGCGATCGTGCGGCCCGAGGACTACGCGCTCTGGCTCGATCCCGCGCAGCGCGATCCCGCGCGGCTGCTCGCGCTGCTGGCGCCGGTCGCCGCCGCGGACGTGGCGCTGCACCCGGTGGACCGGCGCGTCAACGACGTGCGCTGCGACGACGCCGACCTCGTGCTGCCGGAGCGCGACCTCTTCTCGCTCGGCGGCGCGCAGTGATTCGCGCGCTCGTGGTCGCGGCGGTCGTCGTCGCGGCGGCCGCCGTGCTGTGGATGGCGACGCTCTCGCACGTCGGCTTCGAGTGCGAGGCGTGCGTGCGCTGGGAAGGCCGCGAGGCGTGCAAGCGCGCCACCGGCATCGACCGGACCGAGGCGGAGCGCGCCGCGATCACGGTCGCGTGCGCGCAGGTCGCGAGCGGCGTCACCGCGGCGGTCGGCTGTCAGGGCCTGCCGCCGCTCTCGCTCACCTGCACCGAGCGCTGATCACGCCTCGCGGCTCAGCGTCTCGAGCTCGCGCCCGCGGCTCTCGGGCAAGAGCAGCATGCAGACGGCGGCGACGAAGACGCTGAGCGACACGAGCGCGATCGAGCGGGGCAGGTCGCCGACGTCGACGGACGCGCGCAGTCCCTGCAGGCCGACGGTCGCGAGGCCCGCGATGAAGCCGCAGGTCTGCAGCAGCGTGAGCCAGCCCGCCGACGCGCCGCGCTGCCCCGTCGGGAACAGCTCGGTCGAGAAGGCGCGGATCACGACGTCGCCGGCGCTGCTCGTGAACACGATCAGCGCGAAGCAGGCGCCGAGCGTCCACGCCGGGCCGTGGTAGAAGGCGGTCGCGGCCAGCGGGTAGAGCGCGAGCGCGCCGAAGCCGACGGCGCGGCGTCCGATGCGGTCGCCGAGGCGTCCCGCGACGACGTTGCCGACGATGCCGATGCCGCCGCCGATGAACAGCATCATCGAGTACTGCCACGGCGCCCAGCCGTGCACCGTCTGCAGGAACAGCGACGCGAACTGGAACACCGAGATGCCGCCGAAGGCGAGCGCGAAGCCGGCGAGCCCGACGCACAGCGCGCGGCCCGGGTGCGCGCGCGCGAGGCCGCGGAGCGGGCGCGTCCAGGCGAGGAGGCCCGCCTCCGGCTCGCCGCGCGCGGCCTGGTGCGCGAGGAAGCGCGCCGTCTCGCGCAGCGAGCGCCGCATCACCGGGAACGCGAGCAGCGGCAGCGCGCCCACCACGTAGAGCGCGCGCCAGCCGAACGGCAGCACGTCGACGAACGCGAACAGCAGCGCGCCGAGGCCGTGTCCGAACGCCGCCAGCGCGCCCAGGATGCCGATGCCCCAGCCGCGGTGCTCGGCCGGCAGCTCCTCGGCCAGCATCACGATCCCGACCGACGCCCCGATCAGCATGAAGGTGCGCGCGGCGACCTGCGTCGCGACGAACTGCGCCGGCGTCTGGGCGAACGCGGTGAGCAGCGTGCCGACGCTCATGCCGAGGATCGCCACCAGGAACGCGCGCCGGCGCCCGAAGCGGTCCGCGAGCGGCAGCAGCCCGAAGGCGAGGAAGCCGCCGAAGCGCACCGCCGCGAGCACGAAGGGCAGCTCGCGGGCGCCGACGTCGAGGTCGTCGGCGATGTGCTTCACCGCCGAGGAGAGCAGCGAGAGGTCGTACGACTCGAAGAAGGTGCCCAGCACGACCAGCCCGAGCATCCGCTGCTGCGCGGGCGCGAGGGCGGGCGCCCGGCCCAGCCAGATCGGGATCCACCAGGGATTGCGCCTGCGCGGCGGCGCTTCGGGGACCGGCGGAGGAGCGGCGTGCACGGCGGCGGAGGCTAGCCGACGGCGTCGCCGCAACGCGCAGCGCGATTCGCACCCGCGTCGCCGCGGCCCGCCGCGGCCTTTGGATTCGACGCATCCCCCGGTAGCCTCGATCGGCGGGAGGCGCGGTGGCGTTGGACGATCGGATGCGCTGGGCCTCGGCGATCTCGGAGCGACCGGACCTCGAAGGCGCCGTCGAGGACGTCGTTGCGGCGACCGAGCAGGCGCTCGGCGAAGCCGCGCCGGACTTGTTGTTCGCGTTCTTCTCGCCCGCGCACGCGGTCGGCTGCGACCGGCTCGGGCGCGCGCTGCGCGACGCCTTTCCGGGCGCGCTGCTCGTCGGCTGCAGCGCGCGCAGCGTGATCGGCGGCGGCCGCGAGGTCGAGATGGGCGCGGCGCTGTCGCTCACCGTGGCGCGTCTGCCGCACGTGTCGCTCGCGCCCATGCGCGTCGCGGGCGACGGCTTTCCGCGCGGCGCGGAGTCGTGGCGCGAGCACTTCGAGCTCGCGCCGGACCCGGCACCCGACTTCGTGCTGCTCGCCGATCCCTTCACCTGCGACGCCGAGCCGCTGGTGCGCCAGCTCGACGCCGACTTCCCCGACAGCACGCTGGTCGGCGGTCTCGCGAGCGGCGGCGAGCGCGCCGGCGGCAACGCGCTGCTGCTGGCCGATCGCGTGCACGCGGACGGACTCGTCGGCGTCGCGCTGCAGGGCGACGTGCGCGTCGACGCGGTCGTCGCGCAGGGCTGCCGTCCGATCGGGCACCCGCTCTTCGTCACGCGCGCGCGCGACAACCTGCTCGTCGAGGTCGACGGCCGCCCGCCCATGGAGATCGTGCGCGAGCTCTTCGAGGCGGCGTCGCCGCGCGACCGCGCGCTGATGCAGACGTCGCTGTTCCTCGGCGTCGAGATGCGGCCGGAGCTCTCGCAGTACGGGCGCGGCGACTTCCTGGTCCGCAATCTGATGGGCGCCGACGCGCGCACCGGAGCGATCGCAGTGGCGGCGCTGCTCCAGGAAGGGCAGGTCGTGCAGTTCCACCTGCGCGACGCGCAGACCTCCGCCGAGGACCTCGACGAGCGGCTCGCGCGCCACTGCGCGGCGCACGGCGGGCGCGCGCGGCCCGCCGGCGCGCTGCTCTTCTCCTGCCTCGGCCGCGGCGCGGCGCTCTACGGCGTCCCCGATCACGACAGCAACGCGCTGCAGCGCCACGTCGGCCCGGTGCCGCTCGGCGGCTTCTTCTGCAACGGCGAGATCGGGCCCGTCGAGCACCGCACCTTCCTGCACGGCTACACGAGCGCCTTCGGCCTGTTCCGGCCGCGCCACGGCTGAGGTGAGCGGCGAGCGCCTCAGCTTTGGAACGCGGCGCGCGCGGAGCCGAGGCGCGACGCGCCCTGGAGCGCGTCGCCGTCGCTCTCGGTGAAGTCGCCGAGCCGCGCGCGCGCGGCGTAGGCGCGCAGCTGCGTCTTCGTCATGTGCACCGCGACCTCGGGCTTGGCGGCGAGCCGGCGCGCCCAGTCGTCGACGACGCAGTCCAGCTCTGCCGCCGGCACCGCGCGGTGGACCGCGCCCCACGCCTCCGCCTGGCGCGCGTCGAAGCGCTCGCAGAGCAGGATCGCCTCGCGCGCGCGCGCCGGCCCGATCTCGTGCGCGAGCCGCGCGGTCGCGCCCCACGAGAGCGGAATGCCGAGGTCGACCTCGGGAACGTGGAAGACGGCGTCGTCGGCGGCGATCCGGAAGTCGCAGGCGAGCGCGAGCGCCAGGCCGCCGCCCACGGCGTGCCCGTGCACGCGCGCGATCGTCGCGACCTCGGCGTCCTCGATGGCGCGGCAGGCGCGCAGGCCGATCTGCGACGCCCAGCGGCGCTCGCGGTCGGTCGCGTCCGAGTCGGCGCGCAGTCGCTCGCGGCCGGGCGGGCTCTTGCGGTCCGCGCCGCCGCAGAACGACGGGCCGCGGCCGCCGAGCACGACGACGCGCGTCGCGAAGTCGCGCTGCAGAGCGCCGAAGCACGCCGCGATCTCCTCGAGCGCCGTGGTGTCGAGCGCGTTGCGCTTCGCCGGGCGGTTCAGCCACACGCGCAGCAGCGCGCCGTCGCGCTCGATCTCGAGAGTCTGGTAGGTCATCGATCGTCCTCCGCATCGAGCCAGGCGAGGATGCGCGCGCGGTCGGCGCCGAGCGCGGGGGCGGGCGGCCGCGTCGCGGGGTCCGCGAACGCCGGCGACTTGATCGGGTTGCCCGCGACGGGGAACGCGCCGAGCGTGGGATCGGGCACCGTGACGACCATGTTGCGCGCGCGGACCTGCGGGTGCGCCAGCACCTCGGCGACGTTCTGGATCGGCCCGCACGGGATGCCGGCCGCCTCGAGGCGCGCGAGCCACGCCGCGCTCGGCGCACTGCGAAGCTGCGCCGAGAGCACGTCGCGCAGCGCTTCGACGTGCTCGCAGCGCAGCGCGTTGCTGGCGAAGCGGGCGTCGGCGGCGAGCCCCGGCGCGCCGATCGTCTCGGCGAAGCGCGCGAACAGCGCGTCGTTGCCGACCGCCACCGCGATGTGTCCATCGGCGGTCGGGTACGCCTCGAACGGCGCGATCGACGGGTGCCGGCTCCCGAGCGGCCGCGGCGACTCGCCGGTCGCCGCGAAGCGCGCGATCGCGTTCTCGAGCAGCGCGACCTGGCAGTCGAGCATCGCGACGTCGACCGGTGTCGCCTCGCCGGTGCGATCGCGATGGCGCAGCGCGCCGACGACGCCGAGCGCCGTGAAGAGCGCGGCGCCGAGGTCTCCGATCGACGTGCCGACGCGCGTCGGCGGGCCGCCCTCGTGGCCGGTGATCGACATGATGCCACCCATCGCCTGCACGACGAGGTCGTAGGCCGGCCGCGCAGCGAGCGGTCCGCTCTGCCCGAAGCCCGACACCGAGGCGAGCACGAGGCGCGGAAAGCGCGCGTGCAGCGCGTCCCAGCCGTAGCCGAGGCGCGCGAGCACGCCGGGCCGGTAGTTCTCGACGAGCACGTCGGCGCGCGCCAGCAGCCGTTCGAAGACGGCGCGGTCGGCGTCGTCGCGCAGGTCGAGCGCGATGCTCTCCTTGCCGCGGTTCAGCGACAGGAAGTACGCCGAGCGGCCGTCCAAGAACGGCCCGACGTGGCGCGCGTCGTCGCCGATCCCGGGCCGCTCGACCTTGATCACGCGCGCGCCGAGGTCGGCGAGCAGCAGCGTCGCGAAGGGGCCGGCCAGCACGCGCGTCAGGTCGACCACGACGACGTCCGCCAGCGGCCCTGCGCAGCGCGGCGCTGCGGCGTTCGCTCCGGACGAGGCGTCGGCCATGCTCTCTCCCGCGCGGCGTGACGGCGCGCGGTGCATTCCATAGCCTGCGAGCGCGCCGCCGTCGCGCCATCGCATGGATTCCGCCGCACGCCGCATTCCCACGCTGGTCGTCTCGGGCTTCCTCGGCTCGGGCAAGACGACGCTCGTGCGCGCGCTGCTCGCGGCCGCGCAGGCGCGCGGCGAGCGGCTCGCGGTCGTCGTCAACGACTTCGGCTCGCTCGGGATCGACCGCGCGCTGCTCGGCGCCGGCGAGGCGCGCACCGTCGAGCTGGCCGGCGGCTGCGTGTGCTGCGAGCTGTCCGACGAGCTGGTGGACGTGCTCGAGGAGATCCGCGCGAGCGCGCGGCCCGACCGCATCGTGATCGAGACGTCGGGGCTGGCGCTGCCGTACGAGACCCAGCTCTCGCTCTGGCGGCCGCCCGTGTCGGAGTGGGTCGGCGACGACATGGCGGTCGTGCTCGTCAACGCCGAGCAGCTCGCCGAAGGACGCGACCTCGGCGAGCTCTTCGAGCAGCAGGTGTCGGCGGCGGACCTCCTGGTGCTGAACCAGATCGATCGCGTGGAGGCGGAGGTGCTGCCCGCGCTCGAGGAGCGCCTGCGCGCGCTCGAGCCCGAGGTCCCGCTGGTGCGCGCGGTGCAGTCGCGGCTCGATCCGCGCCTGCTCGAGCCGCCGGACTGGGCGCGCGAGCGGCGCGCGGCGCCGCCGCACGCACACGCGCACGCCGCGTACGTCGCCGAGACGCTCGCGATCGAGCCGGGCGTCTCGGCGGACGCGCTCGTCGCGCGATTGCGCGCGCTCGGCGCAGTGCGCGCGAAGGGGTTCGTGGAGACGGACGCGGGCACGCGCCTCGTCCAGGGCGTCGGCCGGCGCGTCGAGCTCTCGCCCGCGCCCGAGGCCGATCCCGCGCTGCTCGGGCGGCTCGTCGTGATCCGTCCCGCGGCGGATTGAAGACATCCACGGGGCGCCGCCCCGCGTATTCCCGTCGGCGGCCGGCGGGTCTCCTCGCCGGAACCAACTCGGTCCCAACCGCCAGGGCGCCCCGGCCTGCCCCGGGGCGCCCTCTCGGCCGCCGCCGCGCCGTGGCCCTCCGGTAGACTTGCGCCTCTCCCGCATCCGGACGTTCCCGTGGAGACGCTTCGCACCGAGGTGAAGCGGGTCGCGGCCCTCGCGCTGCCCGTGGCGATCACCCAGCTCGGCACCATGGCGCTCGGCCTGGTCGACACGCTCATGCTCGGGCGCGTCGGGACGGAGGCGCTCGCCGCCTCCGCGATCGCGAACGTCTGGATCTACGGCACGACGCAGCTCGCGCTCGGCACGCTGTTCGGGCTCGACCCGATCGTCGCGCAGGCGCACGGGGCAGGGCGGGGCGAGGTCGCGGGCCGCGCGCTGCAACGCGGATTGGTGTTGTCTCTGCTGCTCGGCGTGCCGGTCGCGCTGGCGTGGCTCGGCTGCGAGCGCTTCCTGCTCGCGACGGGCCAGGACCCCGAGCTCGCGCGCCTCGCGCAGACCTACACCGTCGTGCAGATCCCCAGCCTGCCGTTCTTTCTCGCGTTCCACGCGCTGCGCCAGTACCTGCAAGGGCGCGAGATGGTGCGGCCGGCGCTGATCGTGATCGCGCTCGCCAACGCCGTCAACGCGCTCGCCAACTGGGCGCTGATCTTCGGGCACCTCGGCGCGCCGCCGCTCGGGCTGGCGGGGGCGGGGATCGCGACGGGGCTGACGCGCGCGTTCTGCTTCGCGCTGCTCGCCTATTGGACGATGTCGCTGCGGCTGCACCACGGCGCGTGGGTGCGGTGGTCGCGCGAGGCGTTCGCGTGGCGCGGCCTGCGCGAGCTGCTCGCGCTCGGCTTCCCGGTCGGCGTGCAGACGTCGCTCGAGATCTGGGCGTTCTCCGCGGCGGCGCTGCTCGCCGGTCTGCTCGACGCGACCGCGATCGCCGCGCACTCGATCGCCCTCAACATGGCCGCGCTCTCGTTCATGCTGCCGCTCGGCGTGTCGCTCGCCGCCGCGACGCGCGTCGGCAACCTGCTCGGCGCGGGCAGGCCCGAAGCCGCGCAGCGCGCCGCGTGGGTCGCGATGGCGATGGGCGCCGGCGTGATGGCGTGCTCCGCGCTGCTGTTCGTCGTCGGGCGCAATTGGCTGCCGCGGCTTTACACGCCGGAGCCCGACGTCGTCGCGCTGTGCGCCTCGATCCTCCCGATCGCGGCGGCGTTCCAGATCTTCGACGGCACGCAGGTGGTCGGCTGCGGCGTGCTGCGCGGCATGGGCGGCACGCGTCCCGCGGCGGTCTTCAATCTCGTCGGCTACTGGGTGCTCGGGCTGCCGCTCGGCGCGTGGCTCGGGCTGCGCGCGGGCCACGGGCTCGGCGGCATCTGGTGGGGCCTGTGCATCGGGCTCGCGATCGTCGCGCTCTCGCTCGTCGCCTGGGTGCACCGGCGCGGCCCGGCGCGCGCGACCGCGCTCGTCGCGGCCGCGCCGGGCTAAGCTCCGCCGCTCGCCACCGAGGAGGGCCCGTGCGCTTCACCTTCGCCGAATCGATGTGCGACCCGAGCCATTACGTCCCGCTCGCGATCGAGGCGGAGCGAGCCGGCTTCGACTCGTTCACCGTGCCCGACAGCATCTGCTACCCGGAGCGATCCGACTCCAAGTACCCGTACACGCCCGACGGCAACCGCGAGTTCCTGCAGGGCAAGCCGTTCATCGAGCCGTTCTGCCTGATCTCGGCGCTCGGCGCGGTGACCGGGCGGCTGCGCTTCACGACCTTCGTGGTGAAGCTGCCGATCCGGCAGCCGGTGCTGGTCGCGAAGCAGGTGTCGTCGGTGGCGGTGCTGACCGGCAATCGCTTTGCCTTCGGCGTCGGGCTCTCGCCGTGGCCCGAGGACTTCGCCGTCACCGGCACCGACTGGCGCACGCGCGGCGCGCGACTCGACGAGATGATCGAGATCATCCGCGGCCTCACCGACCCGTCGGGCGTCTTCTTCGCGTACCGGGGCAAGCACTACGAGGTGCCGAGCATCCAGCTCCGGCCCGTTCCCACGCAGCCGATCCCGATCCTGATCGGCGGGCACGCGGACGCGGCGCTGCGGCGCGCGGCGCGGCTCGGCGACGGCTGGATGCACGCGGGCGGCGACGCCGCGCAGCGCGACGCCTACCTCGCCAAGCTCGCCGCCCTGCGGCGCGAGTACGGCACCGAGCGCAAGCCGTTCGAGATCCACGTGATCGCGCTCGAGGCGTACACGTTGGACGGCATCAAGCGCCTCGAGGACCAGGGCGTCACCGACGTCATCGTCGGCTTCCGCAACGCCTACGAGACCGACACCACGCCGCTTGCGCAGAAGATCGACGCGCTGCGCGGCTACGCGGACCGCATCATCGCGAAGCTCTGAAGCGCAGCGCCGCGAGCGCCGCCGCGACCACCGACGCTAGTAGCGGTAATGGTCCGGCTTGAACGGACCGTCGACCGGCACGCCGATGTAGTCGGCCTGCTTCGGCGAGAGCTTGGTGAGCTTCACGCCGAGGTGTTCGAGGTGCAGGCGCGCGACCTCCTCGTCGAGCTGCTTCGGGAGCATCGTCACGGTCTTGCCGTACTGCTCGGCGTTGGCGTGCAGCTCCAGCTGCGCGAGCACCTGGTTCGTGAACGAGGCCGACATCACGAAGCTCGGATGGCCCGTCGCGCAGCCGAGGTTCAGCAGGCGGCCTTCCGCGAGGACGAGCACGCTGTGGCCGTCCGGGAAGATCCACTCGTCGTACTGCGGCTTGATCTCGACGCGCCGGATGCCCGGGATGGCCTTCAGGCCCGCCATGTCGATCTCGTTGTCGAAGTGGCCGATGTTGCCGACGATCGCCTTGTCCTTCATGCGCGCCATGTCCTCGGCGGCGATCACGTGCATGTTGCCCGTCGCGGTGACGAAGACGTCGGCCGTCTCGAGCACCTCGTCGAGCGTCGTGACCTGGTAGCCCTCCATCGCCGCCTGCAGCGCGCAGATCGGGTCCACTTCGGTGATGATCACGCGGGCGCCCTGGCCGCGCAGCGACTGCGCGCAGCCCTTGCCGACTTCGCCGAAGCCGCACACGACCGCGACCTTGCCGCCGAGCATCACGTCGCTGGCGCGCATCAGGCCGTCGGTGAGCGAGTGGCGGCAGCCGTACACGTTGTCGAACTTGCTCTTGGTGACGGAGTCGTTGACGTTGATGCCGGGGAACAGCAGCGAGCCGTCCTTCGCCATCTGGTAGAGGCGGTGCACGCCGGTCGTCGTCTCCTCCGACACGCCGCGGATGCCCTGCGCGATCGCGCTCCAGCGGCCCGGGTGCGCGGCCAGCTCCTTGCGCGCCGTCTCGAGGATCACGCCCCACTCCTCGGGGTCCTCGTGTGGGTTGAAGTCGGGGACCTTGCCGGCCTTCTCCCACTCGAACGCCTTGTGCACGAAGAGCGTGGCGTCGCCGCCGTCGTCGACGATCAGCGTCGGGCCCTTGCCGTCGGGCCACACCAGCGCCTCGACGGTGCACCACCAGTATTCGGGGAGCGTCTCGCCCTTCCACGCGAAGACGGGCGTGCCCTTCGGCTTCTCGACGCTGCCGTCGGAACCGACGACGACCGCCGCGGCGGCGTGGTCCTGCGTCGAGAAGATGTTGCACGACACCCAGCGGACGTCGGCGCCGAGATCGACGAGCGTCTCGATCAGCACCGCGGTCTGGATGGTCATGTGGAGGCTGCCCATGATGCGGGAGCCCGCGAGCGGCTTCTTGCCCTCGTAGCGCCGGCGCAGCGCCATCAGGCCCGGCATCTCGTGCTCGGCGAGGCGGATCTCCTTGCGGCCCCACTCGGCCAGGGAGAGGTCGGCGACCTTGAAGGGGAGGCGCTGGGGCTGGCTCATTTCGGGGATTCCTCGCACGCGCGGCCTGGCCGGCGTCGCAGATGTATTCGTCTATGCGGATGGAGTGGTACAGGAGCGGACCGAGGTGTCAAGCCGGGCCCGCGCGGATGGCCGCGCAGCGGGCTCGGCGGCGAGCCGGAAGCGAGCGGCGACTGGGGGTTGGAACGCGCGCTGCGCGCTCGTCGCGGTCAGCCGGTCGTCTCCGCGAAGCCCGGGACGCCGGCGTCGAGCTGCACGCCGAAGCTGTTCAGCGCCATCGACACGAGCGTGTACTGCCCGACGGTGAACACGAAGTCCACGAGCTGCTCGGTGCTCCAGTGCGCGGTGAGCGCGTTCCAGGTCCCATCCGAGAGGAAGTGGTCGTCGACGAGCTCGTCGGCGCCGCGCAGGATCGCGGCGTCGAGGGCGCTCCAGCCCGGCGCGTCGGGGCCGGCCGCGATGCGACGGATCTCGTCGTCGCCGAGCCCCGAGGCGCGGCCGATCGCGACGTGCTGACCCCACTCGTACTCGGCGCGGCACTTCCAGCCGACGCGCAGGATCGCGAGCTCGCGCTCGCGGGCGGGCAGCGACGACTTCACCAGCACGTGGCTCCCGAACACCAGCCAGCGCTTCAGCAGGCCGGGGTGCACGGCGAGCGTGCGGAAGATGTTCAGCACGCGGCCGCCGCCGACGCCGCCGCTCGTCGCGCCGAGCAGGCTTCGGGTGTCGGCGTCCATCTCTTCGTCGGCGAGCGGTGCGATCCGGGGCGTGTGCAGGCGCGGCATGGGTTCTCCTCTTGGAGCCCAGCATAGTGCGAGGCCGTGCCGCCCGGGCTGGGCGCGCACGGCCTCGCGGTGTCGAAGCGGGATCGAAGGATCGAGTGCGGCTACGCGGTGCGCTCGCGCGTCACGCCGAGCGGCGCCCCGTGCGCGGCCGGCTCGAGCGTCGAAGCCGGCGATCCGCTGCTGGTGCCGAACACGTAGGCGCTCTCGCTGTGCTCCGCGAGGTCGATGCCTTCGAACTCGGCTTCCTCGTCGACGCGCAGGCTGCCGAACGCCGCGCGCAGCCCGAGCAGGATCACGAGCGTCGCGGCCGGCGCGAAGATCGCCGTGAACGCGATGCTGCCCAGCTGCTTCATCACCTGCTGTCCCCACGTCACGCCCTCGGGCAGCGCGAAGTCGGCGATGAACAGGCCGGTGGCGAGCGCGCCCCACGTGCCGCCGACGCCGTGGACGCCGAACACGTCGAGCGAGTCGTCGTAGCCGAGCCGCGGCTTGAGGAACGTCACCGCCGCGTAGCAGAGCACCGACACGCCGATGCCGACTGCGATCGAGCCCATCGGCGTCACGAACGCGCAGGCGGGCGTGATCGCGACGAGGCCCGCCACGAGCGCGGTGGCCGCGCCGAGGACGGTCGGCTTGCCGCGATGGACCCACTCGATGAGGAGCCAGGTCACGAGCGCCGTCGACGCCGCGGTGCTGGTCGTCAGGAACGCGAGGCCGGCGTAGCCGTCGGCGGCGAGCGCGCTGCCGGCGTTGAAGCCGAACCAGCCGACCCACAGCAGGGCCGCGCCGATCACCGCGAAGGGCAGGTTGTGCGGCGGCATCGGCTCCCGGCCGAAGCCGCGGCGCTTGCCGAGGAAGATCGCCGCGACCAGCGCCGAGTATCCGCTCGACATGTGGACCACGAGGCCGCCCGCGAAGTCCTTCGCGCCCATCGTGCCGATCCAGCCGCCGCCCCACACCATGTGCGCGAGCGGGCAGTAGACCACCAGCAGCCAGATCGTGATGAACGCGAGATAGGGACCGAAGCGCATGCGCTCGGCGAACGCGCCGATCATGAGCGCCGGCGTGATGATCGCGAACATCGCCTGGAACATGACGAACAGGTATTCCGGGATCCCGGTCGTGCCCCAGAGCGTGTTCATGTCGATGCCGCCGAGCCCGAGCTTCGAGAGGTCGCCGATGACGGCGTTGCCCGTGCCGAACGAGAGCGAGTAGCCGACGACGATCCACAGCACGCCCACGACGCCCGCGGACACCAGGCACTGCATGAACAGCGAGAGCGCGTTCTTCGCGCGCACCAGGCCGGCGTAGAAGAGCGCGAGTCCGGGCAGCGTCATCATCAGCACCAGCGCCGAGCTCGTCATCACCCACGCCGTGTTGCCGGTGTCCAGCTTCGGCGCGTCGTCCTGCGCGAAGGCCGCGCCCGCCCAGAACAGCGTCGCGACGAGGGACGCGGCCGCACCTCCCAGTCGGGCTGAACCTCCCAGTCGGGCCGCGGGCGCCGCGGAAGCTCGGTTGGTTCGCTTCACGATCGTCATCGAGGTTCTCTCCTTGGGCTCGGCGGCGAAGCACCGCGGCTGCCACGGCGTTGAGCAACCGCCGTGCCAAGGCCGGCACGCGCTCGAATCGGCGCTGGCGCGAGATCGGCGGCACGGCGTGGGCGCGCTGCCCACGCAGTGAGCAGCGATCTGCTCACTGCGCGGGCACGACGCGTCGCGACACCGCTCCGGGACGCGCGCGCACGACGCCGGCCCCGGGAACGGCGCTTGCAGCCGCGCGATCGGCATGACCTACCGAACCGACGACGGACCGAGCATCGACCCGGGTCTTCAGTCCCTGTTCGCGGAGTTCCACCGCCGCGCGACAGCGAACGGAGAGCGCGTCACCTTGCGCGCTTGGCTCGATCGCGCGGAAGCCTGGCGCATCCTGCACGCGTTGCGCGAAGCCGGCGGCAACCGCTCGGCCGCAGCGCGCGCGCTCGGCATCGGTCGGCGCACGCTCTACACGAAGATGGAGAAGCTCGGCATCCATCCGTCCTGGGAAGCCGCGGGAGCGCCGACGCCGGGACTGCGCGTGGCCGGGCCCGCGTAGTCGCACGTCGGATTCCCCGGTCGCGCAACGGCGCTTGCCGCGCGATCGCCGCTGGCGGACTCTCCGGCTCCGGCCGAGGGAGGAGAGCCGTGCGGTTCGCTCGCGCCAGCTTGCAGCGGCTGCTCGCCAGCGCGTTCGTCGTCGCGGCCGCGCTGCCGGGCTGCGAGACGGCACGCGACGCCGCTTCGAGCGCCGCGTACGAGCTGAATCCCTTCGGCGCCACCGATCTCTCGGTGCAGGCCCTCTCGTTGCACGGGCCGTATCTCCTCGCCGTGGTCGCGGGACGCGACGAGCGGATGCGGCTCCTCGCGCCCGTGTCGGACGTGTGCGTGCGCGTGCTCCAGCCGGAGGCGCGCGTCCGCTATGCGAAGTCCGGCGCCTTCGGCCGCATCGGGCGCGACGGCGAGGCCTGCGACGCGGCGGGCGTGGCGTCGCTCGAGCAGTGGCGCGACCGCCAGCCGCGGCAGCGCATCGAATCCGTGGTGCCGCGCGCGACGGCGCGCTGGGAGCCGCTGTTCCGCGACGAGCGCTGGATCTTCGTGCGCGGGCGCTTCCCGCTGGCGTCGAAGATCGGCATCGCGGCGGGCTACGACCTGGTCGCGATGCTGCCGGCCGACGCGGCGTGCAGCGCAGCGGCCGAGCGCCGCGAGGCGACGCTCGAGTTCCGCCAGGCGGGACGCACGCCGTACCGGCTGCTGGTCGGCGAGCGCAGCTGCCCCGTCGAAGGCTTCGCGCTGCCCGTCACCCGCTAGGGAACCTCTGAACAACCGGCATCGCAGCGGCCGGAGGCAGAGGGATTGAGCGGTTGACGGAGCGGTGCTTCGCCCATTCGGGGCGTTTTCGG
>QEVM01000395.1 GCA_003576805.1 Pseudomonadota bacterium | reverse complement strand
CGGCGCGCGCATCGAGCTGGCGGTCGAGGACGACGGCGCCGGCCTCGACGCCGCGCAGCGCGAGCGCGCGCGCACGCGCGGCGCGCGCCTCGACGAGGAAGCGCCCGGCACGGGCCTCGGTCTCGCGATCGTCGAGGAGGTCGCGGCGGCGCACGGCGGCCGGCTCGCGCTCGGCGTCGCGTCGCTCGGCGGACTGCGCGCGGCGGTGGACCTGCCGGCGGCGCGCTGATCCCCGCGCTTCGATACCCTGCGCGCCCCATGCCGTACGAGAACATCCGCTACGAAGTCGAAGGCGGCGTCGCGACCCTCACGCTGCACCGGCCCGAGAAGCTGAACGCGTACACCGTCGAGATGGGCGACGAGGTGGTCGCGGCGTTCGCCGCGGCGAAGCGCGACGCGGCCGTGCGCGCCGTGATCCTGACCGGCGCCGGCCGCGCGTTCTGCGCGGGCGTCGACCTCGAGCACCTGAAGGCGCACCTGGCCGGCGGCAACGCGTCGAGCAAGGCCAAGCTCGGCGAGGAGGACTTCCTGCGCAAGCTGCCGCTCGAGCTCGTGGCGTATCCCAAGCCGGTGATCGCGGCGATCAACGGTCCCGCGATCGGCGTCGGCGTCACGATGGCGCTGCCCTGCGACGTCCGGCTCGCCGGCGAGAACGCGAAGCTCGGCGTCCCGTTCGCGAAGCTCGGCCTCTTGCCGGGGCTTGGCAGCACGCACCTTCTGCCGAAGCTCGTCGGCATGGCGAAGGCGCTCGAGCTGGTGCTGACCGCGCGCGTCGTGAACGCCTTCGAGGCGGCCGAGATCGGACTCGTGAACCGCGTCGTCGCGCCGGACTCGCTGCTGCCCGAAGCGCGCGCGATGGCGGCGGCGATGGCCGAGTCGGAGCCCGAGGTGCTCGCCGCCGCCAAGGCCGCGCTCCACTTCGGCGCGGCGGCTTCGATGGCCGACGCGATGCGCAACGAGCAGGCGGCCAGCGCCGCGCTGCGCGAGGCGCTGCGCGCGCGCCGCGGATAGCGGAAACCGCGTTCCCCGCGAGTGTCGTCCGCCTACCCAATCCTGCGTCCCACCGTCCGACGTCGCCCGACCCGGCGCGCCGCAAATCACCGAGATTCCTGGAAGTCCGGACTCTCGTCGCAACACCGCACGACGGCACGTGTCTTGCTCCCGACACCGGTTCACCTGGGCAGGGGGAGCGCCGCCCCCGGGTCGTAGCGCGCGGCGGGAGATTCGTGCATGGCGCGAGCTTTTCTGCTCCTCGGCGCGGCGCTGTTGCTGTCGCTGACGACCTTCGTGCTCACCGGCTCACGCGCGCAGGCCGCCCCGATCGGCCCGGCGTGCGGCACCTGTCAGGGCTCGATCTACGAGATCTCGTACGACGGCGCGCCGATCGCGAGCACGGCCACCACCGAGACCTGGCGCATCACCTACACGATCGACACGAGCGGCTACGCGGGCGGCGGCACGCGGCTCGACACCGTCGCGCTGAAGGTGAGCGCGCAGCTCGTGGACGCGGACCTCGTCGCGGCGCCGGGCGGCGTCGCGCTCTGGAACGAGTTCCTCGGCGGACTCAACGCCAACGGCTGCGGCGGCGCGGGCGGCGGCTTCGACTGCGTCGAGGCGACGTCCGTCGGCGTGTCGCCGGTCGTTCCGGGCGGCGTCTACACCTGGGTCTTCGATCTCGAGATGGCGACCGGCGTGCTCGCCACCGGGACCGACGAGGCGAGCATCAAGGCGCGCTACGTGAACGAAGCCGGCGTGAAGGTCGGCGACCTCGTCTCCGAGAACGTCACGCTGACGCTCGTCCCGGAGCCGTCCACGCTGCTGCTGCTCGCGGCCGGGATCGCGGGCCTCGCGCCGAGGCGGCGGGCTCGCGCGTAGCCGCGGCCCGGTCGAGCTCGCTGCGACGTCGCCGGCGCCGGAGCGCGCGGCGCGGGCCGTGGCTAACGTCGGCGCGTGCCCTCCGGAGCCCTCCTCGCCGCGCTCGCGCTGCTGCTCGCCGGTGCGCTGCTCGCGCACTACGCGGCGACGGTGCGGG
>QEVM01000110.1 GCA_003576805.1 Pseudomonadota bacterium | reverse complement strand
GCGGCGCCGGCGGCGCCGCGGCGGCGCGCGCGACGATCTCGACGCCGCCGGCCGCGCCGATCTCGCGCCACCATGCCGGCATCGCCGCCACCTAGTAGCCCCGCCCGAACCGCGTGCGGATCGTCCGCCGCGGATTCCCGAGTCCCGCCGCGAGGCGCGCGGCCGCTTCCTCGCCCGCGACCTCGCGCCGGTATCGGTCGCGGAACGCAAGCAGGTCGGCAATCGGCCACCGCTCGAGCGCGCGGCCGTTGAGCGTGAACGACGCTTGATCCCGCGTCGCGCGTTGCTCGAGAACCGCCTCGATCGCCTCGAGCACACGCCGCGCGTGCGTCCGCGGGTCGTGCCCCGCGGCGAGCGAAGCCGGGTTCGGCGAGAGCTCGAGCTCGCCCTGGTAGAACGTCGCGCGCTCCGCGCCGAGCGTGGCGAAGCCGGCGACCAGGTAGCGCCCCGCCGCGAGCGCGCCCGATGCCGCGGCCGTGAGCTCGACGACGTGCGCGTCGCCGTCGGCCGTCGCCGCGAGGTCGAGCGAGTCAGGCCCGCGCAGCGCGTACGCGACGGCCCAACCGCCCGTCGCCGGGTAGTCGGCGAGCTCGCGGCGCCAGGCGACGGAATCGCCGGCGATCAGGCACGTCGGCTCGCGCTCGAGCTCCGGCACCGATCAGCGTCCGCCGTGTAGCGTTGACGCTACTTCGCGCGCCCGCGTCATCGCCGCCACCCCCTCACGTACGACCCGCGCCCCGGCTTGCGGCGCCCTCGGATCGCCGCCTCGACCGCCTTTTCGTGTCGCTCGCGCGCGCGCCTTGCGGCCGCGCGCTGCTCGTCGACCTGGTCGAGCTCGAGCGGTTCGAGCTCCGGTTCCGCGGAGTCCCCCCGGCTCGCAGCGTGCCGCGCCGCCTCGCTTTCCGCAATGCGCCGCTTGAACCGGCGCTCGATCGCGCGCAGGTCCGGCCGAAGAATGTCGAACGCGACCAGGCAATAGACGAAGAGGTCGAGCGCCTCGTTTCGGGTGCGGACCTTGCGCCAAACGTAGGTCGCTTCGCCGCGCGAATACCGCGGCTCGAGCCGCTCCGCCGTGAGCTGCTCGAAATACTCTTCGTCGAGCTCGTCGCGGAAATGAACCAGCCCCGGCGTCGAGACGTGCGCGGCGGCGGCGCCCTCGGCCTCGAGCGCGGCCGCGAGGTCGGCGGCCGGTTCCTCGCGCGGCGCGACCCCGAGCCGCGAGAACAGCCGTTCTTTGTAGACGTCGACGTTGACCGTATAGAGCGGAACGCGCAGGATGTTCGAGCGCGACGGCCGCCCGATCGGAGGCTTCCCGACGCCGCTCGTTCCGCGAATCGCGTACACGCGCCGATGACGGTTCGCCTTGCAAAACCGGTAAGCCTCTTGCGTATGGTGCCCGTGCGTGTCGACCGCAGTCGCAGCGATGCGCAGCTTGACGCCGAGCTCGTGTTCCCACTCGCGCGTGAGCACGTCGAGCGCGGCGCGCCAGGCCGCCGGGTCGCCCGGCGAAATCGGGATGACCTGGTGTCGGATGACCCACGTCTCCGGCGGATCGCTCGCCGAGTGTCCGAGTACCTTGAGCTCGAGCCGGTCGCCTTGCACGTCGACCGCGGCCGTCAGTAGCACGACGCCGGCCGGCACCTCGGCCGCGTACGTTTCGCGGCGCGCGGCGAGCGCATTCGCGTCGAGGTCTACGCCTTCGTCCTGGAACGTCTCGCCGAGCGAGAGATTCACCCACGCGCGCCGGCGCTCGCGATGACCGAGCGCCTTTAGATGCCCGTCGACAATCTCGCGAAGCTGCACCCACGGCGACAGAAGTTCGTTGATATGAAAGCCCGCGATCCCCTTCGACGGCGCCGTCGCGTGCCAGGTTCCGAACCGCACCGCGCGAATCCGATCGCCGTCGTGCCAGCGCGCGCCGCACGCCTCCGACTCGCAGAGATAGACGGCCGAATCGGGATCGCGGTTCTCGAAACGAACCTGCGCCCACCGAAGCACCTGCCGCGTGCCGCACTCAGGGCAGGGCACGCGGTAGACGCGCCGATCCGACTCGAGGTAGGCGACCTCGATTCGGCTGCGGCCGCGCACCGTCGGCGTTGAGAGCAGCCCGACCTTGCGATTCCAGAACGTCGTAGCGCGCTTGCGAACGAGCGCGATCGGGTCGCCTTCGGTTCCGGCCGAGAGCGGGAAGCGGTCGACCTCGTCGCAGAGAACGACGCGGATCGGGCGCGATGCCAGAGACGCGGGCGCGTTCGAGCCCGACACCGTGATATGACCGCCGGGAAATCGCTTGTGCAGGATGCGATTTTCGGCGCTCTTGCTCTTCGCGTCGGCGACCTTGCCGCGCAGCGTCGGCGAGTCGCGCAGCATCGGCGCGAGCCGGTCTTTCGACCAGGCTTCCGCCATCTTCAGGTCCGGGTAGACGACCTGCATCGGCGCCGGGTCCTGGTCAATGAAGAACCCGACGACGTTGTTGAGCGCCTCTGTTTTCCCGACCTGCGCGCTCGCTTGAACGACGACCGTTTCGACGAGCGGGTCTGAGAACGCGTCGAGGATGCCGCGCAGGTAGGCGGCGCGATCAGTCCGCCAGCGGCCGGGTTCCGCGCTGCTTTCGGCCGACAGGTAGCGATGCGCGTCGGCCCACTCGCTTACGCTTAGTCGTGTCGGCGGCTTCCAGACCGCCCACACGTCCGGCGGAATCGACCAGGTCGGCGGCAGTCCGAGCGCGGCGTCGTACAGGCTTGCGTTCACGGATCAGCACCTCGAGGCCGAGCGCGGCGAGCGGCGCGCGCAGCGCGGCGACGAAGTCGCGCGCAGCGTCGGCGCTCTCGAGCGCCGGCGGCGCCGATAGGTCGACGGCGACCGGAAGCGAGCGCGTCGACGCGAGCTCGTCGAGCACCTCGCGCACCATTTCCTCGAGCGCCGCTTTCGTCGCGTGAACGTTCGGCAGCCCATGCAAGAGAGGCGCGCCCTTCGTCGGCATCGCGAGCAGATGCGCGCGGACGTGCGACCAGGCCGACACGATCGCCTCACGCACGGCGCCGACGCGAACGAGCTCGCGCCGGAGCTCGGCGAGCTTGAGCTCTTCGGCGTCGGCTTTCGCGCGGTTGAGGCGCGCGGTTTCGCGCGTGAGCGAGAGCCGGCCGGATTCGTCGCCCTCGCCGCTCGCGCCGTCACTGTCGCGCTTCCGCCCGGACGCGACGGCGCGTTGATGCAGCATGTAGGCGCGCCGGCACGCCTCAAGGTCCCAGCCGTTCGAGCCGCGCGGCGGAATGATGCCGCGTTCGGCGAGCTCGCGGACGTGACGCTCGTTCACGACCAGCGCGTCGGCGAGCTCGCGCGTCGTCGCGCCGCGCGTCTCGATCGGCTTCGCGCGCGGCACTCACGCGCCGCCCTGGTCGCGACGGCACGAACAAAGCCCCATCGGCCAGTCGCACGCCGGCGAATGCGGGCGCCGCAGCGCGCGCGCCTCGCGCAAGAGCCCGGCGAGCGTGCGCTCGCGGCGCAGCGTCGAGGCCGTCGGCCATGCGAGGTTCACGGCGAGCGTCACGACGAGCGCGAGGCGCAGCCGCCACGCCGGCGACGACGCCGTGAGCGTGACGCGGCCGCGGCCGCTCATGCCCTCGGCCACGGCTTCGACGGCTCGACGCCGGCGCGCCGGCGCGGCGCGAGCTCGAGGTCGACGAGCTCGCCGCCGCGGCGCTCGAGCTCGAGCGTCGGCCCGTCGAACCGGCCGCGCGAGTGATTGCTCCGGCGCCGATGCGAGCACGCGCAGCCCGGCGCGACGCAACCGCCCGGCGCCGCGTGAACCGCGACCGGGTGTCGACAGCGCGCGCACGCCGTCACGATGCGAACCGGGTCGAGCTCGACGACGCCGGCGCGCCAGCGCCACCGGCGCGCGCGATACAGCGCGACGCCGTCGCCGCCGACGGCGATCGCGAACGGAAAGCGCCGGCGGCGCCACCAGCGCAGCATGACGCGCCGGCTCGCGAACGTGAGCTCGTCGACGCCGTCCCGCCTCGAGGCGACCGGCGCGCCGGCGGCGCGCGCGAGCTCTCGCGGCGTCAGCACGACGCCGGCCTCGAGCCCGCGGCGAACGCCGCGTCGGCCCCCGCCGCGAGGCCGCACGCGTTGAGGTCGTCGACCACCATTCGCACGAGCCCGCGCGCCTCGAGCGCCTCCGCGACGAGCTCGCCGAGCCCCGCGATTCCGCCGCGGCGCGCGTGGAGCGCGGCGCGCTTGAGCTCGGCGTTTGACAGCGGCGCGAGCGCGAGCGTCGCGGCCGAGTCCGGCCGGCGAAGTCGCAGCGTCAAGACGGCGCGCTCGGCCTCGAGGCGACGCCGGTAGGCGCGCTCTTCGCGCACGCGGCGCGACCAGAACGGGACCCACCGCGCGGAACGCTGGTCGGGTCGGCCGTCGAGACACGGATCGGCCGTCGCGCGCTGGTCGCGCGTCTCGCGCTTGCGCACCTCGCGCTCGAGCGAGCGCGCGATCAGCAGGTCGAGTCGCTCGAGTCGCTCGACCAGGCGCCGCGCCGCTCGGAATCCAAGCGGCCCGACCAGCGACGGCGGCGCCGGCGCCGCGTTCTCGACGAGCTCGAGTTGTGCCCCCATCGCGGGAACGTGTAGCGCCGACGCTACCGCGGCGCACCGGGGGAGGCGGGGAGGCGCGCCCCCCTACGCCCCGAGGGTCTAGCGGTAGCCGGCGCCGGCGCGTACCCGCTAGCCGAGCGCCAGAGAGGACCCGCTAGAACGGCAGCGCCCGCTGCCGCGGCTCCGGCTCGGGCATTGGAGCTCGCGCGCGCTCTCTCGCTTCGCCGAGAGTCTTTCGCGCGTGGCACAGCGCGCAAAGCAGTTGCCACCGAGCGAGAACGTATGCGAGCCCGAATTGATCCAGTTCGGAAAGCAAAACGCTCCATGAGATTCTGTTCGCGCGGCGCCCGCCATGCTTCCGTCGCTCGAGATACCCGTCGCCGTTGACGTGATCGAATTGCAGAACGTCGGCGTCGATCGCGCCACAAACCCGGCACGCGTCGCCAAGAATCCGCCGCGCCGTTGCTCGCTGCCGTTCGTAGTAGGCTCTCGCGTAGTGCCGATTGCGTTCGCGTCGGCGATCCTCGTCGAAAGGCGCCCGAACCTTCCGCGCCTTTCCTTGCGTCGTCAGTCCTTGGGCGATGAATTGCGCCGCGCGGCGTTGATAGCGTGCGCGGTCATTCTCTTTGCCGAACCGGCGCCGCCATTCCCGCTGATAGCGCCGTCTCGCTTCCGGGTCTTTGTGGGGCATGAGCGGCGTTCTAGTAGCGTCGACTCGTCTCCGCAATCCAAGCCGATTCGCGCGACCCTCAGCTTACGCCTCCGAATGTCGCCGGGACCTGTGGAGATTCACCGGGACGCGCCGCGTCTTTGCATTGCCGAACGCAATCAGCGCAGCGCGTAGCCGCGCGCGTACCGATTGAACGGCCCGACGCTGCGCGGGTCGCGATCGCCGAGCGCGACGACCAGCCCGGCGCGCATGAGCCGGCCGAGCGCGCGCGTGACCGTCTCGCGGCCGAGCGCGCAGTCGCGCGCGATCGCGGCGTGAGTCGCACGCCGGCCAGCGTTAGCCACGACCCACGCGGCGACGCGTTCGTCGGGTCGGCGCGCCGCGAGCACGCGCAGCGCGAGCACGATCGGCCCGCGCTGCTCGGCCGGGAGGCCGAGCGCGATCCGCTCGGCGCGCTCAGGTGAACACGGTTAGATCGGCCTCGCCGAGCGCGGCGGCCGACGCGCTCGCGTCGCCGATGAGCTCGACGAGCGCCGGCGTCGACGGCCGCGTCAACGTCACGAACGGAACGTCGGCCGCGGCGAGCGCGACCAGGCACGCCGACACGCCCGCCTCCCACGATCCGCGCCGCGCGTAGGGTGTCGGTTGAATCAGGCCGCCGGTTCGGTCGATCGTCGTCGGCGTGTGATACGACGACCCCGCGCGTAGCCAAGGCTTCGCGCCCACGACGAGCGCGTCGGCGCCGAATGCCTCGAGGGTGCGGCGCGCGTGCGATGCCGCCCATTCGGCGAAGCCCGATGCGAGCGGCGCCGACAGCACGCCCGAGAGCTCGAGCTCGCGGCGCGCGACGTCGACCGTCGTCGACAGCACGTAGACGGCAGCGTCAGCGGGAAGCGCGCGCAGGAACGCCGGCGCGATCTGCCCCGGCCATTTCCACGCCCAGCCCGCGGCCGTGAACGCGTCGAGCGCCTCGAGCCAGCGGAACCCGCGCGAGCGCGCGACGACGTTCTCGAATCCGAGCGCCTCGAGCGCCGGGTCGGGCGACGTGAAAGGCGAGCTCGTCGGCGCGAGCACGTCGTACCGCCAGCCGACCGAGAACCGCGCCGGCACGCCGCGCCGTTGCATGTACGCGCGGAACGCCCACGCCCGCGCGAGCGCGTCGCATTGCGACCAGGAAAGCCGTTCCGCCATCGCGCCCGGCATGGAGTCGGCGACGTTTAGGAAGCCGTCCGGGTGCGCCTTCGCCCACTCGAGCACGCGTTCGGCGTCGAGCGTCGGCGAGAGATTGCGAACGTCGAGAACCGGGATGCTGTCACGTAGACTCATGCGCCCCCCTCAGATGACCGGAGCGCGCGGCGTTTCGTAGACCCGCCGCCAGCCGCGCTCGATCGCGTTGCGTTGCACGTCCGCCGGCGTGACCGTTCGCACCTCGGCGTCGCGGTCGAGCCGCTCGTAATCGCCGGCGGCGGCATCCCACGCGTAGAGCTCGAGGCCGCGTTGAACGAGCGGGTAGACGCTCGCGACGCTGCAAACCTGCCGCGGCCCGCCGCGCAGGATGCGCGCGGCGGCCGAGCGGCCGAGCGCGTACGGGACGAGCTTCCACCACGGGTAACGGGATTCGCCGCGGCGCTCGAGCTCGGCGACCAGGCGCCGCGCGTCGCCGGCGGCCGCGAATCGGAGCTCGACGTGTAGCGGCGGCCGCCAAACGACGAACGCGCGCCCCTCGAGCACGTCGAACGCGCGCGCCTCGCGAATGCGCCAACCGACCTCGAGCACGCCGAACGCGAGCGTTCGCGCGAGGCCCGGCCGCGTGACTAGCTGCGCGTGCGAGAACCCGGAACCCGTGCGCCATCGAATCAGGCTCGAGAGCAGCCCTTGACCGGCGCCCGACGCGACGACGACCAGGTCGCCGGGTTCCGCGATCGGCTCGAGCGCGTTCACAGCGCGAACCCGGCGAGCGCGCGAAGCAGGTTCCCGAACGCGCTCGAGAGCGCGCCGCCCTTCGCCTCGAGCTCGCACCGCGCGGCGTCGCACTCGACGCGCGCGCGCGCCTTGCCGATCGCGACGACGCGGGCGCCCTGGTCGTCGAGCTCGACGGCGGCGCACCCGACGAGCAGCACGGCGACGAGCGCCACGCCGGCGCGCTTCACTTCGCGGCCGCCTTCGCGCGCGCGCGCTCGGCCGCCTTCTGGATCGCGCGGCGCGCCTTCGCCGGGAATTCGCGCAGCATCGTCGCGCGCGCCGTCGCGATGTGATCGAACCGCTCGCGGAGCTCGGCCGACGGGACCAGCGCGTAGAGCACGCGCACCGGCAGCCGCTTTTTGCCGACGCGTTGCAGGATCGCCGTTCCGCCGTAGGCCGTGAACCCACGCCGGCCCGGCTTCGTAACCTCCGACGGCAGCAACCGCTTTCGGACCTTGCCGCGTGTGCTCCGGCCGACGTTGCTCGGCACCGGGACGGCTAGCTTGCCTTGGAACGAGAGCCGGCCGGCGCCGGCGCGAATCGTGTCGCCGCGTACGTGGCCGATGAGCAGCGCGTTTGCCTTCGGCTTCGCGCGCACCGTGGCGACCAGGTTCGCCGGCGTCGCCTTCGTGAAGTAGAACCCGCGCGCCATGAACCGGCGCGTCAGGTCCGACACGAACCGGAACGCCGACACGATCGCGCGCTCTTCGGCGTCGAGCACCTCGAACGCGACGCGGTTGAGCGCGTCGGCCGTCTCAGCCGGCCCGGCGTCGGCGAGCTCGCGCAGCGCAGCGCGCAGCGGATCGTCGCGAACGAAGGCTCCCAGCGCGGCCCCCCCCCCCCCCCCCGGTTGCGAGGCGCCGCCGTCTGCCCTGGTCGAGCCGACGGCGGCGCATCGCGTGCCGATTCGCAGAGGTTCCAGGTCGACGCCGGTCGCCCGGCGTCAGGCCCAAGCGCGGCCGATCGTAGCGTCGACGCTACTCGATGCCACGATCGACCGTCGCCGCGAGCGCGCGGTCGATCTCGTCGGCGTGCGGGTCGTCGCTCGGCGGCGGCGGATACACGAGCTCGGCACCTTGCTTGCCGACCCGCGCCGGCGCGATCAGCGCGAACGATCGGTCGCCGTCGAGCGCAATCGGCTCCGCGACGTCCGGCGCGTTCGCGAGCTCGACGGCGCACCGGATGCGCACCTCGACCTCGAGCACGGCGAGCGCCTCGAGCGCGCTCGCGACGAGTTCGGCGTTGCACGGGAAGCCGAACAGCGTCGCCCACCTCGCGCGCGGTATCGACCACATCGAACCTTCGCCGTCGCAGAGCCGGCAGCGAACGAGCTCGCCGGACGCGCGGCAGTCCGCGCACCGGCCCTCGCCGCAGTCGCCGCACTTGCCGCTCCCGTTGCAGCTATGGCAGGCGCGCCGGCCCTTCCCGGCGCACGCCGCGCACGGCACCGACCCCGGCCAGGTCGGCGCGCCGCACCATGCGATCAGGTCGGAGACGAGAACGCGGGCGCGCACCGGCGCGTCGACGAGACGCGCCAGCGTGCCGAGCGTGCGCTCGTTTAGCGCGCGCGTGTCGGATGCGCCCCGGATCGTCCATCCCTTCCGAGCCACCAACAGCGCCGCCGAGCACGCGAACGAGAGCTCGCGGCCGTCGGCGTTGAACGAGAACCAGCGGCGGCGCGTGGAGCCGTCGACCGTGTAGCGGTTCAACAGGTCGGCGACGCGCGTCGCCGACCGCCAGAATCCGAGCTCATGCGCCGGCACGTCCGGCGGAAGTTCAACCTGCTCGAGTTCCATCAGTCTCGCCCCCGCTCGTGTTCGCGGTTGACGGGTAGACGCGCGTTCGGACCCGCCAGCGGCGGCCCGATCGAAGGAAACAGAGCCTCTTGACGCTCTTCGGGTGTCAGCGGCCGCGTGCGCACCACCTCCCCCGTATCGACGCGAACGATCTCGACGCGCTCGTCGTCCGGCAGGATCCGCCGCACGCAAGCGACCTCTCGAATCTCCGTTCGCGTCGATACCTCGCCCGTCAAGCCGCGTGCGCGCTCGCGGCGGCGCTTGATCTCGCCCCGGATGCGCTGCCGCTCTAGCGCAAATTCCTCTTCGATCTCCGCGATTTCGGCGAGGGTCATCGCTAAGAGCTCGCCGCGTTGCCGCACCTCGTCATCTGTCAGGGGGCACGGCAGCCGCTCGGGGAACGTCCCGTCTGCGTTCATGTTCCGAACCTCTCACGTAGGGCGCGAGGCGCGCCGAGCTTTCTCACTCGGCGCGCCTCCGCGGTTGCTCAGCCTCAGCGCACGACGACGCGAACGCGCTCGCTACCGATCGCGAGCCGGTTCACCGATCCCGGCCGCACGACGACGACGAGCTCGCCGTCGGCCGCGACCTCGAGCGGCTCCGGCGCCGCGACGAGCGCGCCGCGCGCCTCGGCGACGCCGCCGTCGGCGTACTCGGCGAGAAGCGGCTCGAGGTCGACCAGGTTGAACCACGACGAGAACGAGCAGCCGTTCGCCGCCACGCCGGACACGAGCGCCGACGGCACGCCATGACCGGGCGCGTAGTCGCAGGTGCCGACGACCTCGCCCACCTCGCCCGACCGCACGATTCGCACCCTCGAGCCGATGCCAATACTTCGCATTCCCTCTGACCTCACGTGTCACAACCGCCGGCGGAATGCCGGCGGCGCGATCGCGCCGAGCGGCGCGACCTCGAGCGCGACGTGCGGCTCTTCGCCACGCGCCGCGACGAGCTTTTCGACGACCAGGCGCGCGACCTGCGCGTCGTCGTCGAACGCAATCGTATTCGCGGCGTCGAGCGCCGCTTTCGCGACGTTGTCGGCGTCGCCCTGGTCCTTCGCGTTCCACAGCCGCGCGTCGCCGGCGTCCGCCTTCGCGCGCGGGAACACGGCGCGAACGTGGAACGCGACCGGCCCCTCGAGCGGCCGCGCGACCTCGCCGCGCGCGCGCGCCTCGACGCGCATCGCCGCCTGTAGAAGCCAGCCGGCGGCGCCCTTCCATGCGGTCGACCGCACCGGGTCGGCCATGCGCACGAACCCGCGCCGCCGCGGCTTGCCCGTGAGCTCGTCGAGCGCGACCCGATATCGGACCTTGCCGCGGGCGCGTTGCTGCGGCTGCGGCTTGCCCGGCACGCGACACGCGAACGCGCGCTCGAGGTACGACGCGAGCGCGAGCGCGAGCGCGTCGGCGAGGTCGGGCGCCTCGACGTGCGCGCGGCGCAGCGCGCGCTCGAGCTCGTCGACCAGGTCGCGCGAGAGCGCGGGCGCCGTCATCCGAGCAGCGCCACGGCCGCGGCCGCGCCGAGCATCCCGAAGCCGGCCACCCACTCGAACGCGTCGCGCGCCGGCGCGCCGTAGGCGATGAGCGCGCCGAGCACGGCGACGAGCGCCGCGACGTCGTCGCCGCTCAAGGCGCCACCCACGCGACGACCGACAGCACGGCGGCGGCCGCCGCGTACGCGAGCCATCCGACCAGGCCGAGCCCCGCGAGCGATACGAGCGCCATCGCCGCGTAGTCGACCGGCGAGGCCGCGCCGAGTCGCAGCGCGCGCATCTCGGCGCGATGGAGCGCAGCCGCGGCCGCGACCTGGTCGGCGACGGCCGCGTCGCTCGCGGCGCCGAGCTCGTCGCGCGGCTCGAGCCGGATCAGCCCGCGAGGGAATTCGACCTCGAGGCGCGCGACGTCGGCCGGCAGCGGTTCGAACGCCCACCGCGGCGACAGCATGGCGAGCGGCCCGGCGCCCTCGTCGCGCACGCGCTCGCCGACGAGCTCGCCGGCGGCGCTCTTGAGCACACCGCCCGCGGCGAGCCGGCGGCGCGTGAGCTCGAGCGCCTCGAGGTCGAGGCCCTCGCGTTCGTGTCGCGCGAGCGCGGCGCAAGGTGCGCCCTCCGCGCAGGTCGGGTGCGCGCAGTCGCCGGCGACGACGTCGGCCGCGAGCTCGAGCGGCGTCAGGCCGACGCCGGCCGCCGCTACTTGCACGTCCGGCCGCTTCGCGAGCTCGAGCACGCGGCACGCGTGGCGATCGCCGCGCACGACGAACCCGCGGCCGCCGCCGACGACCCCGACCGTCGTTTCGCCGTCGAGCTCGAAACAATCGCCGCAAACACACCGAACCGCGACCGTCATCGTGCCTGCCCTCCGGTTGCAGCGGCGCCCGCCGGCGCGCGCACCGCGCGCACGCCCGGCACCGCGAGGCCGAGCTCGGCGGCGCGTGTGCGCAGCACGCCGACGAAGTAGGCCGCGACGCTCCGCGAGTGCCCGTCGACGCGCGCCGCGTTCGCGAGGTCGACCGCGTGTTCGACCTCCGGCCACGGGAGCGCGGCGAGCAGCCGGCGCAGCGTCGCGGTCGGCGCGAGCTCGACGCCGACGTCGGCGAAGCGCGCGCGCACCGTGGCGAGCTCGAGCTCGCCAGCGCGCCGGCGCTCCCCGATCGGGCGCGTGTGCGATCCCACCACCGGGAGCCGCAGCGGTTCGGCGCCCTCTTGTCTCTTGTCCTCTTGTCTTTCAGAGACTCTCTCAGACAAGAGACAAGAGGCCCCGGAAACCGCGGAGTGCGATCCCTGCAATTCCGCGCACTTGCGCGCCGTTTTCGACGCGAACCGCTCGCGCCCCGGAATTTCCCGGGGCGATTCCGGGGCGGAACCGAGCAGCGACGCACACTTGCGACGCGTTTTCGGCGCGAAACCCGTGCGAATCACGTACGAACCGCCGGCGACCTCGACGTCGAGCACGTCGCGCGCGCTGGCCGACGCGAGGCGCGCCGCGAGGCGCAGCACGCGCGCCACGCCGGCGTCGACGTGAGAGCGGCCGGCGAGCGCCGCGACGCCGCGCGGCGTCGCGCGGAGCTCGCGCGCGCCGCGCGCTGCCATCGCTGAGAAGATGCGCGCCGCTAGGCCGAGCTCGTCGAGCTCAAGCCCCAGCGCGAAGAGCCGCGCCGGCAGCCTCACCCACGCCGGCGCGTCGCTCGCGAACCGCTCCCCTCGCTTCCTTGCCACGCTTCCGCCCCCTCTTGTTCGGCTCGTTCGAGGGTGCGATCCGAGAGGCGCGCGCGGCCCGGCCCTTTGCCGTGATTCGCCACCGTCGCCAGGTGCCGTCGCCGTCGCACGCGACGAGCTCACGTCGCGCGAGGCGCTCGAGGTTGACGCGTACGCTCGACGGCTTGCGCCCGCAGCGCGCGGCGACCTCCTTCCCGCGCAGCCCTTCGGGCGCATCGGCCAGCACGTCGAGCACCGATCGCCCGACCGTCGACTCGCTCACGCGTACCCCCTCCGACACGTTGCCCGGAACCCCCTCGGCGCCGCCGTTGTAGCGCACACGCTACTAGGTCGCGAACGACCCTGCGGCGATTCGGCTTTGCGGAACGTGTAGCGTGCGCGTTACAGTGGCGCCCGCGCGACCGGCATTCCGCCGGCAGCGACACCGGACGGAAGCGACACCATGAGCCAGCCCACCATGACCGCATCGCGCACGCGCGACGACGAGATCGAGGCCGCCGGCCGCGCGTTCCTCGCCGAGCTCGCGGCGCAAGCGACGCGCGCGCTCCACGTCAGCGCGAATCTCGCGACCTGCATTTCGCTCCTCGAGGCTGCGGTCGAGCATCGGGACGCCAACCGCGCACGGCACGCGAACCAGGTGCAGGCCGACGCGAACGCCGTCGCCGGGTACGCGCGAACGATCCTCGCCGGCATCCTCGACCCGCCGCGCGGCGTGTCGCGGCCGACCGCCTCGCGCTCGCTCGACGTCGTCGAGCTCTTCGCCCTCGCGCGCACGATCGCGGTCGTTCCGGCCGTCGCGGCGCCGGCCGCGTTCGTCGAGCTCGCCGACCTCGCGCGCCGCGTCGCCGCCCTCTTCCCCGCGGAGTCGCCGCGATGACCGTCGAGAAACGCCTCGCGGTTGCGGCGCTCGAGCGGCGTCGCGTCGACGCGCTCGCGCGGCGGGAGGGTTGAGCGATGCGGGTTCGTCGAATCGTCGACACGTCGCGACCGATCGGCCGCGGCGTCATTCCGTCATGGGCGCCGGCGTTCGCGTTCGCGGCGCGCGCCGACCTGACCGCGCTCGACGTCGCCCGGCGGCGCGTTCGCCGACGCCGGCACCTTGAGGCGATCGCGCTCGCGGCGCTCGCCGGCGCGGCCGTCGGGTTCGTCCTGGTCGAGCTCGGCGCGGCGCTCGACCCGCACGCGCGTGCGCTCGACCTCGAGCTCGCCGAGCGGCGCGCCGACGTCGCGGCGTCGCGCGCGGCGCTCGACCAGGAGCTCGGCCGATGACGTTCCCTAAGCACACTTTCGAGCTCACTCTTCACGTTGGCGCGTGCGACTGGCCGAGCGTCGTGCGCGAGGTCCAGCGCCTCGCCGAGCACGTCGAAGAGCACGGCCCGGACTGCAACATGTCGAGCGGAGGATACGGCGTTGGCTCCTACGTGAGCGTCGAGCACCAGCCCGACGTAACGCTCGAGAGTTTCGTCGAAGCCGTCGAACAGTGGCGCCTTTCGCAGCGCGACGAGCTCGACCGATGACCGGCGCCGAGCTCCGCAAGCGCGTGCGCGAAATCGTCGCCGCAGCGGAGGCCGATGGGGTCGCGCTCGATGACGGGAACGTCGTCGACCTACTCGCCGACCAGATGCCGCGCGTTCCGCTCGCGGAGCTCCGCGCCGCGCTGGTCGACGCCGGCCTCGCGCCGAGGTTCCCGAAAGCCGTCGCGCGCGGCGCGAGGCTCGACCGATGAGCGCGCGCAAGAACGCGACGCCGACCTCGCGCCTCGAGGTTGCGCGGCGCCTTCGCGAGCTCGCCGACGAGCTCGGAACGCTCGGCGACGTCGTAGCTGCGCGCCGTTACCCGATCCCGCGGCGCCGCCGGTTCGACGCCGCCGACAGCGCGAAGAGCGCCGCAGCGACGGCGCGTTGGGCAGCGTTCGCGCTCGACCGCGACGAAACCAACCGCTCGCGGCGATTCGTGAAGCCTTGACGCGTGGGCGCTCCAAGCCACGCGGCAAGAGGCGGGAAGGTCCCGCCGATCGGAGAAGAGACAAGAGCTCGCCGGCGCGCCGCATCGCGCGCCGGCGAGCTCGAACCGGGGGAAGCGATGACCGACCAGGTGCGCGCGGAGCTCGCGAAAGCTGCGGCCGCGTTCGATGCGCTGCGGCCGACAGAAGAGCCGCGCACGCGCGAGGAAGCGGCCGCGGCCGCGCGCGACGCGCTCGACGCCGGCCGCCGCTTGCTCGAGCTCTTGCTCGACGCCGCGGCGCCGCGCGCCGTCGTGCGTGCGTGTTTCCCGTTCGCCGTCGAGCTCGTATCGACCGCCGCCACGGTTCGCGCGCTGGCCGAGTTCCGCACGCCCGGCGACGCGCGCACCCGCGACGCCGCCGCCCTCCGGTTCGCGCATCAGGCGCGCGAGCTCGCGCACCGGGTTCCGCTCGCATGACCCGCCCGTTGAACCACGCCACGCGCGAAAGCCTCTTGCGCGGCTTGCTCGATTCCCTCGGCGCGCCCGCGTACGTGCGCGACCCGCGCGACTGCGCGCACCACGACGAAAGCGGCCGCCCGGCGCTCGTCGAGGTACACCGCGCCGAGTCGTACGGTTGCCGGATTTGCGGCGCGCTTTGGGATGCGCGCGACGCGCGCGGACGATTCAGGCCAGCGCCTTCGCTCTGCCCGTCGTGCGGCCGCGGCCGTGAGCGCGGGATTCTCTGCGCGCCTTGCTGGTATCTCGTTCCGGCGCCGACACGCGCCGCGTACTATCGCGAGCTCCGGCGCGGCCGCGGCCGCCCTGAATTCGCCGGCGTCGCGCGCGCTGCGATCCGCGCGGCGCTCGCGGCGCGCGAGCGCGCGCGGCGCGCGTGAGCCGC
>QEVM01000394.1 GCA_003576805.1 Pseudomonadota bacterium | reverse complement strand
GGCGGCGGTCGCGGCGCTCTACGCCGGACCCGCGCGGCCGGACGAGCAGGCCGAGCGCGCGCGCCTCGAAGCGGAGGCGCGCGCCGAAATCGCCGCGCTGCCGCTCGGCTGGCACGCGCCCGAGCGCGTCGCGAGCGCGCTGCCGCTCTCGGATCCCTGCCTCGCGCTCGCCGGCACCTACGAGCGCGCGATCCCGCGCTGGGAGGGGCGGCTCGCCGCGCTCGGCGGCGATCTCGCGGCGTTCGTCGCGGCGGCGAAGGAGGCGGCGCAGGCAGCCGACCCGCACGTCGCGCTCGCGGGCATCTCCGCCGCCGCTCGCTGAAGCGCCCGCGCAGCGCACGGCTGGCGCCGCGCCCTGCGTGCGCGCTGCGCAGCGACTGCCGCGCTGCTGCCACTTGAGCCACGGCGCGCCCGCGCCGAAGAGCGCCTCGTGTCGCGCCACGCTCCCGACGAATCCGCCGCGCCCGCTGCTCCGCTCGACGCGCACCAGGCCGCGGCGCTCGCCGGTCGCCTGCGCGCGCAGGTCGAGCGCGCGCTGCGCGGCAAGCCCGAGGTCGTGCGCCAGAGCGTCGAGGCGTGGGTCGCGGGCGGCCACCTGCTCGTCGAGGACGTGCCCGGCGTCGGCAAGACCACGCTCGCCCACGCCCTCGCCCGCTCGGTCGACGCGACGTTCCGGCGCATCCAGTTCACCAGCGATCTGCTCCCGGCGGACCTCGTCGGAGCGTCCGTCCCCGAGGTGCGCGACGGCCGCCCGAGCGGGAGCTTCGTGTTCCAGCCGGGGCCCCTGTTCGCGCAGGTGGTGCTCGCCGACGAGATCAACCGCGCCAGCCCGAAGACGCAGTCCGCGCTGCTCGAAGCGATGGCCGAGGGCTCGGTCAGCATCGACGGCGTGATGCACCGGCTGCCGCAGCCGTTCCTGGTCGTCGCGACACAGAATCCGGTCGAGCACCACGGCACGCACCCGCTGCCCGAGTCGCAGCTCGACCGCTTCCTGCTGCGGCTGCGCATCGGCTACCCCGATCCCGCCGACGAGGCCGCCGTGCTGCGCGACGATCCCGCCGCGACCGAGCTGCCCGCGCTCCAGCCCGTGCTGCACGGCGGCGACCTGATCGCGATGCGCGCCGCCGCCGACCGCGTCAAGTTCGACGACCAGCTCGTCGCGTACCTGCTCGAGATCGTGCACGCGACGCGCGAGCACCCGGCGCTGCGCCTCGGCGCGTCGCCGCGCGGCGCGGTGGCGCTGCGCCGCGCGGCGCAGGCGCGCGCGCTCGTCGACGGCCGCGACTACTGCATTCCCGAAGACGTGCGCGACCTGTGCGTCCCCGTGCTCGCGCACCGCGTGTGGCTCGATCCGCGCGAGATCGGAGGAGCCGCCTCCGAGGAGGCGGAGTGGATTCTCCGCGAGATCCTGGACGGCGTCGCCGTCCCGCTCTAGCCGCGCGCCTGCGCCGCCTGCTCGAGCCGCCGCGCCGGCTGCGCCCGACGCGCGCCGGCTGGCTGTTCTTCTTCCTCGTGTTCGCGGTCGGCTTCGCGGCGCTCAACACGGGCAACAACCTGCTCTACCTCGTGCTCGCGCTGATGCTCTCGTTCCTGGTGCTCTCGGGCGTGCTGTCGGAGGCCGCGCTGCGCGGCATCCAGGTGGAGCGCCGCCTGCCCTTCGAGTGGATCGCGGGCCGGCCGGGCCGCGTCGTGCTCGAAGTGACGAACGCGCACCCGCGGCACTGGTCGCACGCGATCGTCGTCGAGGACCTCGGGCGCGCGCCCGGCGCCGCGGCGGACGCCGCGCTCGGCGCGGTGTTCGCGATGCGGATCGCGCCCGGCGCGACCGAGGCGCGCTCGTATCGCCACGCGCCGCACGCGCGCGGCGAGCTGCGCTTCGCCGGCTTCCGCGTGATCACGCGCTTTCCGTTCGGCCTGTTCGCGAAGTCGCTCGACGTGCGCCGCGAAGCGACGGTCGTGGTGTACCCGCGGCTCGCTGCGCGGCGCGCGCCGCCCCGCCGCACGGGCGATCCGCGCGCCGTGCGCGACGCCGCGGGCCGCGGCG
>QEVM01000109.1 GCA_003576805.1 Pseudomonadota bacterium | reverse complement strand
GGCGCGGCCGCGCGTTCGGCCGCCGCGGGCGCCGCGGGCGCGGCCGCCGTCGCGCCGATCCAGCGCCGCAGCACGAGCAGCAGCTGCACGCTCGTGAAGGGCTTGCCCAGGTAGTCGTCCATGCCGGCGGCGAGGCACGCCTGGCGGTCGCTCTCCATGGCGTTGGCGGTGAGCGCGATCACGGGCGTGTGCGGCAGCGAGCCGGCGCGCTCGCGCGCGCGCAGCCGGCGCGTCGCCTCGAGCCCGTCCATGCGCGGCATGTGGCAGTCCATGAGGACCGCGTCGAAGCGCTCGCGCTCGAGCGCCGCGAGCGCCGCGACGCCGTCCGCCGCGAGCGCGACGTCGAGCCCGTGCGCCGAGAGCATCTCCTGCGCGACGTCCTGGTTGACGGGATTGTCCTCGACGAGCAGCACGCGGCCGCCGAGCCGCTCGTCGCGCAGCGGCGGCGCAGCGGGCTCGGACCGCCGCACGATCCGGCGCGGCCGCCCCATCGCCTCGGCGATGCCGTTGTACAGCTCCGACTGGCGCACCGGCTTGGTGAGCACCGCCGCGACGCCCGCGTCGCGCAGCGCGTCGGTCTCCGCCGAGAGCCCGATCGAGGTGAGCAGCACGAGGCGCGTCGCGGCGAGCGCCGCGTCGGCGCGCACCGCGCGCGCGGTCGCGAGCCCGTCCATCTCCGGCATCTGCATGTCGAGGATCGCGACGTCGAACGGCGTGCCCGCGCGCGGCGTCCGCCAGCGCGCGCAGCGCCGCGCGGCCGTCGGCCGCGAGCCCGGCGCGCATCTTCCACGACGCCAGCCGCTGCTCGAGGATCTCGCGGTTCGTCTCGTTGTCGTCGACGACCAGCACGCGCAGGCCCGCGAGGCTGCCGTCGCCGACGTCGCCGTCGAAGGGCGCCGAGGCCGGCGCGAGCGGCACCGTGAAGAAGAAGCGCGAGCCGCGGCCGGGCTCGCTCTCGAGCCCGATCTCGCCGCCCATCAGCACGACGAGCTGCTTCGAGATCGCGAGCCCGAGCCCGGTGCCGCCGAAGCGGCGCGTCGTCGAGGCGTCGGCCTGCGAGAAGGGCGCGAACAGGCGCGCCTGCGCCTCGCGTTCGATGCCGATGCCGGTGTCGCGCACCTCGAATCTGATGAGCCTCGCCGCTCGCCGTTCACTCGCTACGCGGGAATCGGGCTCGCTCGCCGGCATCGGCGTCGGCGATTCATCCGCGGCGGCCTCGCCGAGGTCGGTCACCGTGACGACGACCTCGCCGCTGTCGGTGAACTTGATGGCGTTGCCGACGAGGTTGGTGAGGACCTGGCGCAGGCGGCCCGGGTCGCAGCGCACGCCGTGCGGCACGTCGGGCGCGATGCGGCAGGCGAGCTCGATGCCCTTGCGGTGCGCGCGCTCCGCGAGCAGCTCGGTCACGTCCTCGACGACCTCGGGCAGGTCGCAGTCGATCGCCTCGAGGCGCAGCTTGTCGGCCTCGCCCTTCGAGAAGTCGAGGATGTCGTTGATCACCGCGAGCAGGAGCTGCGCGGAGCGGTTCACGGTGTCGGCGAGCTTGCGCTGGCGCGGCGCGAGCGGCGTGTCGAGCAGCAGGTCGATCATGCCGATCACGCCGTTCATCGGCGTGCGGATCTCGTGGCTCATGTTGGCGAGGAACTGCGACTTGGAGCGGTTCGCCTCGTCGGCCTGGCGCGCCAGCTCGACCGCCTCCTGCGTCGCCGCCTCGAGCGCGATGGTGCGCTCGTGCACCTTGGCCTCGAGCGTGCGCTGGTGCTCGCTCGCCTCGCGCCGGTAGTCGGCGAGCCGCTTCGCCATCCAGTCGAAGGTGCGCGCGACGTCGCCGATCTCGTCGCTGCGGCGGATGCCGAGCCGCGTCGTGAAGTCGCCGCTGCCGAGCCGCTCCGCCGCGCGCTGCAGCTCGTGGATCGGGCGCACCCAGCTGCGCGCCATCACCAGGCTCGCGAGCAGCGCCAGTCCGAACGCGACGCCGCCCGCCGCGAGCAGGTTGGCGCGCGCGTGCGCGAGCGCGTCGCGCTCGGCGGCGAGCGAGGCGGCGACGCGCAGCTCGAGGCGGTCGAGGCGGCGCACCGCCCGCGTCAGCTCGTGCGCGGGCGCCGCGTCGGCGGGCTCGAACGAGACGCGCGCGCCGCACAGATCCGACCACAGGCCCAGCAGCTCGGCGCGGATCGGCTCCACCGCGACGAGCCGCCCGACTTCGCGGCCGTCGGTCGTCATCGACACCGCGACCGCCGCCACCGCCGCGTCGCCGTGCGCGAGCAATTTGCCGGCGCCCGCGTTCGCCGCGCGCACCGCGAGCTCGGCGTCGCCCGCCGTCGCGGTCATGCGGCCGTCGCGCCCGACGAAGGCGAGCGCGATCGCGCCTTGCTGCGCGGCGAGCTGCTCGGCGTAGAAGGCGAGCGTGGGCGGATGATCGACGTCGAGGTTCGCGCGGAACTGCGGCGTGCCCGACACCGCGCGGTAGCGCTCGTCGAGCCCCGCCAGGTGGCGCGCGACCAGCAGCTCCGAGGCGCGCGCGGCGCGGTCGAGGCGCTCGGACGCGGCGCGCTCGAGGTCGCGCGAGAGCGTGCGCTCCTGCACGGCGACGACGAGCGCGGTGGTGCCGGCGGCGAGCGCGACGAGCGCGAGCAGCAATCGGACCGTCACGGTGAGGCGCACGCGCACGAAGTCCCTTCCAGCCTGCCGCCCGAAGGCGCCCGGAGCCGCGCGGCTCTCCGTGTTTCGGGCGGGCTCGCGGGCCCCTTGAGGCGCGAAGCCGTCCCGCGGCGCGCCGCCGCGGGGCGCAGCTCGCGCGCAACGCGGACGCACAAGGGCGCGACGTCGCGCGGCCGGCTCGACGGGCGCCCGCGGCTCGTTTACTCCTGCGGCATGGAATCGCTCGGCCGTTGGCTGCTCGTCGCGGGCGGCGTGATCGTCGTGGTGGCGCTCGCCGTGCTCGCGGCGGAGCGCGCCGGCCTGCCGCTCGGCCGCCTGCCTGGCGACATCCGCATCGAGCGCGAGGGCATGCGCTTCTACTTCCCGATCGTGACCTGCCTGGTCGTGTCGGGCGCGCTCACGCTCGTGCTCTGGCTCGTGTCGAAGCTGCGCTGAAGTCGATCGCGCGGGGGCGGGATCCGAGGTTCCGGTGCACCCCGCGTTCCAACGCACCAGCCACCGTCCGTGGTCGCTGCCGCACGGTCCGTGGGTGGCGCGCCAGTCGTGGCGCGATCTGCTGTTCGCGCACTGGCCGGTGCCGGCGGAGCGGCTGCGCCCGCTGGTTCCGCCCGCGCTCACCGTGCAGGAGTTCGACGGCACCTCGTGGGTCGGCGTCACGCCCTTCCGCATCGAGGACGCCGCGCCGCGCGGGATCCCGGCGCTGCCCGGCCTCTCGCGCTTCCTCGAGCTGAACGTGCGGCTCTACGTGGAGCGCGGCGGCCGGGCCGGCATCTGGTTCCTGAGCCTCGACGCGTCGAGCGCGTTCGCCGTGTGGACCGCCCGCAGCCTGCTGAGGCTGCCGTACTTCCGCGCGCGCATGAACGTGCTGCGCGACGGCGGCGGCGTCGCATACCGCTCGCAGCGCGTCGGCGAGGCGGAGGGCCCGCGCTTCGCGGCGCGCTACGCGCCCTGCTCCCCGATCCGCGAAGCCGAGCCCGGATCGCTCGAGCACTGGCTGACCGAGCGCTACTGCCTGTGGTCGCAGTGGCTCGGGCGGCTCTACCGGCTCGAGATCCACCACCGGCCCTGGCCGCTGCAGCGCGCCGAAGCGGAGTTCGAGCGCAACGAGATGCTCGCGCCACACGCGATCGACGTCGGCGACGGCGCGCCGCTGCTGCACTTCGCGCCGCGCCTCGACGTCGTCGCGTGGGCGCCGGTGCCGGAGCGTTAGCGATCCGCGTCGGGTCGGAAGCGCTGCCAATCGAGGCGGAGCCTGCGCATCTTCGCGCGCAGCGTGTGGGGGTTCACGCGCAGCAGCGCCGCGGCGCCGCGCGGCCCCTCGATGCGCCCGCGCGTCTCGAGCAGCGCCTCTTCGATGTGACGCCGTACGGCGTCGTCGAGCGAGAGGAATGCGCCGCCCGCGCGCGCCTGCGGAGCGGCGCGGAGCAGAGCCGCGGCGTCCGGCTCGCCGTCGGCCCGCGCGCCGCGCGGCGGCGCCGCCGGCGCGTGCAGCCCGGTGCCGAGCGACGTCGCCACCTCGAGCGTGCGGCCGTTGCCGAGGATCACCGCCCGCTCGATCACGGCCGCCAGCTCGCGCACGTTGCCCGGCCACGGATAGGCGAGCAGCAGCTCCATCTCCTCGGGCGAGGGCACGCGCGGCGGCGTCCCGAAGCGCGTCGCCGCGCGCAGCGCGAAGTGCGTCGCGAGCGCCGGGATGTCCTCGGGACGCTCGCGCAGCGGCGGCAGCTGGATCGGGAACACGGCGAGCCGGTACCAGAGGTCCTCGCGGAAGCGCCCATCCGCGACCATCGCGCGCAGGTCGCGGTGGGTCGCCGCGACGATGCGCACGTCGACGTGCAGCGGCCGCTGCCCGCCGACGCGCTCGAAGCTGCCGTCCTGCAGGATGCGCAGCAGGCGCACCTGCGCGGGCAGCGGCAGCTCGCCGATCTCGTCGAGGAAGAGCGTTCCGCCGTCGGCGCGCTCGAACCATCCCTTCCGCTGCCCTTCGGCGCCGGTGAAGCTGCCGCGCTCGTGACCGAACAGCTCGGAGTCGATCAGGCCGTGCGGGATCGCGCCGCAGTTGACGCGCAGGAACGGGCCCGCCGCGCGCGGCGAGCGCAGGTGGATCGCTCGCGCGACGACCTCCTTGCCCGAGCCCGTCTCACCGAGCACCAGCACCGGCACGTCGGACGGAGCGACGAGATGCGCCCGCTCCATCACCGGGCGGAAGCCGGCCTCGGCGCCGACGATCGTTTCCTGGAGATCCGAACGGCCGAGGCGCGAGAGCAGCGAACGCCGATCGGCGTCGGCGGCCGCCTCCCGCGTCACGAGCGAGCGCAGCCGCCGATCGTTCTCGAGCGCCGCGGTGAAGGGATCGAGCAGCGCCTGCGCGAGCGCGGCGTGGCCCTTCTCGAAGCGCGCGCCGCGCCGCGCGACGAGGAGCAGGACGCCCGTCGGACCGCTCTCGCCTCCGAGCGGTCCGGCCAGCAGGTCGCGCTCGGCGCCGTCCGGCACGACGCCCGGCAGTCGTTCGGCCAGCGCGCGCGCGCGCTCGTGCACGACGCGTCCGCCGCGCGCCCACGCGACCAGCGTCTCCAGCTCGGGCGGATCGAGCGCGGTGCGCGGCGCGAACGCGGGCGCTCCGGGGCGGCGTCCCGCGGTCGCGGCCGTCTCGACGACGCCGCGCGCCGCATCGAGCCGGCGCACGACGATCCACTCGAACGGCAGGCGCTCCCCGAGCAGCGCCGCGGCGCGCGCGAGCGAGTCCTCGATCTCGATGTGGCGGCCGCACTCGCGCCAGACGTCGAGCAGGACCGCCGCGTGTCGCTCCATGGGCTCTCCCGTCATATCGAACGGACCGATCCCGTCATTTAGCACGGCTTCCGTCATTTCTACTGACTTCTCCCATCAATTGGCACGGGGCTCGCTCTGCGGAGGCCGCTGCGCGCCGTTCGCGCGTGGCACGCGACTTGCCTTGCGAGATCCGGACCGCGCCCCGCGCAGGAGGAGTTCGGGATGGAATGGGTGAAGCGAGCGGCCGCGATCGGGGCGGCCGTCGGCGCGCTGTTCGGCGCGGGCGTCGCGCGGGCTGTGGACGACGCGGTCCTCCAACGCCTCGAGGAGCTCGAGGACGAGGTCCAGTCCATGAACGGCCTCCAGCAGGAAGTGCAGCTCCTGAAACGTCGCCTCGAGGTGAAGGAGGAGGCCGAAGCCGCCAAGGGGCCGGGGCCCCTCATCGGCGCCGGGCTCGACGGCTTCTTCCTCTCGTCCGCGGACAGGAAGTGGATCGTGAAGCTGCGCGGCTACGCGCAGTCGGACAGCCGCTGGTACGGCGCCGACGAGGACGACGCGCTCTCCGACGCGTTCCTGCTGCGCCGCGTGCGCCCGATCTTCGAGGGCGCGCTCGCCGGGTGGATCGACTTCCGCTTGATGCCGGACTTCGCGAACAGCAGCCTGGTGCTCCAGGACGCCTACGCGAATCTGCGTCCGTTCGGCGCGCTCGCGCAGCTCCAGGCCGGCAAGTTCAAGGCCCCGTTCGGGCTCGAGCGGCTCCAGTCGGGCACGGCGCTCCACTTCATCGAGCGCGGCCTGCCGACCCAGCTCGCGCCCAACCGCGATCTCGGCGTGCAGCTCTGGGGCGACTGGCGCGGCGGACTGCTCACGTACCAGCTCGCCGTCATGAACGGCGTGGCCGACGGCGCGAGCACCGAGACCGACAGCAACGACGCCAAGGAGATCGTCGGCCGCATCTTCGCGAAGCCCTTCCAGGAGACGACTTTCGAGCCGCTCCAGAATTTCGGCATCGGCGCCGCGTTCTCGTGGGGTCATCAGAACGGGACGCCGTCCGACTACCGCACGGCGGGCCAGCAGCGCTTCTTCCGCTGGGCATCGAACTCGGAGCTCGACAGCGGCCGCTGGCGCGCGGGGCCGCAGCTCTACTGGAGCTGGGGGCCGTTCGGCCTGCTCGGCGAGTACTACATCTCGGACAACACCGTCCAGCGGAGCGGCGACGAGGGCGACGTCGACGTGCACTCCTGGCAGCTCGCCACGACCTACGTGCTGACTGGCGAGAACGCGTCGTTCAACGGCGTGCTGCCGCGCGAGCCGTTCAGCCCCGGGAGCGGCGGCTTCGGCGCGATCGAGCTGGCCGCGCGCTACGGCGAGCTGACGGTCGACGACGAAGCGTTCGACCTCGGCTTCGCGAGCGCGTCGAGCTCCGCGGAGCAGGCGCGCGAGGTCACGGGCGGCGTCAACTGGTACCTGAATCGCTGGCTGAAGCTCCAGCTCGACTACAGCCGCACCTGGTTCGAGGGCGGCGCGCCGGACGGTGAAGACCGCGACACCGAACACTTCGTCGCGACGCGCCTGCAGCTCGCCTACTAGCCGCACGACGGCGGAAGGAATCGACATGAAGCGCTCGAATCGATGGATCCCGCGGCTCGCCGTGGCCGGTGCCGCGCTGCTGCTCGGCGGCGCGGCGGCGGCCGACGAGACGCTCCTCAACGTCTCGTACGACCCGACGCGCGAGCTCTACGCGGAGTACAACGCGCTCTTCGCGAAGCACTGGCAGGAGACCCAGGGCGAGGTCGTCACCGTCCACCAATCGCACGGCGGCTCGGGCAAGCAGGCGCGCGCGGTCGTGGACGGGCTCGAGGCGGACGTGGTGACGCTCGCGCTCGCCGGCGACGTCCAGGCGCTCGCCGACCGCGGCAACCTGATCCCGAAGACGTGGCAGAAGCGGCTGCCCCACAACTCGTGCCCGTACACCTCGACCATCGTGCTGCTGGTGCGAAAGGGGAATCCCAAGGGCATCCAGGACTGGGGCGACCTCGCCAAGCCCGGCGTCGTCGTGATCACGCCGAACCCGAAGACCTCCGGCGGCGCGCGCTGGAACTTCCTCGCCGCGTGGGGCTGGGCGCAAGGCGCGTTCGGCGGCGACGAGGCCAAGGTGCGCGAAGTCGTCGGCGCCATCTTCCGCAATGCGCCCGTGATGGACACCGGCGCGCGCGGCTCGCTCACCACCTTCGCCGAGCGCGGCATCGGCGACGTCATGATCGCCTGGGAGAACGAGGCGCTGCTGGCGCGGAATTCTCTCGGCGACGGCGAGTTCGAGATCGTCGTGCCGTCGGTGAGCATCCTCGCCGAGCCGCCGGTGTCGGTGGTGGACACGGTGACGCGCCGCAAGGGCACGGGCGCGGTCGCCGAGGCGTACCTCCGGTACCTCTACACGCCCGAAGCGCAGGAGCTGATCGCGAGGCACCACTATCGCCCGAGCGATCCGGCGGTGCTGGCCAGGCACGCCGCCAAGTTCCGGAACGTGGAGCTGTTCACGATCGAGGAGAAGTTCGGCGGCTGGCAGGAAGCGCAGGCGCGCTTCTTCGGCGAAGGCGGCGTCTTCGCCCAGGTCCTGGCGGGACGCTGATGGCGGCGAGCCGTTCGGTGCTGCCCGGCTTCGGAATCACGCTCGGCTGCACGCTCGCGTATTTGAGCCTGCTGGTGCTGATTCCGCTCGCGGGCCTGTTCTGGAAGTCGGCGTCGCTCGGAGGGGCCGAGTTCCTCGCCGCGGTGGCGTCGCCGCGCGCGCTCGCAGCGTATCGGCTCTCGTTCGGCGCCTCGTTCGCGGCGGCGCTCGTGAACGCCGGCTTCGGCCTCGTCCTCGCGTGGGTGCTGGTCCGCTATCGCTTCCCCGGCAGGGGCATCGTCGACGCGCTCGTCGACCTGCCCTTCGCGCTGCCGACCGCCGTCGCGGGCATCACGCTGACGGCGCTGTTCGCCAAGAACGGCTGGCTCGGCCAGTGGCTCGAGCCGCTCGGGATCTTCGTCGCCTATACGCCGCTCGGCGTCACGGTGGCGCTCGTCTTCATCGGGATCCCGTTCGTGGTGCGCACGGTGCAGCCGGTGCTCGAGGACCTGGAGCCCGAGATCGAGGAAGCGGCGGCGAGCCTCGGGGCGAGCCGCTTCCACACCTTCCGCCGCGTGCTCTTCCCCGCCGTGTGGCCGGCGCTCGTCACCGGCTTCGCGCTGGCCTTCGCGCGCTCGGTCGGCGAGTACGGCTCGGTGGTCTTCATCTCGGGCAACATGCCGTTGCGGACCGAAATCGCCCCGCTGCTCATCGTCACCGAGCTCGAGCAGTGGAACTACGCCGGCGCCACCGCGATCGCGGCGGTGCTGCTCGTGATCTCGTTCGGCCTGCTGCTCGGCATCAACGGCTTGCAGCGATACGGTGCGCGCCGCCTCGCGGGCGGGCGGGCGGCATGAGCACCGACTGGATCCTGCCGAACTCCCCGCCGCGGGCCGCGCGGCGAGCCGGCGGCGCGCTCGCCGATCCGCCCTGGGTGCGCGCGCTGCTGACCGGCGTCGCGCTCGGCTTCGTCGCGCTGTTCCTCGTGCTGCCGCTCGCGACCGTGTTCCTCCAGGCGTTCTCGAAGGGAATCTCCGCCTTCGGCGCGGCGATCGTCGAGCCCGACGCGCTCGCCGCGATCCGGCTCACGCTGCTGGTAGCCGCGGTTTCGGTGCCGCTGAACGCGGCGTTCGGCGTCGCGGCGGCGTGGGCGATCGCGAAGTTCGACTTTCGCGGCAAGTCGCTGCTGGTCACCGCGATCGACCTCCCGTTCGCGGTATCGCCCGTGGTGTCGGGCCTCGTCTTCGTGCTGCTCTTCGGCGCGCAGGGCGTCCTCGGTCCCTGGCTCCAGGCGCACGGCGTCCGCGTCATCTTCGCCGTCCCCGGCATCGTGCTCGCGACCACGTTCATCACCTTCCCGTTCGTCGCGCGCGAGCTGATCCCGCTGATGGAGGAGCAGGGCAGCGACGAGGAGGAGGCCGCGATCTCGCTCGGCGCGAGCGGCTGGCAGACCTTTCGCCGCGTCACGCTGCCGAACGTGAGCCTCGGCCTGCTGTACGGGATCGTGCTGCTCAACGCGCGCGCGATGGGCGAGTTCGGCGCGGTGTCGGTGGTGTCGGGTCACATCCGCGGCCAGACCAACACCATGCCGCTGCACGTCGAGATCCTCTACAACGAGTACCAGGGCGCGGCCGCCTTCGCGGTGGCGTCGCTGCTCGCCGTGCTCGCGGTCGCGACGCTCGTCCTGAAACGGCTGCTCGAGTGGCGCATGGGGCGCGCCTCCTGCGCTGCTCGAGAGAGGGGGCACGCATGAGCATCGAAGCACGGGGCATCCACAAATGCTTCGGCGACTTCACGGCGCTGCGCGACGTGAACCTCGCCGTGAAGGAGGGCGAGCTGGTCGCGCTGCTCGGGCCGTCCGGCTCCGGCAAGACGACGCTGCTGCGCATCGTCGCGGGGCTCGAGCTCCCCGACCGGGGCTCGGTGCTCTTCGACGGCGAGGACGCGACCGCGCGCAGCGCGCGGGATCGGCGCGTCGGCTTCGTGTTCCAGCACTACGCGCTGTTCCGTCACATGACGGTGTTCGAGAACGTCGCGTTCGGACTGCGTGTGCGGCCGCGCCGCGAGCGGCCGAGCGAGCGCGGAATCCGCGCGCAGGTCTCCGAGCTCCTCGAGCTGGTGCAGCTCGGCGCGCTGGGCGGCCGGCTGCCGTCCCAGCTCTCGGGCGGCCAGCGCCAGCGCGTCGCGCTGGCGCGCGCGCTGGCCGTGCGGCCGCGCGTGCTGTTGCTCGACGAGCCGTTCGGCGCGCTCGACTCGCGCGTGCGCAAGGACCTGCGCCGCTGGCTGCGCCGCATCCACGAGGAGCTCGCCATCACGAGCGTCTTCGTGACGCACGACCAGGAGGAGGCGCTCGAGCTGGCGGACCGCGTCGTCGTGATGGATCACGGCCGGATCGAGCAGGTCGGGACGCCGGAGCAGGTCTACCACGAGCCGGCGTCGCGCTTCGTGTACGAGTTCCTCGGCGACGTCAACGTCTTCCACGCGCGCCTCGAAGACGGTCCCGCGCGCGTCTGGGTGCGCCCGCACCTGCTCGACGTCTCGCGAGAGGCTTCCGAGCGCGGCGCCCGCGCCGTCGTCGAGCGCGTGCACGCCGCCGGACCGACCGTTCGGGTCGAGCTGCGCACGGAGGCGGGCGAGCGGATCCAGGCCGAGCTCACGCAGGAACAGCACGCGCAGCTCGCGCTCGCGCGCGCCGAGGCGGTGTGGGTGCGCCCGCGTGCGGGGCGCACCTTCGCGCCGGCGGAGGACTACGCGATCTGAGCCGGCGCGCGGCTTGCGCTAATTTATGAACTTGTTCATCTTTGAACGCGTTCGGAAGGAGCCGCCGTGCCGCCCGCCTCGCCGTCCGCCCGACCGACCGCGCGCCGCGCGCGCCCGCCCGCAGCGCGCGCCGGGGCGGCGGAGGGCCTGCGCGAGCGCAACAAACGCGAGAAGTGGGCGCGCATCGAGCGCGCGGCGCGCGCGGAGTTCGCCCGGCACGGCTTCGAGGCCGCGGCGATGCGCGCCATCGCGGCGCGCGCGCGCGTCGCGACCGGCACGCTCTTCCTCTACGCGCGCGACAAGCGCGAGCTGCTCTTCCTCGTGTTCCAGGACGAGTCGCGCCGCATCTTCGCCGAGGCGCGCGCCGCCGCCTCCGCCGGCGCGCCGCTCGTGGACGCGCTGATGGGCCTCTTCGTCCGCTTCCTCGACTTCTACGCGCGCGACCCCGCGCTCTCCGCCGCGATCCTGCGCGAGTTCTTCTTCCGCCCGTACGAGCCGGAGCGGCTCGGCGCGCTGACGCGCGAGTACGGCGCGCTCGTCGCCGCGCTCGTCGAGGCGGCGCAGCGCCGCGGCGAGCTGCGCCGCGACGTGCCGGTCGCCGTCGCCGCCAACGCGCTCTTCGCGCACTACGCGTACTGGGTGCAGGCGTGGCTCGGCAGCCATCTCGTGTCGCGCGCCGAGGCGGAGGAGCGCCTGCGCGACGCGCTGCGCCTGCAGATCGAAGGACTGCGCCCGACGAGGAGGAGAGCCCCGTGACGACCCGCTACGACGCCGCCCTTTCGCTGCGCGACGCGCGCAGCGTCTACTTCCGCGACAACGCCTTCGGCGACGACGGCGGCTACGCGAAGAAGTGGGTGAAGCTGCAGCTCGGGCCGCTTCCGTTCGCCTTCCCGAACTCGCCGGCGCGCGTGCGCGCCGTCAAGTACCACGACCTCCATCACATCGTGACCGGCTACGCGACCGACCTCGTCGGCGAGGCCGAGATCGGCGCGTGGGAGATCGGCTCGGGCTGCGCGGGCTTCGTCGCCGCCTGGATCCTGAACCTCTACGCGATGGTGCTCGGCTTCCTGGCCGGCGCGCCGGGCGCCGTGTGGCGCGCCTTCGTGCGCGGCCGCCGCACGCGCAACCTCTACCGCACCGCGTACGACGACGCGCTGCTCGAAGCGCCGCTCGGCGCGGTGCGCGCGCGCCTCGGGCTCGACGCCGTGCCCGCCGCGCCGCCCGCGGCCAGCGCCGGCGATCGCGCCGCGTTCGCGCTCTGGAGCGCGCTCGCGATCGCGCTCGCGCTCGCCACGGTCGCGGCGCTCGCGGCGCCGCTCGTGTGGGGCGTGCGCGCGCTCGTCTGAGCCCGCGGGCGCGAGTAGCATCCGCGCCCCGTGCACTTCGCGAGCTTCGACCTCTGCGATCCCGTCTTCGACGCGTGCGGGCTGCGCCTCTCGGCGCAGCTCGTCACGCTCGAGAACTTCTACGGAATCGACGCCGAGCGTACGCGCGTCGAGACGGGCGCCGGACGCGTGCGCGTCGTCGCGTCGGGCCTGCGCTTCGCGGGCGGACAGCGGCGCTGCGGCGGATCGCTCGAGCTCGTCGCGGAGGCGCGCGAGCCGGGCGTCGTGCGGCTGCGCGTCGCGGCGACGGCGCCCGCGACGCTGCGCTGCGCAAAGCTCGTGCTGCGCGATCTCGATCCCGCGCTCGCCGCCTCCACCGACGGAGCGTCGTTCGCGCCCGTCGCCGACCACGGCGAGCTGTTCTCGTATCCGATGCGGATCCCGACGCCGCTCGTGTGGCTGCGCGCCGGCGGCGACGTGCTGGCGCTGCGCTGCGAGGACGACCGCGTCCGCGAGAAGCGCTTCGCGTTCTCCCGGGAGCGCGTCGGCCCGCTCGCGGGGCGCGGCGCGGCGGAGCTGATCTTCGAGGAGTCGGCGCCGCGCTTCGCGGCGAAGGTCGCGACGCCCGCCTTCGTCGTCGACCGCCGCGGCGACGCGGCGCGCGCCGAGGCCGAGCACGTCGCGTGGACCGAGCGCGCGTTCGGGCTCGCGCCCTGGGAGGCCCGCGGCGACGTGCCGCGCTGGGCGCGCGACCTGCGCCTCGTCGCGGTGCTGCACGGCATGCACTGGAGCGGGCGCGTGCTGCTCGACTACGCGCAGATGCTGGACGTGCTGCGCTTCGTCGCGGCGCGCATCGACGGCCGACACGTGCTCGCGTACCTGCCCGGCTGGGAGGGCCGCTACTACTGGCAGTACGGCGACTACCGGCCCGAGCCCGCGCTCGGCGGCGACGCCGGCTTCGCGGCGCTCTGCGACGGCGCGCGCGCGCTCGGCGTGCACGTGATGCCCATGTTCGGCGCCAACTGCGTGAACCGCACGCTCCCGAAGTACGCCGCGCTCCCCGACGCGATGCACATGAAGAGCGCGACCGGCAACCGCTTCCACGGCAACACGCCCGACTGGGACCTCTCGCGCGCGCACGACACCGGCTGGCAGGCATGGCTGAACCCGGGCCATCCCGATTGGCGCGACGACCTCGCCGGCCAGATCGAGTCGCTCGCCGCGCGCTTCGGCTTCGACGCCGTCTTCCTCGACACCACCGAGGTCTGGACCAACGATCCCGATCACGACGTGTTCGACGGCTACCGCGCGCTCGGCGCGCGCCTGCGCGCCGCGATCCCGGACGTGCTGCTCGCCGCCGAGTACGACTACGACGCGCTCGCCGCCTGCTTCCCGCTCTTCCAGCGCGCCTGGTGGACGCGCGCGCCGGCGTGGTCGCGGCGCTTCGTGCGCCGCTTCGCGCATCTGTGCGAGGGCGAGCCGGAGGGCCGCACCGGCGTGCACGAATTCGGCGCCTGGAAGCCCGGCGCGATCCCCGCCGAGCCGGGGCTGCTGGCGACGATCGCGTTCCAGGACGGAACGCTGGAGCGATCGGGAGACGCGGTGGAGGCCGCGATCGCGGCGGCGTGCGCGAGCTCATGAGCGGCGCGCCGCGCCGTTCCGGCCGAGCGCGGTGAGGAGCGAGCCGGCCACGACGATCGCGGCGCCCGTCCAGCTCGCCGCGGGCAGGTGCTCGGCGGGGAAGCGCGCCGGCGCGAGCCACGCGGCGGCGGTCGCGAAGCAGAGCGTCGCGACCGGCGTCAGCGCGAGCACCGCGGAGACGCGCGACGCCTCCCAGTGTTCGAGCGCCGCCGCGAACGCCCCGTACGCGACGAGCGTGTTGATCGCGCAGAACGCGAGCACGCCCCACGCGGCCGGCGCGACCGCGGCGAACGCGCCGAAGCTCGACGCCGGCGCGAACAGCAGCGCGCAGCCGGCGTAGATGCACAGCATCACGCCTTGCGACGGCAGCGCGAGCAGGAGCTGCTTCTGCGCGAGCCCGTAGATCGCCCACGTCACCGCCGCGAAGCCGATCCACGCGACGCCCGCGAGGAAGCGCTCCGGGTCGCGCCCGATCGCCGCGAGCTGGGAGCGGAAGAAGAGCGCGAGGCCGGCGGCGAGCAGCGCGGCGCCCAGCCACTGCGGCGCGCTGAAGCGCTCGCGGAAGATCGCGATGCCGCCGAACGCGAGCAGCAGCGGACCGAGCTGGATCAGCACCTGCGCGTTCGCGGGCGAGGTGTGGTCGAGCCCGAGCAGGAACGCGATGTAGTTCGCCGCGAGTCCGACCGTCGCGATCGCGAGCAGCAGCCAGCCGCGCCGCGCGAGGCCGCCGAGCGCCGGCAACGCGCCGCGCGCGCCGAGGATCGCGCCGAGCGCCGCGGCCGACACCGCGAAGCGGAACGCCGTCAGCGTCACCGGATCGAGCGAGCGCAGCGCCTCGCGCAGCGCGAGCGGCAGCACGCCCCAGAGCAGCATGGTGGTCGCCGCGAGCGCGAAGCCGAGCCCGCGCCTGCCGGAGGGTCGATGGAGGAGCATGGGAGGCGCAACGTAGCGGCGGCCGCGGCGCGCGAGCGCTCCGCGCGCCAGCCGGAATCGCGGCCTGCGCGCACCAGCCGAAATTGGCGCCTCCGATTGGCTCCTATTTGGATCTCGCCGAGCCGCATTGGCTCTCATAGGCTCCCGGACGTGCTCGACCTCGTCTTCCGGCCCGATCCCGCGCACCGCCACCCGGTCTACCGGCAGCTCGCCGACCACCTGACGGCGCTGATCGCAGAGGGGCGCCTCGCGCCGGGCGAGCGGCTGCCGCCGAGCCGCGAGCTGGCCGCGGCGCTCGGGCTCTCGCGCAACACGGTGACGCGCGCGTACGACTGGCTCGTCGAGACGGGCCACCTCGGCGCGCACGTCGGGCGCGGCACCTTCGTGCAGGCGGCGCCGCGGCGGGCGCCCGCGGCGCGCGCGCTCGCGCCGGTGCCGACGGGGCTCG
>QEVM01000108.1 GCA_003576805.1 Pseudomonadota bacterium | reverse complement strand
CCCGCGGAGTTTGAAGCCACGTATCACGCAGAACGGAAGAGTCAGACCAGGGAGGTCGGACTCAACTGACCGAGCCTCCGGAGAACTCGGGGCGGTTCAATCCGCTGGGCATGAAAGCCGGACCCAATCCGTATCAGTACGGCGTTTCCAATCCTGTGAACGCAGCCGACCCGACTGGGCTCCAACCCGCTGGCTACGGGGGGCGACCGAGCACGTTCCGGCTCCCAACCTTTCCCTGCTCACGCGATGCGGCGCAACAGTCCATCGCCATCGCACAGTCGCTTCCTCTCCCCTGGCCTCCGAGCGACAGCCCGACTGACCTTCCGCGGTTCACACACAGCGGGTCGCCTTCGAATGCGAGCCTGCACTGCATCTGGAGCTGCAAGCTAGCGCGCCAGTGTACCCGCCTGGAAGCGCTCTTCGTTCCCATCGGCCACGAGCTCTTGCATGGAGGTGGGATTCCGCTCGCCCAGGATCCGCGAGACTCCGCCTACGATCTCCACAACAACGCCGAAGGATCGGATTGCGCCGACAAGCCAGACGCGTGCAGGATCGACAACGACATGAGCAAGCAGGCTTCGATCGACCAAGACTGCGTTGGCTGCTGTATGTCCAAGCTCTATCGCGGCAATCTCCAGTACAGCCCTACGTTCTACTTCATCGCGAGGTGACCATGCCTGGGCGACATGTCGCGGCATGCATGGCGCTCGTTGCAATGGCGCTCGCGTGCGGGGGGCGACACACGAGCGTCTATATCACTGCCAGCAAACACCTCGCAGGCGCGGAGTTGTACGTCGATGGGCGCCCTGTAGGAACCTTGTCCGAATTTGGTGAAGGATCCGATGGTTCCATTCAGGTCGAACAAGGAGCGACGCAGGTACTGGAGATTCGACACTCACAATTCCCAACTGCTCGCATCCCGCTGCACTACAGCTCAGGAGCAACAGAAGACTATCTGCGGCTTCGCATCACGGCGGACGGGACGATCGCCATCGCCGCCCCGCCGGATTCTCTTGCTCCGCCCGACAGCGTCGAACGGAGTCCGTCTCGCACATCGCCGATGTGAGGCGTGCACCATCACCAGCAGCCGCAGCGTGAACCTCCGCGGCCAGATCACCGAGCTGGACGTCTTCCGCAGCGGCGCGGCGCTCGTCGATCGTTCGTACACGTACGACTTCACGAGCGGCACCCCCGGCCCGAACGATCCGGGCCCGAACCTCGACCGCGTCGTCGATCACCTGCTTCCCGCCGAGAGCCGCTTCTACTTCTATGACGCCCTCGATCGGCTCGAGAAGGCCACCGACCTCTCCGGCACCGCGCTCCACGAATACGCCCACGACGCGGTGGGCAACCGCACCAGCACCACGTCCGGCGCCGGCACCACGAGCTACGCGTACGAGAGCGGCACCGACCGCCTCGACGCGAGCACGGGAGCGAGTGCCCTCGACTACGCCCACGACGCCCACGGCAGCCGGATCTACCAGGGCACCGCCGCCTACGCGGGCACGCCGTCACTCGTCTACGACGAGAGCAACCGCCTCGTCGCGGTGAAGGACCCGGCCGCCGGTTTCGCCACGATCGCCACCTACACCTACGACGCCTTCGGGCGGCGCGTGAAGAAGGTGGCCGATGGAGTCACCACGCTCTTCTTCTACGACACGGAGGGGCGACTCGTGTCGGAGATCGCGAAGCACGCCGGCCCGGCCGACGACGCGTGGCGCTTCTACGTGTTCCTCGAGGACGAGCTGGTGGGCGTGGTGGACGACGTCGCGGAGGTCGGCGCATCGACGCTGCTCACGCTGCCCGGGCGCTCGCGGCCGGTCGCGCCGTCGGTTGCGGTGGTGCTCTTGTTCGCGATCGCCGGCATCGGCGTCGTGATCGTCACGCGGCGCGTGCCCGCCGGGCTCGCGACCACGACCTCGGGCGCCGCGCTGCTGCTCCTCTGCGCGCAGAGCGGCGGCGGCACGCCGCACTTCGCGTGGGTGCACGTCGATCCGCTCGGGACGTCGCTCGCGGCGACGAGCTCGCCGGTGCCGTACGCGGCGGCGCAGGTGATCTGGCGTGCGAGCTACGAGCCGTTCGGGAAGGCAACGGTGGACGAGGATCCCGATGGCGATAGCGTCGACTTCGCGATGAACGTGCGGTTGCCGGGGCAGTACGAGGATGCGGAGACGGGGTCACGTTACAACTTCTACCGCTACTACGAGCCCGCTACGCGTCAAACAATCCCTGCAACCTGATTGACCGCGATGCCCTCCGCCCAGGTGAGAGCTACCCGACCGCTAGCGACGCAGCCAATCAGCGGCACATGCGGACCGACTTGGGGTCCCGTCATACCTGGGGACGCCGACTGGTTCGCGCCTACGGTACGACCCGGACCCCTCCCGGCCGCGAAATGGTCGCGTCAGCCACATCCGGTAGGAGCGATTCAAGTGCCTAGGAACGCCTCGATCGCGATCATGATTTCTGCAATGGCCCTGCTGATCGGCGATTCGTCGATCGCGGACATCCCTGCGTCCCGACGCAACGCCCAGCAGAACAGGCTCGATATCGATGGGGTGTCGCTGCGGGGAGTTTGTGCGGCACACGAAGACTTTCGGCAACTCTTGAGCAGCATTCAAGGGAACGATGCCGATAGCGTCTACCTACGCGACATGAGCAACTACCTGGTAAGCATCGCAATCGTCGATCGCGACAACCTCCGCGTATCGTTCGGGCCAGCACCGAAGACGGCGGACGAGCACGCTTCAGGCGGAGGCGCGGTCTACATCATCGACCGAAACACAGGGCGCGTCCTCCAACGCTCGTTGGATGAGTAGTTCGGATCTCTCGGGATGCCGCCGCAACCGAGAACACCTTCCGCCCGCCCGGCCGGCGCCGCCGCAACGCGGCTCGGTGAGTCGACGACCCACGGCTTGGAGGCGGGCCGAGATCCGCGCTCATCTGTGCCCTCAAGCCGCCCGGCCCCAGCGGCGGCGGGGTCCGGCCCGCCGCCGTTCGCTTCGGTCGCGCCATTACCGGGCCAACCGAGCGAGCAAGCGCCCACCTCCAGACATCCTTGGCCACAGCCAGCTCTCCACTACCGGAATCTGCGCCCAGCTCTCGATCCAGAAGCTCGAGGCCGTCCGCGCGCTCACACATCCCGCCAGCCGCACCAACGCGACCGGCAATCCCAGCAGGTCACGTGGTCGGATCACGGCGCTGGAGTCATCCGCGCCACCTCGCTCGAACGCGCCTACACTGAGACGGAGCGGTCCGAAGCCTTCCACGGTTCCCGATCTCACGATCGCACGCGACGCCCGAGCCACATCGCCGCCGCTCCCGCCGCCGCGACGAGCGCCAGCGTGCGGATTGGGTGCAGCGTCGCGTGCGTGTATGCGCTCGAACGCATCACGTGGCCTTCGTGGTCGCCGCGCGCGCGGCCGTAGGTTCCCTGCGGCTGGTAGAGCGCGCCCTCGGGATCGCGGCCCGGGCGCGGCGGGCGCTGCTGCGCGCCGAACATCACGGCGCCGATCATGCGGTCGGCGAGGCGCGGTAGCATGCGAGAGACGCCGATCTGGAAGCGGCCCGCGCCGCCGACGACGACGTCGCGCACCGGGCGCTCGGCGCACTCGAGGATTGCGCGCGCCACGACTTCCGGCGCGTACACCGGGCTCGGCGGCTTCGGATCGTCCTGCATGTAGTTCTTCGCGTGCTCGAAGAAGGGCGTGTCGATGCTGCCCGGCTTCACCAGCGATACGGACACCGGCGCGTCTTCGTTCCGAAGCTCGACGCGGAGCGCGTCGGTGAAGCCCTTCATGGCGTGCTTCGCGGCTGCGTACGCGGCCGTCAGCGGCGCCGCGACCTCCGACTCGACGCTGCCGACGTTGATCAGCGCGCCGCCGCGCCGCTTCAGCTCCGGCAGCGCCGCGCGGCAGCCGTGCACCATGCCCCAGAAGTCGACGTCGAAGAGCTGGCGCATGTCGGCGAGCGACACCTGCTCGGCGCGCCCGTAGACCGAGACGCCCGCGTTGTTCACCCAGGTGTCGATGCCGCCAAAGCGCTCGCGGGCGTGGCGCGCGAGGCGCTCCATCGCCTCGGGCTCGGCGACGTCGGCGGCGAAGTGGCTGGCGTCGCCGCCGTCGCGGCGGATCTCCTCCGCGGCTTGCGCGAGCGCGTCCTCGCTGCGCGCCGAGAGCACGACGCGCGCGCCGCGCTGCGCCGCCATGCGCGCCGTCGCGAGGCCGATGCCGCTCGACGCGCCGGTGATGACGACGACCTGCTCGGAGAGCGGCCGGAGCTGCATGGCGTGACCTCCAGTGGCTGCGAGAGCCACGAGAGGTGCACGATCCATGCCCCGGTGCGACCGCGCCGTCGCGACGGATCCATGCGTCGCTCGCGGATGGTTCTACAAGGGTGGGTCAGCGCCCGAACGCGCGGCGGATGCGCGCGAGCGCCTCCTCCACGTTGGCGCGTGAGTTGAACGCCGAGAGCCGCAGGAAGCCCTCGCCGGCCGGGCCGAAGCCCGCGCCCGGCGTGCCGACGACGTGCGCCTTCGCGAGCAGGTCGTCGAAGAAGCCCCACGACGTCGCGCCCTCGGGCACGCGGATCCAGATGTAGGGCGCGTGCACGCCGCCGAAGACGCGGAAGCCGGCGGCGCCGAGGCCTTCGCGCAGGAGCCGCGCGTTCTCCATGTAGAACGCGACCTGCTCGCCGGTCTGCTTGCGGCCCTCCGGCGAGTGCACGGCTTCGGCCGCGCGCTGGATCACGTACGGGACGCCGTTGAACTTGGTGGACATGCGCCGCGCCCAGAGCGCGTGCAGCGCAACGCGCTCGCCCGCGGCGGTGACGCCCGTGACGTCCTTCGGCACGACCGTGTACGCGCAGCGCACCCCGGTGAAGCCGGCGCGCTTCGAGTAGCTGCGCATCTCGATCGCGCACTGCCGCGCGCCCTCGACCTCGTAGATCGAACGCGGCAGCGACGGATCCTGGACGTAGGCGTCGTAGGCGGCGTCGAAGATCAGCACCGCGTCGTGCGCGCGCGCCCACGCGACCCAGCGCGCGAGCTGGTCGTGCGTCGCGACGGCGCCGGTCGGGTTGTTCGGGAAGCACAGGTACGCGACGTCGGCGCGCTCCGCCGGCGGATCGGGCACGAAGCCGTTCGCCTCGGTCGCGGGCAGATACAGGATGCCGCCGTAGTAGCCGCGCTCGTCGACCGCGCCGGTGCGGCCGGCCATCACGTTGGTGTCGACGTAGACGGGATAGACCGGATCGGCGACCGCGACGCGGCAGTCGGCGCCGAAGATCTCCTGGACGTTGCCGCTGTCCTGCTTCGAGCCGTCGGAGACGAAGATCTCGCCCGGCGCGACCTGCACGCCGCGCGGCGCGTAGTCGCCCGCGATGATCGCGTCGAGTAGGAAGTCGTAACCCTGGTCGGGCGCGTAGCCGCGGAAGCCTTCGCGCGTCCCCATCTCGTCGACCGCGCGCCGCATCGCCTCGACGACGGCGGGCACGAGCGGCTCGGTCACGTCGCCGATGCCGAGGCGGATGATTCCCGCGTCCGGGTGCGCCTGCGCGAACGCGGTGACGCGCCGCCCGATCTCGGGGAACAGATAGCCGGCGGCGAGCTTCCGATAGTGTTCGTTGATGCGTGCCATGGCGGCGCAGGGTAGCGCCGCGCGCCGCGCCGCTCAGCGCGGTTTCGGATCGATCAGCACGCCGGGATTCAGCACGCCCGCCGGGTCGAGCGACGCCTTCGCCGCCGTGAGCGCGTCGCGGAAGAGCGCGGGCGTCTCGCGGTCGTAGCCCGGGCGGTGATCGCGCCCGACGGCGTGGTGGTGCGTGATCGTGCCGCCGAGGCGGACGAGCGCCTCCATCGCGGCGGCCTTGATCTCGTCCCACTGCTCGAGCTCGCTGCCGTGCCGGCCCGGCGCGAGGATCGTGTAGTACGGCGCCGGGCCGTCGGGATAGACGTGCGTGAAGCGGCACGTGAGCGTGCCGCCGCCGCACACGCGGTCGATCGCGTCCTGCACCGACGCGGTGACGCCGGCGTGGAACTCGGCGAAGCGGCTCCACGGCACCGCCGTCTCGAAGGTCTCCGAGACGATGCCCGCGCGCGCGAGCACGTCGCGCAGGTACGGCGCGTTGACGAAGGCGCTTCGCCACGCGCCGGCGGCGCCCTCGCGCGCGCCTTCGCCGCCGCTCTTCAGGGACGCGCCGCCGGCGGGCGGAACGCCGCCCGCGCCGCGCGCGATCTCGAGCGCGCGCGCGATCCACGCGTCGAGCGGATGGTCCGCGGACTCGAACGCGAGCAGCAGCACGGCCTCGTCGCCATCGCCGGCGCTCGAGTTCGCCGCCTCGAGCGCGTCGAGCAGCCGGCAGTTCGAAGGATGCAAACCGGACTGCGAGATCTGGCGCACCGCTTCGACGGCGTTCGCGAAGCCCTGCGCGCCGCCCGGGAAGCGCACCGCCGCCGACGCGCGGAAGGTCGGCCGGTCCTGCAAGCGCATCCACGCCTCGGTGATCACGCCGAGCGTTCCCTCGGAGCCGACGAAGAGGCGATCGGGCGCCGGGCCCGCGCCGGAGCCGGGCAGGCGGCGCGTCTCGAGCGCGCCCGCGGGCGTCAGCACGCGCAGCGACTCGACGAAGTCGTCGACGTGCGTGTAGAGCGTCGCGAAGTGGCCGCCCGAGCGCGTCGCGATCCAGCCGCCGAGCGTCGAGAACTCGAAGCTCTGCGGATAGTGGCGCAGCGTGAGCCCGTGCGGGCGGAGCTGGTCCTCGAGCGCGGGGCCGAGCACGCCGGCCTGGATGCGCGCCGCGCGCGACGTGCGGTCGATCTCGACGACGCGGTCGAGCTTGCCGAGGTCGAGCGACACGACGCCCGCGTAGGCGCCGGCGAGCCCGCGCGCCTCGACGCCGCCGACGACGCTCGAGCCGCCGCCGTACGGGATGCAGGCGACGCGCGCGCTCGTGCACCAGTCGAGCAGCGCGGCGACGTCGCGCTCGTCGCGCGGGAACGCGACCCAGTCGGGCGCCGGCGCGAAGTCGCGGCGCAGCGCGCGCACGACGTCGCGGAAGCCCTTGCCGTAGGTGTGGCCCAGCCGCTCGTGCGGGTCGTCGCTGCAGACACCGCGCAGCGTCGCGGGCGGCGCGACGCGCGGCGCGGCGAGCGCGATCTCCTTCGCCTTCGGCGGATCGGCGAGCGCGACCGCCGTGCCGAAGCGCTGCGCGAGCGTCGCGACGATGCCGCGCTCCTGGTCGGGCGTGGGCCCGGCGTCTTCCCAGCCCCAGCCCCAGAACTTGCGTCGTCTCATGGCTTGCTCCCGCGCGCGGGCGTCACTCCGCGTAGCCGAGCGCGCGCATGCGCTCGCTGACGCCCTCGTCGAGGGTCGGCGCGGGGCGCGTGGCCGGCATGCTGGCGAGCCAGGCGCCGAGCTGCTGCGCGAGCCGGTCGCGTTCGCCCGCGTGCGTCTCGGCGAGGTTGCGCAGCTCGCCGGGATCGCTCTCGAGGTCGTACAGCTCGGTGACGCCCTCGTCGGGCGCGTGCAGGTACTTCCAGCGTCCGACGCGCACGCCGTACTTCTCGCCCGCGACGCGCCCGCCCTGCTCGAGTCCCTCGAGGTAGTGACGCCGGAACAGGAAGATCGGGCGCTCGGCGTCGAGCGGCGCGCCGCCGACGAGCGCCGGCGCGAGCGACTCGCCCTGCCACGCGGGCGGGCGCGCGATCCCGGCGAGCTCGGTGATGGTCGGCGCGAGGTCGATCCAGGCCGCCGGCGCCGCGATCTCGAGGCCGGCGCGGATGCGGGCGGGCCAGCGCACGATCAGCGGCACGCGCACCGCCTCCTCGTAGATGCGCCGGCCGTGCTCGGCGACGCCGTGCTGGCCGAGCCCCTCGCCGTGGTCCGCGCTCACGATCACGACGGTGTCGCGCGCCAGCCCGGCGCGCTCGAGGCCCGCCAGCAGCTCGCCGACCGCGGCGTCGGTGAAGGCGATCTCCGCGTCGTAGCGCGCGATCGCGGCGCTGCGCGGATCGTCCGCCGCGGGCGCGAAGCGCTCGGCGAACTCGGCGGGCGGGTCGTAGGGCGAGTGCGGGTCGAAGTAGTGCACGAACAAGAAGAAGGGGCGGTCCTGCGCGCGCCACTGCGCGAGCCAGTCGAGCGCGAGCCGCGTGGTCTCGTCGGCGCGCCGATCGAAGCCGCCCGCGATCTCGATGCCCTCCCACTTGCGGTCCTGCACGCTCGAGCGCGCGCGGTCGAAGTAGTCCACGTAGCGCTCGAAGCCGCGCGCCCAGCCGAAGCGCTGCGTGAGCACGAACGACGACACGATCGCCGCCGTCTGGTAGCCCGCCTCGCCGAGCGTCTCGGCCAGCGTGCGCGGCTGCTCGCCGAGGGGGACGCCGTTCTTGACCACGCCGTGGGCCGGCGGCGCGAGCGAGGTGAAGAGCGTCGCGTGGCTCGGCGCGGTGGTCGCGCTCGGCGCGTAGGCGGCCGGGAAGCGGGCGCCCTCGGCGGCGAGCCGCACGAGGTTCGGCGTGGTGTCGCGCGCGTAGCCGTTCACCGAGCAGTGGTCGGCGCGCGTCGTGTCGAGCGAGATCAGCAGCACGTTGGGCGGCCGGCGCGCGTCCGCGCACGCGACCAGCGCGGCGAGCGCCACGGACGCGACGAACGCGAGCCGGAGGCGCGCTGCGTTCACTGCGATCCCGGCGCGAGCAGCTCGAGCGCCTTCTCGTCGGGCACGGGCAGGCCGTCGGGATGGAGCGGCTGGATGCAGACGTGGTCGGCGCCCGCGTCGAAGTGCGCCTGGATGCGCTTGCGGATCGCCGCCTCGTCGCCCCACGCGACGATCGCGTCGACGAGCCGGTCGCTGCAGCCGCCCGCGAAGTCGGCGTCGTCGTAGCCGAGCCACTTCAGGTTGTTCTGGTAGTTGGGCAGGCCCGCGTAGATCTTCATCGCGGCGCGCGCGACGGCGCGCGCCTTCGCGGCGTCGGTGCAGAGCAGCACCTTCTGCTCGGGCGCGAGGATCGCGTCCTTGCCGAGGATCTCGCGCGCCCGCGCGGTGTGCTCGGGCGGCACGAAGTAGGGGTGCGCGCCCTGCGCCTTCTCGGCGGCGAGCGCGAGCATCTTGGGGCGCAGCGCGGCGAGCACGATCGGCACGTCGTCGGCGGGCTTCGCGGCCATGAACAGCGACTTCTCCATGCCTTCGAGGTACGCGCGCATGGTGGCGACCGGCTTGCCGTAGTCGTGGCCGCGCACGCCCTTCACGAGGTGCGCGTGCGAGACGCCGATGCCGAGCACGAAGCGCCCGCCCGTCGTCTCGCCGACGGTGAGCCGCAGCGCGTTCATCGTCATCGGGTCGCGCGCGTAGATGTTCGCGATGCCGGTCGCGAAGACGAGCCGGCTCGTGTGCGCGCCGAGGTACGCGATCGTCGCGAAGGGGTCGCGGCCGACCGCCTCCGGCAGCCACAGCGCGGAATAGCCCCACGTCTCGATGCGCTTCGCCGTCTCGGCGGCCTGCGCGGCCGGCAGCGTGTCGAACCAGGTCCAGACGCCGAGTCGACCGAGCCGGGACATCGCGATACCTCCTGTGCCGGGTCGCCCAGCGTATCACCCCGGCTGCGGGACAACAGCCGCGCACGAGGAGCGTCTTGACCGATCTGCTGCTCTACGACCATCCCCACTCGCCGTGCGCGCGCCGCGTGCGCATCGCGCTGCTCGAGAAGGGGCTCGCCTGGCGCTCGCGCGTGCTCGACCTGACGCGCATGGAGCAGAAGGCGCCCTGGTACCTCGCGCTCAATCCGAACGGGATCGTGCCGACGCTCGTGCACGGCGAGCGCGTGCTCTGGGAGTCGAACGTCATCACCGAGTACCTCGACGACGTCTTCCCGGGCGAGAAGCTGTATCCCGCCGATCCCTGGCAGCGCGCGCAGGCGAAGATGTGGCAGGCGTTCGAGCTCGAGATGGCGAAGGAGTTCCGGCCGCTCATGTACCACCGCGTGATCGGGCCCGTGGACCGCGCGCGCAGCAAGGAGGAGCTGCTCGCGGACGTCGCGAAGAGCACGGTCGACGCCGCGCACCTCGCGTGGGTGCGGCGCGTGTGGGACGGCGCCGTCGTCGACGACGCGGAGGCGGCGCGGCTCGACGCGCTGCTGATGGGCCGCCTCGACCGCCTCGACGCGCAGCTCGCCGGGCGCGCGTTCCTCGTCGGCGACCGCTTCACGATCGCCGACGTGTCGGTGTTGCCGCGCGTCGCGATGTATCCGTGGATCGGGCTGCCGGTCGACGCCGCCCGCCACCCGAACGTGCGGCGTTGGCTCGACGCGAACGAGCGCCGCCCGAGCTTCGCGCGCAGCCTCGAGCCCGCGCCGTCCTAGGCGCTCACGGACACGCGGAGGCGCCGCACACGCTCGTGCCGAGCGGCGTGCCGCCGGCCGCCTGCGGGTTCGCGTTGCCGCCGTTGTTGTTGCGCAGGAAGGCGCGTCCCCACGCCGAGCGGTCGTTCGCGTAGCTGGTGAAGAGCCCGTAGTCGCCGTTGTCGAACGCGGTGACGTCGAGCAGGACCGCGTTCGACACGTCGAAGCCGTCGTCGCCGTTGCCGCGCGCGAGGCTGCCCGAATAGAGGTTCGCGCCCGAGCCCTGGTAGGCGCCGAAGAAGCCGTCGGCTCCGTTGCCGGCGGCGCGGCAGTCGAGCACCTGGAAGCCGGCGCCCGCCAGATCGAAGCCGTGCTGTCCGTTGCTCTGCGCGACGACGTGCTCGACGAGCGAGCCGGCGAAGCTGCTGCCGTACACGCCGTTGCGTCCGGCGCCGGCCACGCGCCCGTTGCGGATCGCGACGGAGCCGCCGAGCACGAGGATGCCGTCGCCGTTGCCCGTGCCGGTGCAGGCGGCCGGCGATCCGGTGCAGGCGGTCGGCCCGACGATGCTGAAGCCGCCGAGATCGAGCGTCACGCCGGCCGCCACGCGGACACCCTCGCTGTCGGCGCTCGGCAGCGTGAGATCGCTCGTCAGCAGGTAGCTCTGGCTCGCCTGCGTCGAGACCGGGAAGCCCGCGGCGTCGCCCGGCCCGCAGCCCGTCTGCACCGCGCAGGTCTGGTTGATCTCGATGCGGCCGTCGCCGGCGCGAGCGGACGGCGCGAGGCAGAGCACGGCGAGCGCGAGCGCTGCACGGCGCTTCACGGGCAGGCTCCCGCGTCGCACGCGTTCGGTCCCACCTCGGTGAAGTCGCCCACCGCTTGCGGCTGGCCGGCGCCGCCGTTGTTCGCGGCGAGCCCGCTCGAGCCGATGGCGACCTCCGACAACGACTCGAAGCCGGCGCCGGCATTGCCGTAGATCGCGCTGTCCACGATCAGCGGGCTGTAGCCGACGACGCCCCGGTTGCCGTTGCCGTAGACCGTGGTGCGCCGCACCAGATCGAGCCGCGTCGCGGCGTCGAGGCGGATGCCGTCGGCCGCGTTGCGCACGATGCGGCAGTCGCTGATCCGCCAGCCGCTCGCGCCCGACGCCTGCACGCCGGCGTCGCCGTTCGCCTCGATGAGCAGCTTCTCGAGCTGCGCCGCGGAGCCGCCCACCCCGTCGCCGCCCATGCCCGCGATGCGGCCGTTGCGCACGCTGGCGCCGTCGCTGGTCGAGACGCCGCGCCCGGTCCCGAGACCGACGCACGTCGGCGGCGTCCCGGTGCACTGCGCCGGCCCCGTGATCGAGAAGCCGTTCAGGTCGAGCGCGGCGCCGGCCGCGAGGTTGACCGCGTTGGTGTTCGCGTCCGCGACGGCGAGGCTCGACGTCAGCACGTAGCTCTTGCCGGGCGACGTGCTCACCGGAAAGCCCGCGACGTCGCTCCCCGAGCAGCCGGTCGCGGTCGCGCAGTGCTGGTTGATCTCGAGCCGGCCGTCGCCGGCCTGCGCGGCCGCCGCGAACAGCAGCGCGCAGCCGATCCCGAGCCATCGCATCGCCATCGAAACCTCCGTCGGGAGGCGCATGGTAGGTGCGATCGGCGCGCGCTCGCACCGCGCATCGCGGCGGCTAGCATTGCGCGCCGCCATGACCACCCGCGCCGCCGACCGCCGCACGCTCTCGGAGCACGCATCGAAAGCTTTGCTCGCCGGCTACGGCGTCGCGATCGCGCGCGAGTCGATCGCGGCCGACGCGGCGGCCGCGGTGCGCGCGGCCGAGGCGATCGGCTTTCCGGTCGTGGTGAAGCTGTGCGGCGACGCGATCGCGCACAAGACCGAGCGCGACCTCGTGCGCCTCGGCCTCGGCGATGCCGCGGCCGTGCGCCGCGCCGCGGACGAGCTGCTCGCGAAGGCGCGCCCGGAGGACGGCGCGGTCGCGCTGCTCGTCGCCGAGCTGGTGCGCGGCAAGCGCGAGCTGATCGCCGGCCTGGTGCGCGATCCCCAGTTCGGCGCGTGCGTGCTGCTCGGCCTCGGCGGGATCCTCACCGAGGCGCTGCACGACGTCGTGTTCGCCGCCGCGCCCCTCACCGAAGCGGACGCGCGCGCGATGATCGGCCGGCTGCGCGCCAGCCATCTCGTGACGAAGCCGTTCCGCGGCGAGCCGGCCGCCGACCTCGACGCGCTCGCGCGCGTGCTGGCCGGCCTCGGCCGCCTCGCCGCCGAACGTCCCGACGTCGCCTCGGTCGACCTGAACCCGCTCATCCTGCGCAGCGACGGCGCCCCCGTCGCGGTCGACGCGCTCGTCGAGCTCGACTCCTCGCTCGAAGCGCCCGCACCGACCGCTCCGGGGCTGAGCAGTGCGAGCGAAGAGCCGGCAAGCACAGGCGCCGCAGGCGCCGGAGCGCGCAGCGAGCCGCAGGCGAGCGAAGTCGAAAGGCTCGCGGTCGCGCCGGCAGCCAGTCGGGCCGAAGGCCCGAACGGCGCTGTGCTCACCGACGCGGAGCTCCTCGAGCGCTTCCGCCCCCTCTTCCACCCGCGCGGCATCGTCGTCGCCGGCGCGTCCACGCACCCCGGCAAGTTCGGCTTCGTGACCGTCCACAACCTGCGCGCGATGGGCTATCGCGGCGAGCTGTTCGCCGTGAACCGCGAGGGCGCGGAGATCCTCGGCGAGCCGAGCCTGCGCGACGTCGCCGAAGTGCCGTCCGGCCGCGCCGACCTCGTCTTCGTGTGCACGCCGGCGAGCGCGAACCTCGCGCTGCTGCGCGCGTGCGCGAAGATCGGCGTGCGCGCGGCGTTCGTCGCGAGCGCGGGCTACCGCGAGGCGGGAGCCGAAGGGCGCGCCGCCGAGGACGAGCTGGTCGCGACCGCGGACGAGCTCGGCGTGCTGCTCGCCGGACCGAACGGGCAGGGCGTCATCTCGACGCCGGTGTCGATGTGCGCGCAGATCGTGGCGCCGTATCCGCCGCCGGGCGCGATCTCGGTGGTGAGCCAGAGCGGCAACCTGGTCTCGTCGTTCCTCAACTACGCGGTGCAGACGGGCGTCGGGATCGCCAAGGCGGTGTCGTCGGGCAACTCGGCGCAGACCGGCATCGCCGACTATCTCGAGTACTTCGCCGCCGACCCCGACACGAAGGTCGTGCTCGCGTACCTCGAAGGCGTGCCCGACGGGCGCAAGCTGATGCGCGCGATCCGGCGCCTCACCGCGGCCAAGCCGCTCGTCGTCGTGAAGGGCGGCGTCGCGTCGGAAGGCCAGCGCGCCGCGCTCTCGCACACCGGCTCGCTCGCCACCGACGACCGCGTCTTCGACGGCGTGTGCCGCCAGCTCGGCGTGCTGCGCGCGCCGAACGTCGAGATCGCCTTCGAGTGGGCCGCGACGCTCGCGACGCAGCCGCTCCCGAGCGGCCCGCGCACGATCGTGTTCACGACCGCCGGCGGCTGGGGCGTGCTCGCGGCCGATGCCTGCGCGGAGGCCGGGCTCGTGCTCGTGCCGCTGCCCGAGGACGTGAAGCAGCGCATCGACGGCATGGTTCCGGCGCGCTGGAGCCGCGGCAACCCGGTGGACCTGGCGGGCGGCGAGACGCGCGACACGGTGCCGGCGGTGCTCGACCTGCTGTGCGCGCACCCGGACGTGGACGCCGTCGTGCACCTCGGGCTCGGCATCCAGGCCGCGCAGGCGAACCTGTTCCGCAAAGGCCCGTTCTTCCCCGGTCACGGCCTCGAGCGCATCAGCGAGTATCACGAGCGCCAGGACCGCCGCTTCGCCGAGGCGGCGCGCGACGCTTCCGAGCGTCACCGCAAGCCGGTCCTCACCGCGACCGAGCTCGTCCACACCGACCGCGACTACGGCAACAGCGGCCCGCTCGCCGTGAAGGAGCTGGGCCGCGTCTGCTACCCGAGCGCCCACCGCGCGATCGGCGCGCTGCGCGCGCTGGTGGACTGGGCGGAGTTCCGCGCCCGCGGCGCCGCGTGAAGCCGGGCGTCGCCGCGGCGCTCGCCTTCGTGGCGCTCTGCTGCTTCGGGATCCGCGCGACCGGCTTCGAGAACGTCTTCGCGCCGAACGGCGTGGTGCTGCTCGACCTCGGCGACGGCGCCTACCACGCGCGCCTCGCGAGCTGGGCGTACGCGAACTTCCCGCGCTTCCTCGACTTCGACTGGTACCTCGCGGGATCGCTCGGCGCGCCGGTGCCGTGGCCGCCGCTCTACGACCTGCTCGTCGCGGGGGTCGCGCGCGCGCTCGGCGCCGGAGTCGACGCGGTGCCGCGCGTGCTCGCGTGGGCGGGGCCCGTGCTCGGGCTGCTCGCCGTGCCGGCGGTGTTCGCCGCGACGCGCGTGCTCGCGGGCGCCGGCACGGCGCTCGCCGCGGCCGCCATCTTCGCGAGCTTCGGCAGCGCCAACATCTACGGCGCCGTCGGCAACGGCGACCACCACGCCTTCGTCGCGACGCTCGCCGCGATCTGGCTCGCGCTGGCGCTCGACTTCGTCGCGCCCGGGCGCAGCCGCGCGCGCCTCGCGGCGGTCGCGTGCGGCCTGTTCGCCGTGCGCACCGCGATGCTGCTCGGCTGGAACGGCAGCCTGCTCTATCTCGGCATCGCGGACGGCGCCGTCGCGGTCGCCTGCGCGGCGCTCGGCGACGTGCGCCGCAGCGCGTGGCTCGGAGCGGGCGCGCTGGCGTCGGCCGCCGTCGCGGCGGGCTTCGTCGCGTCGATGCCGACGCCGCTCGGCGGACCGTTCTCGAGCACGATCCTCTCGTGGCTGCACGTCGCGATCGAGACGGCGCTCGGCGTGTCGCTGCTCGCGTCGGCGGCGCTCGAGGCGCGCCGGCCCGCGGCGTCGCCGGTCGCGGGCGCGGCGCGGCTCGCGGGCGTCGGC
>QEVM01000107.1 GCA_003576805.1 Pseudomonadota bacterium | reverse complement strand
GCGGCGGCCAGCCGCTTCGGCGACGCCGTCGCGACGCTCGACGCCGCGCTCGCGCTCGTGCCCGCCGCCGAGCCGGCGCGCGCCGCCGCGCTGCGCGAGCGCCGCGCGCGCTTCGCGAGCGGCGCCGCCGGAGAAGCCGCGGCTACTCGACCGTGACGCTCTTCGCGAGGTTGCGCGGCTGGTCCACGTCGGTGCCCTTCAGCATCGCGACGTGGTAGGCGAGGAGCTGGAGCGGCACGACCGCGAGCAGCGCCGTCAGGTACTCGCCGAGGTCCGGGATGAAGATCACGTCGTTGGCCTTCGAGACGATCTCGGTGTCGCCCTCCGTGGCGATCGCGATCACCTGGCCGTCGCGGGCGCGCACCACCTCGAGATTCGAGATCACCTTGTCGTAGACGGCGCTCTTCTCCGCGATCACGACGACGGGCATGTCCTCGTCGATCAGCGCGATCGGGCCGTGCTTCATCTCGCCCGCTGCATAGGCCTCGGCGTGGATGTACGAGATCTCCTTGAGCTTGAGCGCGCCTTCGAGCGCGATCGGGTACATCACGCCGCGACCGAGATAGAGGAAGTCGCTGGCGTCCTTGTACTTGTGGGCGAGCTTCTTGACCTGCTCGTCGAGCTGGAGCACGTGCTCGACGTTGCGGCGCAGGCGCTGGAGCTCGGCGAGGCGGCGGCGCAGCTCCTCGTCGCCGATCACGCCGCGCGCATGGCCGAGCTTGAGCGCGACGAGATAGAGCGCGACGACCTGCGTCGTGAACGCCTTGGTCGACGCCACGCCGATCTCCGGGCCGGCGTGCGTGTAGAGGACGTCGTCGCAGGCGCGCGCGATCGTCGCCTCGCGCACGTTGCACACCGAGAGCGTGCGGGCGCCCTGGCTCTTGCCCTCCTGGAGCGCCGCCAGCGTGTCGGCGGTCTCGCCGGACTGCGAGACGGCGATCACGAGCGCCTTGTCGCCGACGATCGGCCTGCGGTAGCGGTACTCGCTCGCGACGTCGGCCTCGACGGGGATCCGCGCGAGCTGCTCGATCATCGTGCGTCCGACCAGCGACGCGTAGTAGGCGGTGCCGCACGCGACGAGATGGACGCGGTCGATCGCCTTCGCCTTCTCGGGCGAGAAGTCGATGCCGTCGAGGTCCAGCTCCGCGGAGCCGTCGTGCCAGACGACGCGGGTGCCGATCGTGTCGGTGATCGCCCGCGGCTGCTCGTAGATCTCCTTCTGCATGAAGCGGTCGTAGCCGCCCTTCTCCGCCGAGACGGGATCCCAGTGGATCACCTTGGGATCGCGCTGCAGCGGCGCGCCGTCGATGTCGAAGACCGCGAGCTCGGTGCGGGTCAGCAGCGCGAAGTCGCCGTCGTGCAGGAACACCATGTGGCGCGTGTAGGGGAGCAGCGCCGGGATGTCGGAGCCGAGGAAGGCCTCCCCTTCGCCGACGCCGAGGATGATCGGGCTCCCGCCCTGCTTGGCCGCGACGATGCGGTCGGGCTCCGTCTCGGACATCACCGCGATGGCATAGGAGCCGACCATGTGCTTGCTCGCCCGCCGCACCGCGGTCGCGAGGTCCGGCGCGCCGCGCACGAGCTCGCGGTCGATCAGGTGCGCCACGAGCTCCGTGTCGGTCTCCGACTCGATCTCGCGCCCCTCGGCTTCCAGCTCCTGTCGGATCGCGCGGTAGTTCTCGACGATGCCGTTGTGCACCACGGCGACGCGACCGGCGCGGTGCGGGTGCGCATTGCGGACGGAGGGCCGGCCGTGCGTCGCCCAGCGCGTATGGCCGATGCCGATCGTGCCCGGCAGCGGGTCGTCCTTGAGCAGCTCCTCGAGCGCGGCGAGCTTGCCGACCGCGCGCCGCGTGGTGAGCGTCCCGCTCTCGAACACCGCGACGCCCGCGGAGTCGTAGCCGCGATACTCGAGACGGCGCAGCCCGTCGATGAGCACCTCGACCGCGCGCCGATCCCGCCCGACGTAGCCGACGATTCCGCACATGCTGGTTACTCCTTCGCGTGCTTTCCCGGCTTCTGCTTGCCGGTCCGCAGGCGCCACCCTGCCACGTTGCGCTGCTTGCCCCGTGCGACGCCGAGCGCGTCCTTGGGGACGCTCTCGGTGATGGTCGAGCCCGCCGCGACGAACGCATTGGCCTCGATCGTGACCGGCGCGATCAGGTTCGAGTTGCAGCCGATGAACGCCTGCTCCTCGACCGTCGTGCGGTGTTTGTGCACGCCGTCGTAATTCACGACGATCGAGCCGCAGCCGAAGCTCGCGCCGGCCCCGACGTCGGCGTCGCCGATGTAGGACAGGTGATCCGCCTTCACGCCGGCGCCGAGGTGGCTGTTCTTCACCTCGACGAAGTTCCCGATCCGCACGCCGGCCTCGAGGCGGCTGCCGGGGCGCAGGTGCGCCGACGGCCCGAGCGCGACGTCGTCGCCGAGCTCCGAGGACTCGATCACGGTGTGCGCCTTGATGCGGCAGCGCTCGCCGATGCGGGTCGATCCCTGGATCACGCAGCCCGGCTCGATCACGGTGTCGCGGCCGATGCGGACGTCCCAGTCGAGGTAGGTCGCGTCGGGGTCGATCAGCGTGACGCCCTCGTCCATCACGCGCTGCGCGGTGCGGCGCCGCAGCACTGCGGCCGCGCGCGCGAGCTCGGCGCGCGAGTTGATGCCGAGCGCCTCGTCTGCGTCGTCGGTCGGAAGCGCGTCGAGCGGGCGGCCGTCGCGCACCGCGATCGCCACGATGTCGGTCAGGTAGATCTCGCCCTGCGCGTTCTTGCTGTCGACCTGATCGAGCGCCTTCCACAGGAACTCGGCGTCGACCAGGTACGTGCCGGTGTTGCCCTCCTGGATGCGCAGCTCCTCGGGCGACGCGTCGGTGACCTCGACGATGCGTTGGAAGCGGCCCTGCGCGTCGCGCACGATGCGGCCCGGCAGCGGCTCCATCGCGGAGAGCACGAGCAGGTCGAGCCCGCGCGTCGCCTTCTCGGCGCGCATGCGTTCGAGCGTCTCGAGGCGCAGCAGCGGCGTGTCGCCGTAGAGGATCAGCACGTCGCCGGCGAAGCCGTCGAGCGCCGCGCGCGCCTGGAGCACCGCGTGGCCGGTGCCGCGCCGCTCGGCCTGCTCCACGAAGGTCGCGCGGCCGTCGAACGCCTCGACGACGCGCTCGGAGTCGCGACCCACGACGACCACGAGCCGCTCGGGCGCGAGCGCCTCGGCCGCGTCGATCGGGTACGCCAGCATCGGCCGGCCGCCGAGCTCGTGGAGCACCTTCACGAGCCCCGACTTCATGCGCTTGCCCTGGCCCGCCGCCAGGATCACGACCGCGAGCGGTCGGCCGGTCGCCATGCATCCCCCTGAAGAGCAGCGGGGCGGCGTCCCTGCGGACTCGCGCTCGCCCCGGTTCGCGCCCGGCCTCCGGCCGCGGCGTCTCGCATCGGTCTCGTATCGCCCCGGTCCGGGCGCGCTTGAGGCAGGCGCGTCGTGCTTCGCGGAGCCGGTCATCATACCGCCGTTCCCGCCCGTCGCGTGTCCCGGAAACGGCCTTCGGCCCGCGGGGAGGAGCGCGGCGCGCCGCACCGGGTGGGTTACCTTCGACCCGACTGCGGCCCCCTGCCGCAGCGCGCCGGGAGCACCCCGATCCGAGTCTTCGGCAACACCCAGGGCCTCAAAGCCAGCCAGGTCCACGCGCTCGAGCGCCTCTACCGGCGCCGCCTTCCCTCCGACCGACTCGTCACCCACGAGTTCGCCCGCGAGCTGACCCAGCTCTCGCACGAGCTGGGCCGCGAGGTGGGCGTGCTGATCGATCGCCGGGGCGAGGTGACGCACGCGATGGTCGGGACCCAGGCGGGCATCGAGATGCCCGAGTGGGGGCGCCTGCGCGCCGGCCAGGGCCGGCTCCGCGGCCTGCGCTGCGTCCATACCTATCTGGGCGACGACGCGCTGACGCACGACGACCTGACCGACCTCGCCAAGCTGCGGCTCGACGCGATGGTGACGCTCGGCATGGATCGATCGGGGCTGCCGACCGAGGCGCACGTCGCGCACCTGCGGCCGGCGCGGCAGGACGGCACCGTCGTCGAGCGACTCGCCCCGGTGCCGCCGGCCCGCCTCGACCTCGACTTCGCCGACTGGGTCGCCGCGCTCGAGCAGGAGCTCTCGCGCACCACGACGACCCGCGCGGTCGGCGCACGCGACCGCGCCGTGCTGGTCGCCGTGAGCGCCGGCCGCGGCCGCGACGAGACCGACGAGGCGGTCACGGAGCTGCGCGAGCTGGCGCGCTCCGCCGGCGTCGAGGTCGCGGACGTCGTCGTGCAGGTGCGGCCGCAGATCGACCCGCGCACGGTGATCGGCTCGGGCCGACTGGAAGATCTCGTCGTCCGCGCCTTCCAGCACGACGCCGACCTCGTGATCTTCGACCACGACCTCTCGCCGGCGCAGGCGCGCAACATCGCGGGGCGACTCGAGCTGCGCGTGATCGACCGCACGCAGCTGATCCTCGACATCTTCGCGCAGCGCGCCCGCTCGCGGGACGGCAAGCTGCAAGTCGAACTCGCGCAGCTCGAGTACCGGCTGCCGCGCCTCGCGCAGCAGGACCTCGGGCTCTCGCGGCTCGGCGGCGGCATCGGCGGTCGCGGCCCCGGCGAGCAGCGCCTCGAGGTCGACCGCCGGCGCGTGCGCGACCGCATCGCGCGGCTCGAGCGCGAGCTCGCGCACCTCGGCCGCGAGCGCGAGGGCCGCCGCAACCGGCGCAACCGGCGCGACGTGCCCGTGCTCTCGATCGTCGGCTACACGAACGCCGGCAAGAGCACGCTGCTGCGGGCGCTGACCAACGCCGACGTGCTGGTCGAGGACAAGCTGTTCGCGACGCTCGACCCGACGTCGCGCCGCCTGCGCTTCCCGCGCGAGCGCGAGGTGATCGTCACCGACACCGTCGGCTTCATTCGCGACCTGCCCGACGAGATGAAGCAGGCGTTCCGCGCGACGCTCGAGGAGCTCCGCGACGCCGACCTCTTCCTCCACGTCGTGGACGCGGCCGCGCCCGACGCCGAACGGCGCATCGCGGCGGTCCGCGGCGTGCTCGACGAGATGGGCCTCGCGGACACCCCCGAGCTGCTCGTGTTCAATCAGATCGACCGGCTCGAGCCGGGACAGGGCGAAGCGATCGCGGCGCGCGCGGGCGGCGTCGCGGTGGCGGCCCTGCACGGCGTCGGGCTGCGCGAGCTGCTCGAGCGGGTCGAGAAGACGGTCTGGCTCGAGGGGACGTCGCTGCGCACGCGCGAGCGCCTCTGCGCGTTGGCCGGCGGCGAGCCGGAGCCCGCGGGCGTCGCGGGCGCGGGAGGACGGCGATGACCGCGATCCGCTCGAAGATCTCGGGCACCGGCATGTACGTGCCTGGACGCGTGGTGACGAACGACGAGCTCGCGCAGCGCATGGACACCAGCGACGAGTGGATCCGCCAGCGCTCGGGCATCGCGGAGCGACGCCACGTCGACGGCAGCGAGACGCCGGTGGATCTCGCGGAGCACGCGTCGCGCCGCGCGCTCGAGGCGGCGGACGTCGGTCCCGACGAAATCGACGCGATCGTGCTCGCGACGCTTTCGCCGCAGCACGAGTTCCCCGGCACCTCGTTCTTCCTGCACCACCGCCTCGGCGTGCCCGAGATCCCCTGCTTCGACCTGCGCGCGCAGTGCAGCGGCTTCCTGTACTCGCTCGCGGCCGCCGACGGCTTCATCCGCTCCGGGCAGATGCGCCGCGTGCTGGTGGTCGGCTGCGAGGTGCACTCGACGGGCCTCGAGTTCACGACGCGCGGCCGCGACACCGCCGTGCTGTTCGGCGACGGCGCCGGCGCCGTGGTGCTCGAGGCGAACGACGATCCGAGCGATCGCGCGGGACTGCTCGCGCTGCGCATGCACGCGCAGGGCGAGCACGGCAAGCGGCTGTGGCTCGAGGCGCCGGGCTCGTCGTTCTACCCGAGCCGCATCACGCACGAGATGCTCGACGCGGGCCTGCACTTTCCGCGGATGGAAGGCCGCTTCGTCTTCAAGCACGCCGTGACCCGCATGCCCGAGGTGCTGCGCGAGGCGCTCGACGCCGCGGGCGTGAAGCAGGACGACGTCGACCACTTCCTGTTCCACCAGGCCAACCTGCGGATCAACGAGTTCGTCGCGCACTCGCTCGGCATCCCGCCCGAGAAGTGCCCGAGCAACATCGAGCGCTACGGGAACTGCTCGGCCGCCTCGATCCCGATGCTGCTCGACGAGATCGTGCGCGCCGGGCGCGTCGAGCGGGGCCAGCTACTCGCCCTGACGGCGTTCGGATCCGGCTTCACCTGGGCCACCGCGATCGTCCGCTGGTGACATGCCGCGCCGCAGCGACGCGGCCCGCAAAAGCGAGACGGCCCGTACCGGAATCGTTGTAAGTTCGCCGACATAACGCCCGATTCGCCGCCTTGACGCCATGACGCACCGTGTTAGATTGCGGGCGTCACAGGAGGATGGGCCATGGCGAAGCAAGCCAGCGTCGTTTCGGAAAGTGTCGATCAGATCCGGCAGGTCGTGCGCCGGGCCGACCGCGAGATCAAGCGTCTCCAGAAGCAGGTCGAGACCCGCCGCCGCCGCCTCGCGAAGGAAGTCACCACGCGGCGCCGCGGCATCGAGAAGCGCGCGCAGCGCGAGCTCGAGCGGCTGCAGAAGCAGATCCAGAGCCAGCCGCTCGTGAAGCGCGCCGAGGCGCTCCGCGCCGACGCGACGGAGCGCATCGAGCGCGGCGTCTCGACGTTCCTCGAAGCGCTGCCGCTCGCGACCAAGAGCGAGATCGAGCGCATCGACCGCAAGGTCTCGGCGCTCGGGCGCAAGCTCAAGGAGATCGAGAAGGCGCAGGGCAGCTCCGAGGCTGCGTAGCCGCGCGCTTCTAGAGGGTGAGAGATCCGAGCCCGGGTCGCCGCGAGGCGCCCGGGCTCTTTCGTTTCCGCGTCGCGCGACGCGCCGCCGCTATTCTGGGCCGCTCCCGCCGCGCGAGAGCGATTCCGTTGCAGGTCTCCCGTCGCACCCTCGAAGTCCTGGAGTGGCCGCAGCTCGTCGAGCGTCTGCGCGCGCTCGCGCGGACGCCGGGCGGGCGGCGCCGCTGCGAGCCCGACGCATCGCACGCGCTCTTCGCGCCCGACCTCGACGCGGCGCGCGCGCGGCTGGCCGAGACGAGCGAAGCGCGCGCCATCCTCGAGCGCGCCGCCCCGCCGTTCGGCGGCCTCGCCGACGTCGCGGGTCCGCTCGCGCGCGCCGAGCGCGGCGGCGAGATCGGCGCCGGCGACCTCCTCGACGTCGGCGCCGCGATCGATGCCGTCGAAGCGACGCAGCGGTTCCTCGCAGCCCATGCCGAAATCGCAGCGCGCCTCGCGGCCGCCGGCGCGACGCTCGGGCGCCATCTCGACCTCGCCGACGAGATCGCGCGCTCGATCGACTCGGAGGGGCAGGTACGCGACGGGGTGTCGCCGGTGCTGGCCGGAGCGCGGGCCGAGTCGCGCCGGCTGGCGTCCGAGCTCCAGCGCCGGCTCGACGGCGCGCTCCACGACCCCGAGATCGCGCCGCACCTGTCGGATTCGTTCGTCACGGTGCGCAACGACCGCTTCGTGTTGCCCGTGCGCGCCGACGCGCGCGGGAAGGTGCGCGGCATCGTCCACGACGCTTCGGCGTCCGGGACGACGCTTTTCGTCGAGCCGCAGGGCGTCGTCGACGCGAACAACCGCCTGAAGGAGGCGGAGCTGCGCGCCGCGCGCGAGGTCGCGCGCGTGCTGCGCGAGCTCGCGCGCGAGGTCGGCCGCGAGGCGCCGTCGCTGCGCGCGAGCCTCGCCGTGATCGAGGAGCTCGACCTCGCGTTCGCGCGCGGCGCGCTCTCGCTCGAGCTCGATGCGGTCGAGCCCGCGATGGAGTCCGCCGGCGTCTACGTCCTGCCGCAGCTGCGCCACCCGCTGCTGCCGCGCGAGCGCGCCGTCCCCAACGACGTCCGACTCGGCGCGACGAGCCACGTGTTGGTGCTGTCGGGCCCGAACGCCGGCGGCAAGACGGTCGCGATGAAGGCAGTGGCGCTGGCCGTCCTGTGCGCGCGGGCCGGCCTGCACGTCGCGTGCGGGCAGGGAGCGCGGGTGGACTTCGCGGAGCGCCTGCTGGCCGACATCGGGGACGCGCAGAGCCTGCGGGAGAGCCTCTCCACCTTCTCCGCGCACCTCGCGAACCTCGCGCGGATCGTGGAGGCGGCCGACGAGCGGACGCTCGTCGTACTCGACGAGATCGGCGACGGCACCGATCCCGGCGAGGGTGCGGCGCTCGCGCAGGCGGTGCTCGAGGCGCTCGCCGACGCCGGCGCCCGCGCCGTCGTGACCACCCACTACGCGCTGCTCAAGGAGCTCGCGCACCTCGACGAGCGCTTCGAGAACGGCAGCTTCGAGTTCGACCCGACCACCCTCGCGCCGACGTACCGCCTCCGCATGGGCACGCCGGGCGCGTCCTCGGCGCTCGCGGTCGCCGCGCGCATGGGCCTGCCGCGCCGCGTGCTCGACCGCGCCAACGCGCTGCTCGACCGCGAGGATCGCCACCTCGAGCGAACGCTCGCCGAGCTGAACGCGAGCCGCCTCGAGCTCGAGCGCGAGCGGCACGAGGCCGCGCACGCGCGCGAGGAGAGCGAGGCGGCGCGCGACGAGCTGCGGCGCAAGCTCGAGCACCTGCAACAGCGCCGCGATCGCCTCTTCGAGGGCATGCGGCGCGATCTCGACGAAGCGTTCCGGCGCGCGCACGGCGAGGTCGCGCTGGTGATCCGCGAGCTGCAGCGAGGCGGCGGTCAGGCGCGCGACGCCGCCCGCGCGCGGGACCGCCTGCTCGCGATCGAGACCGAAGCGCGCGCCAGCAGCGCCGCGCTCGCGCCGCCGCCCGCCGCCGACACCGCAGCGGACGGCGAAGCGGTGGACTGGCGCCGCGCCCAGCCCGGCGACCGCGTGCACGTGCGCGGCGGCGGCGCCGGCGTGCTCGTCGCCCTTCCCGACCGCCGCGGCCGCGTGGAGGTGCAGGTCGGCGCAGCGCGCGTCGTCGTGCCGTGCGATCGCGTCGCCCGGGCGAGCGGCGGCGCGCCGCAACAAAGGAGCGTCTCGCACGTCGCCCTGAACACGACGGTGTCCGCCGGCGAACACTCCGGCGGGATCGAACGCTGCGACCTGCGCGGGTTGCGAGTCGAGGAGGCGGTCCGTCGCCTGGGAGACGTGCTGGACCGCGCCGCGGTGCGCGGCTGCTCGCGCCTCGACGTGATCCACGGGCTCGGCACGGGAGCGCTGCGGGACGCGGTGCGCGTTCACCTCACGGCGTCGCCCTACGTCGCGGCGTTCCGCGCGGGACACGCCGATGCGGGCGGAGAAGGCGTCACCGAGGTCGAGCTGCGCTAGAACGAACGGTCGGAACGCGACCGCGACTCCTTTTGGAATCGACACTCACGAGTGTCGTTGCACATCATCCCGGACAAATCCCATGCAGGGGTCCCAGGCGGTGAAGATAGTTTCGTCGTGCCCCGCGCTCGGAGTCTCTCAGCCCTCCGTCGCACCCATCGGGGAGCTGCGAACGTGTGCGTGGTCCCGCCGTTTCGGACGCACCCACCGGAACGGCGGGCTTCCGCTCTTCGGGCCTCGCTCCGGCCCGCTGCGAACGACAGGAGTCGGGTATCCCGGCCGGGGACAGGCGAGCCTGTCTCCGGCCGGGTCGTCTAAGATGCCCGGACGACCTCGTGCAACCGAGTGAAGGGCGAGAACGGATGAGCGTCCCGCCGACCGAGCGCGCGACCTTCCGCTTCGCAGAATTCGAGTTCGTGGCCGGCGACCTGCAGCTGCGACGCGACGGGGCGCTGGTCCCGATCGCGCGCAAGCCCGCCCAGCTGCTCTCGCTGCTGCTGCAGAACCGCGATCGCGTCGTGACGCGCGAGGAGACGCTCGCCGCCCTCTGGCCGGACGTGCGCGTGAGCGACGCCGCCTTCCACTCGGTGGTGCGAGACCTGCGCCGCGCGGTCCGCGACGACGCCCGCCAGGCCCGCCTGATCGCGACGGCGCGCGGCCACGGGCTGCGCTTCACGGGGTCGGTGGAGGTCTGGTGGGACGAGCGCGACGGCCCGGCGCAGGCGGTCGGCGCCTACGTGGGCCGGCACGCGCTGATCGCGCGTCTCCATGCCGCCTTCGAATCCGCATGTGCGAGTCACGGGCGCGTCGTGTTGCTGCGCGGGATCGCGGGCATCGGCAAGACGCGCACGGCCAAGGAGCTCGCCGAGCACGCGCGCAGCCGCGGCGCCGCCGTGCACTTCGGCCGCTGCTGGAAGCCCGGCTTCGCGCCGCCGTACCGGCCGTGGGTGGAGCTGCTGACGTCGATCCTGTCGCACACCGGCAGCGGTCATCGCGCCCACCTGATCCGCGACATCGAGACGCCGCTCGCCCGCCTGCTGCCGGCGGCCGGCGGGCAGCCGGGCGTTCACGAGGGCGAGGAGCAGTACGCGCGCTTCGAGGTGTTCGACGCCGTCGCGACGCTGATCGAGCGCGCTTCGCGCGCGGAGCCCGTCGTCCTGCTGATCGACGACCTCGAGGACGGCGACGCGGAGACGCTCGAGCTGCTCGAGTTCGTCGCGGCCCGAATCGCCTCCGCACGCGTCCTCCTCGTCGGCAACTTCCGGGCGGGCTCCGTGGGATCGGGGCATCCGCTCTTCCGCACGCTCACCCGGCTCTCCCGGCTCTCTCACTGCGAAGACCACACGCTGACCGGACTCGACGCCGGCGAGACGCTCGAGTTCCTGCAGGCCGTCGGGCCGGGCGAGCCGACGGCGGAAGCGGCCGAGGCGCTGCACCTGCGGACCGACGGCAATCCGCTGCTGCTCTCGCTGTTCGCACGGTCGGGCGGGCCGGCGCCGGGCCGCGTTCCGAACGAGCATGCGGTGCCGTCGCTGGTTCGGGAGTGGATCCGCGGCCGGCTGCTCGAGCTGCCGCAGGAGTGCGTCGACGTGGTGGAAGGGGCGGCAGTCGTCGGGCGCGTGTTCGACGCCACCGTCGTCGCGAGCATGCTGGAGCGCACGCTCGCGCAGGTCACCGAGGCGCTCGACACGGCGGGGCTGCAGGGCTTCGTGGCGCCCGTCGCGCCGCCGGTCCATCGCTTCGTGCACGCGCTCTTCCAGGAGGCGATCTACGACGGGCTCGCGCCCGAGCGGCGCACCGAGCTCCACCGGCGCACCGGAGACACGTTGGCCTCGCTGCGCCGGGAAGAGCTGACCGCGTCGGTCGCCCGCCATCTCGTGGCCGCCATCGACCTCGTCGGCGAGCGCGCGGTGGACGCGGCGGAGCGGGCGGCCGAGGTCGCGCACCGGCGGCTCGCGTTCGAGGAAGGCGTGCGCCTGCGCGAGATGGCGTTGCAGTCCTTCGCGTCGCTCCCGCATCCCGACCCGACGCGTCGCTGCGAGCTGTTGATCGCGCTCGGCCGCGCGCAGCTCGCGGCGCGGCGGGTCGAGGACGCGTGGGAGACGGCGCGGCGGGCGCTCGCGCTGGCCAGCGAGACCGGCACGCCGCAGCAGTTCGCACGCGCCGCGCTGCTGCTCTCCGACTACGTGATCGCCGAGAGCAAGGAGCCCGCGTCGATCCTCGAAGAAGCCCTCGCGCGCCTGCCCGTCGACGAGACGCGCCTGCGCGTGCAGCTGTGCACCTCGCTCTCGTTCCTGCTCTGGTACCAGGGCATGCCGGAGCGGCGCCTCCAGCTCGCGCGCGAAGCGCGCCGTCTCGCGTTCGGCCTCGGCGACCCGCGCGCGGAGATCAACGCGCTTCTCGCAGAGCGCCACGCGTTGCTGGGTCCGGACCATCTCGCCGAGCGCATCGAGCGCGCGACCGCCGCGCTCGCGCTCGCCGAGCGGCACCGGCTCGCCACCCACGAGTGCTCGGTGCTGTCGTGGCGAGCGGTGGACCTGCTCGAGTGCGGCGACGCGGTCGGGACGCAGGTCGATGCGGACACGGTGGGCCGCATCGTCGAGAGCGGCCGCGGGCAGCGTTTCCGACCGTTCGTGAAGCGAAGGGCCGCGATGCGCGCCACGATCGCGGGCCGCTTCGCGGAGGCCGCCGAGCGGATCGGCGAGGCGCACGACCTGATGGTCCGCGCGGGCGACCCCAACACGAGCGCGTACACCGGAGTGCAGATGGGCATGCTGCTCCACGAGCAGGGACGGCGCGACGAGCTGGCGAAGCTGCTGGCGTCGGCGCGTTGGCTGTTCGCCTACCGCGAGCACATCTCGGCCGTGGCTGCCGCGGTCGCGCTGATCGAGTTCGAAGCCGGCAGTCCGGGCCCGGCGCGCAGCCTGATCGAGCGGACGGCCGGCCATGCCGACCTGCTCGGGCAGGATCCCGAGGCGTTCGGCACCGTGAGCTGGCTCGCCGAGATCTGCGCCCGGCTCGGCGAGGCCGCGACGGCTGCCCGCCTGTACGAGTGGCTGACGCCGTACGGCGACCGCGTGAGCTGCTTCTATGGCCTCTCGTGCCGCGGCGCGCTCGCACGCTACCTCGGCCTGCTCGCGCGCACGGCCGGGCGGCTCGACGACGCCGAGCGCTGGTTCGCGGCCGCGGTCGACACGAATCGCGCGATCGAAGCGCACGTGTACCGTGCTTGGTCGCTGTGGAACTGGGCCGAGACGCTCGCGCTGCGCGACCGCTGCGACGTCGCGCGCGCGCACGCGCTGGCGGCGGAGGCGCGAGCGCTGGCCGACGAGCTCGGCATCGGGCGCCTGCGCGAGGCGATGCGCTGCTCGCACAGCGCGCTCCTCGCGACGCCCGAGCCGATGGGCTGACGCGCGAACGCGACGCCGCGCGAGCGAGCCGCGCAGCTCGCAACGCAACTGGGGAACGTGTTGGGATCGGCGCGCGCTCGCTCCCGCGCCTCGACGCGTGCGCTAAGCGTCTCCCCGGCGTCGCCGCTTCGCGTCACCAGCGTTCCTTCGACATCGATGGGTGCATACCGGCGGAGCCCTCGGCTCCGCTCGAGAGGCCCCGATGTCCAGCCGTCGACCGACGTGCTCGCCCCGTTCGTCCCGTCCGCAGCATCCGCTCTCGCAGGAAGGCGCCATGGCTTCCGTCGTCGCGACGATCCGAAGCGTCGCCGCGACCGATCTCACGATCCTGCTGCAGGGCGAGACGGGGGTCGGCAAGGAGCTCGTGGCGCGCGAGATCCACGCGTGCTCGCAGCGCCGCGACGCTCCCTTCGTGAAGGTGCACTGCGCGGCGCTGCCCGCGCCGCTCTTCGAGAGCGAGATCCTCGGGCACGAGCGCGGCGCGTTCACCGGCGCGGTGCAGCGCCAGTGCGGCCGCTTCGAGCGCGCACACGGCGGCACGCTCTTCCTCGACGAGATCGGCGAGCTGCCGCTCGCGCTGCAGGCGAAGCTGCTGCAGGTCATCGAAGACCGCTCGTTCCAACGCGTGGGCGGCAACGAGACGATCGGCGTGGACGTGCGCATCGTGTGCGCGTCCAACCGATCGCTCGAGAAGTGCGTCGCCGACGGCGCGTTCCGTCAGGATCTCTACTTCCGCATCCTGGGCGTCACGATCACGGTTCCGCCGCTGCGCGAGCGCCGCGCCGAGATCCCGCTGCTGCTGCGGCGATTGCTGCAGGAGCACGCGCGCGCGCTCGGCAAGCCGGCGCCGCGGCCGAGCCCGCGGCTGTTCGCGATGCTGCGCCGGCACCCCTTCCCGGGCAACGTGCGCGAGCTCGACAACCTCGCGCGGCGCTTCGTGATCCGACCCGACGAAGACGCCGTGGCCCGCGAGCTGCTGGAGGCGCGGCGCCGCGGCCTGGCGGCGGGGCGCCCGTCGATCGACCAGCTCGTGCGGGAGTTCGAACGATCGGCCGGCAAGGTGCCGCTGCGCGACGTGCGGCGCCGCATCCAGGCCGAAGCGGAACGCGAGCTGATCGCGCGCGCGCTGATCGAGTCGCGCTGCAACCGGCGCGCGGCGGCGCAGCTATTGCGCGTCGGCTACTCGACGCTGCTCGGCAAGATCGAGGCGTGCGGGCTCGAAGAGCTCGCGCACGCGGCGACCATCGGACGCACCAGCGAAGCGCCGCGCGCGTAGGCTCCGCGCACGACGGCTAGAGCGAGCGGACCGACGCGACCGCGCCGTCGAGCGTCGGCGCGGCCAGCCAGTCGCCCGCGAAGTGCAGCGGTCGCCCGGCTGCGCGGCGGTCGGCCTCGACGGCGCGCAGCCGCGCGAGCGCGCGGTAGCGGCCGACGTCGAAGCGCGGCCACGCGAGCGGGAAGCGCGTCACCGCGCCCGCTCCGTCCGCGAGCCCGGGCAGCAGGCGATCGACCGCCAGCGCGCACTCTTTCTCGAGCGCGTCGTCGCTCATCGCGAGGCGCGCGGACGCCCACGGATCGCCCGCGATCGCGGTGACGCGCCCGCCTTCGACGGCGATCGACGCGAACGGCTGCGCGCCGCGCGGCGAGACGCGCACCCGCGCCGGCGCGCCCCGCACGCCCGGGCGCAGCGGCGCGCTCCAGGTGATCGCCGCGTCGTAGCGGACGCCGGCGAGGATCGTGCGCTCCGCCGCGACCAGCACCGGCTCGGCGACGCGCAGCGCCTCGGGCGCGGGCACCGCGAGCACGACCGCATCCGCATCCCACGACGCCCCGCTCGCCGCGACGCGCAGTCTTCCCGGCGCGGCGGGCTCGAGCTGCGACGCCGCGACGCCCGTCCGCAGCGCGACGCGCGACGCGAGCGCGTCTGCAAGCGTCGCGATCGGCGCTGCGAACGAGCCCGTCACGGCGTCGCGCTCGGCGGCCCAGCGCAGCAGGAACGCGGCGCGGCTCGTCTCGTGCGCGTCGACGGGCGCGCGCTCGGCGAGCCAGGGCTCGATCCAGGCCGTCGCCACGCGCGCGCCGAAGTAGAGGTGCGCGAAGTCGGCGAGCGAGCGGTCGTCGAGCGGAGCCGCGCGTTCAGGGGCGGCGGGGTCGAGATGCGCGCGGTAGCGGCGCAGCAGCCGCTGGAGGCGGTAGAGGCGCAGCGCCTGGACGAACGGCACGCCGGGCAGCCGCGACACCGCGGCCGGATCGCCGCCGGCCGCGATCGGGACGATGCGGCCTGCGTCGGCGCGCGCCGGGCGCACCGGACGGATCGGCAGCAGCGCGTCCGCGAGACCCGCCGCGCGCACCAGCGCGAGCAGCGCGGCGTCGGCGGTGCACACGCGCGCCGCGGTCGGATCGAC
>QEVM01000106.1 GCA_003576805.1 Pseudomonadota bacterium | reverse complement strand
CGGCCCGCGCGCCGCGCGGCGGCGGCGATGCGCGCGCGCAGCGCCGCGAGCCGCGCGGCGACCGCCTCGCTCACGCGCGATGTCCGACGGCGCGCAGCATGGCGAGCGTCTCGTCGATGGGCAGGCCGATCACGTTGCTCTCGCTGCCCTCGATGCGGAGGATGAAGCGCCGGCCCTCGCCCTGCGCGGCGTAGGCGCCGGCCTTGTCGAGCGGCTCGCCCGTCGCGACGTAGGCGCGGATCTCGGCCTCGCTCGCCGGCCGCATCGCGACCCGGCTCGTCACCACGCGCGTCTCGGCGAGCCCGCTGCCATCGCTCGCGACGAGCGCGACGCCCGTCAGCACGACGTGCTCGCGGCCGACGAGGCGCCCGAGCAGGCGCACGGCGTGCTCGGCATCGTCCGGCTTGCCGAGCACCTCGCCGTCGAGCACCACGATGGTGTCGGCGCCGAGCACGAGCCGGCGCGGCGGCGCGCCGACGCGCGCCGCGACGGCCTGCGCCTTCTCGCGCGCGAGCCGCTCGGCGAGCGCGTGCGGCGCCTCGCCCGGCTGCGCGTCCTCGGCGATGTCGGCCGGCATCACCTCGAACGCGATGCCGGCGCGCGCGAGCAGCTCGCGGCGCCGCGGCGATCCGCTGCCGAGCACGACCGGGAGCGTGGACATGGCGGCGGAGCGAAACGGACGCCTCCAGCAGCGTCAAGGCCGCGCGCGCCGAGTCCGGCGGCGCGCAGCGCTGAGCTAGGCTGCGGCCCCGATGGACGGAGCTCGGGCGCGTCGTGCGAGTCGGACCGCCGCGCTCGCGACGGCGCTCACCGCGCTGCTCGGCTGCACCGCGACGGCCGCCCGCGTCGAGTCGCGCAGCGGCGGCTACCGCGATCGCGCGCAGGGCTGGACGATCGCCGCGCCCGCCGGGAGCTGGAAGCGCGTGCAGGCGGAGGGCGCGGACCTGGCGCTGGCCGCGCCGGACGGGACGTCGATGAGCGTCACGAGCCGCTGCGAAGGCGCCTTCGCTTCGCCCGCGATCCTGGCGCGCCATCTGCGCCTCGGGCTCGGCGCGACGCGCGTCGTCGAGCGCGCGGACGCGCGCGTCGCGGGCGCGCCGGCCGCCGTGCAGGTGTTCGACGTGGAGCGCGCCGCGCGGCCGCTGCGCGTGAAGACGGTGACGCGCGTCGCGGGCCGCTGCGTGCAGGACTTCGTGCTCGTCGCGCCCGGCGACTTCGCCGCGGCGGCGCGCGTCTTCGACGCGTGGTGGGCGAGCTTCGCGCCCGGCGAGGCGGCGCGGTGAGCCTCTCGACGCCGCTTGGCGCCGGGCTCGGCCGTCTCGGCGACGGCGCGCTCGCGATGGTGGAAGAGCTCGGCAGCTTCGCGCGCCTCGCGCTCGCGACGGCGCGCGCCGCGCTGCGGCGCCGGCCGCCGCTGCGCGAGACGCTGCGCCAGATGGAGGCGATCGGCGTGCGCTCGACGACGATCGTCGCGCTGACCGCGCTCTTCACCGGCATGGTGATGTCGCTGCAGACCGCCTTCGCGCTCTCGCGCTTCGGCGCGAAGCCGTACGTCGGCGGCGTGGTCGGCCTCGCGCTGGTGCGCGAGCTCGCGCCCGTGCTCGCGGCGCTGATGATGGCGGGCCGCGTCGGCGCGGGCATCACGGCCGAGCTCGGCTCGATGGTCGTGACCGAGCAGGTCGACGCGATTCGCGCGATGGGCGCCGATCCCGTCCAGAAGCTGGTGCTGCCGCGCGTCGTCGCGGCGACGCTCTGCCTGCCGCTGCTGACCGTGCTGGCCAACGTGCTCGGCGTGCTCGGCGGCATGCTGATCGCCGACTTCCAGTACCAGATCACGCCGCACTTCTACATGGAGACGGTGACCTACAACGTCGTGCTCCAGGACTTCCTCTCGGGCCTGGCGAAGACCTTCGCCTTCGGCTGGATCATCGCGATGGTCGGCTGCCACCGCGGCCTCGCGACGACCGGCGGCACGACCGGCGTCGGCCTCGCCACGACGCGCGCCGTCGTGACGGCGTCGATCACGATCCTGATCGCCGACTTCTTCCTCACCAAGATGCTGCTCGCGCTATGAGCGCCGCCGCGCCGGACCTCGCCGTCGAGCTGTGCGGCGTGCACAAGGCCTTCCACGGCAAGCCCGTGCTGCGCGGCGTCGATCTCGCGATCGCGCGCGGCGAGACGTTCACGATCCTCGGCGGCTCGGGCAGCGGGAAGTCGGTGTGCCTCAAGCACGTCATCGGGCTGCTGCGGCCCGATCGCGGCCGCATCGCCGTGCTCGGCACCGACGTCGGGCGGCTGCGCGAGACGGAATGGGTCGCGATCCGCCGGCGCTGCGGGATGGTCTTCCAGGGCGCGGCGCTCTTCGACTCGCTCAGCGTGCACGAGAACGTCGCGTATCCGCTGCGCCAGCATCAGGACCTGCCCGAGCCGCGCGTGCGCGCGCGCGTCGCGGAGTGCCTCGAGGCGGTGGGCCTGCCGGGCGTCGAGGCGATGCTGCCGGCGGAGCTGTCGGGCGGCATGCGCAAGCGCGTCGGCGTCGCGCGCGCGATCGCGCTGGAGCCGGAGCTCGTCCTCTACGACGAGCCGACCACCGGCCTCGATCCCGCCAACGCGCGCCGCATCGCCGAGCTGATCGCAGAGCTGAATCGGCGGCTGCACGTGACGTCGGTCGTCGTGACGCACGACCTCGACCTCTGCTTCGCGGTCTCGGACCGGCTCGGCCTGCTCAAGGGCGGTCGCATCGCGGCGTGCGGATCGGTGGACGAGATGCGCGCCTCCGAGCACCCCGACGTGCGCGCCTTCTTCGAGGGCGTTCAGGACGTGGACGACGGCGGCGAACCGAACGGAGAGGACCTCGCGCATGGAACGTGACCGCCGGCTCAGCATCGTGGTGGGCCTGTTCGTGCTCGGGGCGCTCGCGCTCTTCGCGGTGGCGGTGGTGTCGCTGACGGCGCAGCGCGGGCCGTGGATCCCGCGCTACGCGCTCGTCACGCACTTCCAGAACGTGCAGGGGCTGATCGAGGGCGCGCCGGTGCGGCTCGCGGGCAAGGACGTCGGCGTCGTCGAGTCGGTCGCGTTCGGCGAGCTCGGCGGCGACAAGCCGCCCGTCCGCATCGGGCTGCGCGTCGACCGCTCGGTGCGCGACCGCATCCGCGCCGACTCGCGCGCGTCGATCGGCACGATCGGCCTGCTCGGCGACAAGTACGTCGAGCTCTCGATGGGCTCGCCCGAGGCGCCGGTGCTCGACGACGGCGCGGAGGTTCCGGCCGTGACGCCGCCCGATCTGCAGGAGATGCTCGCGAAGGGCACGCAGGCGCTCGACGGCATCGCGACGCTGGCCGCCAACCTGAACCGCGGCGCCGAGGACTTCAACGCGGCGAAGGGCGCGGTGCGGATCGCAGAGTCGGCGAAGGGCATCTCGCAGATCGTCGAGGAGGTGCAGAAAGGCGAGGGCCTGCTGCACAGCCTGATCTACGACGAGCACAAGGGCGGCGAGGTCGAGAGCATCGGCCGCTCGCTCGCGACGCTCGAGGGCATCCTGAAGGAGATCGCGCAGGGCGACGGGCTCGCGCACCAGCTCATCTACGAGCCCGGCGACGAGCAGGACACGGTCGCGGCGGCGACCGCCGCGGCCGCGCGGCTCGACGCGATCCTCGCCAAGATCGAGCGCGGCGAGGGGACGCTCGGCTTGCTGGTCTCGGATCCGTCGCTCTACCAGGAGCTGCGGGCGCTGCTCGGCGGCGCGAACCGCAGCGTCGTCGTACGATCGCTGATCAAGCTGTCGTCGCCGGACGGGAAGGCGGAGGAGACGCAGGCGCCGTGAGCCGTGCATGGACCTTCGAGGGCGCGCGCGCCGTGCTGCCGGACGTGCGCGCCCGCACCGAGCGCGCGGCGGAGGCGGCCGAACGCCTCGTCGCCGCGCGCGAGAACGCCAAGAGCGCGCAGCAGCAGGCGCGCATCGACCGCGAGATCCAGGCGGTGATCGAGCGCTGGGCGCGCGAGATGGAGGCGCTCGGCGCGGAAGTGAAGGGCGTGTGGCTCGTCGACTTCGACACCGGCAGCGGGTACTACTGCTGGCGCTGGCCGGAAGAGACGCTCGAGCACTTCCACGGCTACGACGACGGCTTCGCCGGACGGATGCGCATCCAGTAGACGAGCGCGCTGCGCGTCAGCTCGCGACGCGGTGGAACAGCTCGCCGGCGGCGATCGCGAGCGCGGCGCTCGAGAGCGTTCCGATCAGGAAGTACTCGGCGAAGCGCTCGTCCGCGAGCTTCGAGTGCCGGGCGAGCGCCTTGGCGGCGAAGACGAACGCGATCGCGTCGAACTCGCGCTCGACCACGAGCACGAAGATCAGCCAGCGCTCGAGGATGCCGATCACCTCGCCCTCGCCGAGGCGCGCGCGGCGCGCCGGCGGCCCGGAGGCGGCGTCGCCGCCGGTGCGGCCGAGCAGCGCGAACAGCCAGCGGATCGCGACCGTCGCCGGCTCCGTGAGCGCGAGCAGCAGCAGCAGCGCCCACGCCTCGCGCGCCGCCGCCCCGGCATCCGGCCCGAGCGAGACGCCGAGGAACGCCGCGGCGAGCAGCGTCGCCGCGACCAGCGCCGCGAGCGCGAGCGCGTCGCGCGCGCGCTCCACCGTGAGCCAAGTCCACGGCAAGATCGACGCGGCGAGCTGCGCGATCACGAGCAGCGCGGCGAACGCGGCGTCCGCCGCGGGCAGGGCGCGCGTCGCGGCGGCGATCCACGGCACGGCGAGCACGACCGCGAGCGGGAACCCGAGCCAGCCGCTGCCGCCGACGCGCGCCGCGAGGATGCCCGCCAGCGCCGCGCTCGTGGAGACGGCGAGCGCCGCCGTCACACGGGGCTCGCCTTCGGATCCACCAGCGTGGCGAGCGTCGTCTCGAGCGTCGCCATCGCCGTGCGGTGGAAGCGCCAGTTCGCCGCGTGCAGGCGCTGGCTGACGGCGCTCTCGCTGATGCGCAGCCGCCGCGCGGCGTCCTTCTGGGTGGGCCCCGCGTCGGATCCGCCGTGCGCGTAGAGGAGCGCGATCGTGCGGCGCTGCGGCTCGGTCCAGCGCTGCGCCTGCCGGATCACGTCGGTCGCGAGCAGCGTCCACAGCGTCTCGAGCGGCGTGCCGCGGTGCTTCAGGATGCACGAGAGGTCCTCGGCCTTGAGACGCACGAGCCCCTCGCGGGCGCGGTGGAAGCAGGGACCGTCCATGCCGAGCGCCTCGGGCAGCAGCGCGGTCGTGAGCGGCCCGGCGCCGAGCGCGAACCGCATCCGTGTCGGCGCGAGCTCGAGCGTGAGACCGCGCATCAGCGCGACCGCCGCCCGGCAGCCGGCGGGCGAGGGCCGGAACAGGCCCTGGAACTCGTCGCCGAGCGTGGTGAGCAGGCGCGCCGCGATGCCGTCGGCGTGCTGCGCGTTGAAGGCGTCGAGGCAGCCGCGCAGCCGCTGCTGGAGCGCCGCGCGCTGCCGCGCGGCCAGCCGGCGCGAGAGGACGACGTCGCCGATCAGCGCGACGTACTGAGGCTCTTCAGGGTTCTTTCTGGATCCGGCCACATTCAGGGAATAGCCTAAATCGCGTGCCCGGTACAGGGACCCGCCTGCATCCGCCCGGATCCAGGCCGGCGCCGCAAGCGCTGCCCGCGCGGGCGCGCCGCGTCAGCGCGGCGCGACGACCGCCGCCGGCGCGAAGAAGTCGTTGCCCTTGTCGTCGACGACGATGAACGCGGGGAAGTCCTCGACCTCGATCTTCCAGACCGCCTCCATGCCGAGCTCGGGGTAGTCGAGCACGTCGACCTTGCGGATCGAGTCCACCGCCAGGATCGCGGCGGGGCCGCCGATCGAGCCCAGGTAGAAGCCGCCGTGCTTCTTGCAGGCGTCGGTCACCTGACGCGAGCGGTTGCCCTTGGCGAGCGTCACGAAGCTGCCGCCGTTCTCCATGAACAGATCCACGTACGAGTCCATGCGGCCGGCGGTGGTCGGACCGAACGAGCCCGACGCGTAGCCCTCGGGCGTCTTCGCGGGGCCCGCGTAGTAGACGACGTGGTCGCGGAAGTAGGACGGCAGGCCCTCGCCGCGGTCGATGCGCTCCTTCAGCTTGGCGTGCGCGATGTCGCGCGCGACCACGATCGTGCCGGTGAGCGAGAGGCGCGTCTTGATCGGGTGGCGCGAGAGCAGCTTGCGGATCTCCGCCATCGGCTGGTTCAGGTCGATCTTCACGACGTCGCCGGGCAGCTCCGTCTCGCGCACGTCGGGCAGGAAGCGCGCCGGGTTCGTCTCGAGCTGCTCGAGGAAGACGCCCTCGCGCGTGATCTTGCCGAGCGCCTGGCGGTCGGCGGAGCACGACACGCCGATGCCGACGGGCAGCGACGCGCCGTGGCGCGGCAGCCGCACGACGCGCACGTCGTGGCAGAAGTACTTGCCGCCGAACTGCGCGCCGATGCCGAGCGTGCGCGAGAGCGCGAGCACCTGCTGCTCGAGCTCGACGTCGCGGAAGGCGCGGCCGTGCTCGTTGCCGGTGGTCGGCAGGCCGTCGAGATGGCGGCAGCTCGCGAGCTTCACGGTCTTCAGCGTGAACTCGGCCGACGGGCCGCCGATCACGATCGCGAGGTGGTAGGGCGGGCACGCCGCGGTGCCGAGCGAGCGGATCTTCTCCTCGAGGAACTTCATCAGCGACGCGGGATTCAGGATCGCGCGCGTCTCCTGGAACAGCATGCTCTTGTTCGCCGAGCCGCCGCCCTTGGTGACGAACAGGAAGTGGTACTCGTCGCCGCCGGTGGCGTAGAGCTCGATCTGCGCCGGCAGGTTGGTCTTGGTGTTGACCTCGTCGTACATCGTGAGCGGCGCCATCTGCGAGTAGCGCAGGCTCGTCGTCGTGTACGTCTCGTGGATGCCGCGCGCGAGCGCCTCCTCGTCGTCGCCCGACGTGACGACGTACTGGCCCTTCTTGCCCATCACGATCGCGGTGCCGGTGTCCTGGCACGAGGGCAGGATCATGCCGGCTGCGACGTTCGCGTTCTTCAGCATCTGGAGCGCGACGAAGCGGTCGTTGGCGCTCGACTCGGGGTCGTCGAGCACATTGCGCACCTGCTGGAGGTGGCCGGGGCGGAAGAGGTGCGAGACGTCGCGCACGGCCTGCGCCGCGAGCCGCGTCAGCGCCTGCGCGTCGACCAGCAGCACGTCGCGGCCGGCGAGCGTCGCGCTGCCGACGAAGTCGCTGGTGAGCTGGCGGTACGGCGTGTCGTCGTGGTGGCCGAGCTCGAAGAGAGGTTGGAACGCGAAGCCGCTCATGATCGCCCCCGGAGGCTGGGAAGGGGCCGCAGGATAGCCGCCGCGGCGCGCGCCGCGCGGCTTCGCGCGCGACTTGCCGGCCCCGCGGCGCCGCGTCGCTGTGCTACCCGTGACCGGCTCGCCGGAGGACTCCTTGGAGCTGATCCAGACCGCGATCGACCTGTTCCTGCACCTCGACCGCCATCTCGCGGACCTGACGCAGGCGCTCGGCCCGTGGATCTACTTCCTGCTGTTCGCGATCGTGTTCTGCGAGACGGGCCTGGTCGTGACGCCGTTCCTGCCCGGCGACTCGCTGCTGTTCGCGATCGGCGCGCTCGCCTCGATCCCCGACTCGGGGCTGAGCCTCGGGATCATCGCCGCGCTGCTGATCGCCGCGGCGATCCTCGGCGACGCCGTCAACTACGCCGTCGGCGCCTACGTCGGGCCGCGCGTGTTCGCGAGCGAGCAGTCGCGCTGGCTGAACAAGAAGCACCTGATGCGCACGCACGAGTTCTACGAGAAGTACGGCGGCAAGACGATCATCCTCGCGCGCTTCGTGCCGATCGTGCGCACCTTCGCGCCGTTCGTCGCGGGCGTGGGCTCGATGACCTACGCGCGCTTCGCGCTCTACAACGTGACGGGCGCGATCGCCTGGGTGCTCTCGTTCCTGCTGGCCGGCTACTTCTTCGGGCAGCTCCCGGTCGTGAAGGAATACTTCCACCTCGTGATCGTCGCGATCATCGTGATCTCGGTGCTGCCGATGGTCTTCGAGTTCGTGCGCGCCCGCCGCGAGGCGCGCGTCGCGTAGCGCGCGTCCCTGCAGCGTCGTTGTTACGTGAGCTGGCCGAAGACAGCTTTTAGTTGTTCGATGAAATGTCCAAGTGAAGGCTCGTTCTTCCCCGCACGATATAGATTCATCGCCCCAACAAGTTCGGATGCGAACTCGATACCGTTCAATGTCGGCGGGTGTCCGCCGCGAATAATGGCTTGAGCTAGCAGCGCTTTGTAGGCGGACCGCTCGCACTTGCGCCGACCCGGGCGAGGATCCACCCCAACGACCTGACAGAAGGTCTCAGGGTCTGCCATCAACCATCGCTCGATGTGCGGGTCCGGGCAGGCGATTGCTGTGCCGAGGAACATCGCCGGGTCGAGCCGCTCTTGGACTGAGCGGAGGGCGGCTTGGTGGCCTACGCAGTTGGCGTCGCGGCCGACGACGAGGACTCCGCGAGAGATTCCCGGCTGGCCCTCGCGCACAGCAAGCTGAAAGGCGCGAAGTTCGTCTAGTGCGCGCGAATGGCCACCGCCAGCGCACCGCGCCGCGATGCGTACTGTAAGTCCGGCCTCGCGCGCGATCCTGAGCACCAACGCACTCAGGATGTCTTGCATCGCCCGATCCTCTGCAAAGAGCTCAATGGCGGTATCAGCCATCCACGAGTCCGCGGAGAACCATCGCCTGGAACCAGCCGTCTTGGGCATCCTCTGTCGGGTTCACAAGTTGGCTACGGATTTCGCTTCGCTCAAACAACGGACCAAACGCGGCGAAGGGGCGGCATTCGGTTTGGCCGCCTACTTGCTTCGCAATCAACAGTCCGACTCGATTGGGATTCTCCTTCTCGAGTCGGAGTATATGCTCGCAGAAGTGAGGGGAGTGCGTGGTGACGAGTACCTGGCGGTTCCGTTGCAACGCCATCGCCCCGAGGAGATCCGCGATGAGTTCTAGGCGGCGGAGATGAACTCCGTTTTCCGGCTCCTCGAATGCGATGACGCTACTGGGCCAGGGGTTTACCGCGATTGCGATGAGCGCAAGAACACGAAGCGTGCCTTCAGAAACCATTCGCGACGAAAACGGGATCCCGTTCTGCACAATCTTGAGATCGAGAGTGCCGCGCTCCTCATTGAGATCGACTGAAAAGTCCTCAACGGACGGAATCACAGCGTTCAGCGTGCGCCGAACTGCTGCAAAGTTCTTCCCGAATTCCGAGTGCTTCAAGCGATAAAGGAAAGGCGCGAGGTGCTGTCCGAGTGTTCCAATGTCGCTTACTTCGCGAGGCGGCGTTTCTTGCCGCATGGAGATCCGGGGGTCCAGATAGTACGTACGAACTGATTGAAACTCGGTTCGCGCCTTCTCAATCCAGACAAAATTGGGCGCACCGCGACGGGGGTCAGATAAGACTGTATGGCTTAGATGTCGCGGCTCGTGCTGGGGTCGATGTCCATCCTGTCGCCGGACGAGGATCTTGTCCTCGCTCGCCTCAACAGGCGGATTGCCCCGGACTTCTCCTGTCTTGCTGAGCCGTGCCAGATACTCGTCGGCGACATTCGCCTTGCCTGACCGCGGCTCAATCTCGACTTCGACCCGATAGCGCAGCTTCTGCCCATCGTGTAAATCGAGGTCCGCTTCAAGCGAGAACGCACCGCGCTTCTTCCGGAGCAGCTCTGGAAGTCCGCCCGCCGGGAACGTCAGCTGCTCTACTGGATAACCACGCACTTCGCTGCCGAGTGCCTCGGAAAGAGTGCGTTCCGTAGCGAGCCGCTTGAGCAAGAACAGCGCGTCGAGAACGTTCGACTTACCTGCTGCATTTGGACCGTAAAGAACGGTCAGCGAGGGCAAGTCGACCTCGACGTCCGCAAGCGATTTAAAGCCAGCGGTTCGCAGTCTTGTCAGCATTCGTCGACCCCGGAGAGTGGTGATTCAAGTGGGTCAAAGCTTCCATCAGGAGCGTTGCTCGGTTGCCTGCGAAGGATTTCTGCAGTTCTGATCGAAAGCGAACTGCAGGGAAGCAAATCCAGCAGCGAACCACCACCAAGTGGATTCGAGTCCGTGTAGGCTCTAGCGAGTCGGACGGTGGTGGAGAGATCCAATGAGTCACGTGTTCCACGGCGCGACGCGCAGCGAGCGCGACTCGCTCGGCGAGATGGCGGTGCCGGCGGACGCGCTGTGGGGGGCGTCGACGGCGCGCGCGCTGGCGAACTTCCCGGTGAGCGGCGAGCGCTTCCCGCGGCGCTTCCTGCGCGCGCTCGGGCTCGTGAAGGCCGCGGCCGCCGCCGCGAACGCGGAGCTCGGCGTCGTGGACGGCGCGCTCGCCGCGGCGATCGAGACCGCCGCGCGCGAGGTCGCGGACGGCGCGCACGACGGCGAGTTCCCGCTCGACGTCTTCCAGACCGGCTCGGGCACCTCCACCAACATGAACGCCAACGAGGTGATCGCGCGGCTCGCGAGCCGCCGGCTCGGCGACGGCGCGGCGCGCGTGCATCCGAACGACCACGTCAACGCGAGCCAGTCGTCGAACGACGTGATCCCGACCGCGCTGCACGTCGCCGCGCGCGAGGCGATCGCGCGCGACCTCGATCCCGCGCTCGCGCGCGTCGAGGCCGCGCTGCGCGAGAAGGCCGAGCGCTTCGCCGGCGTCGTGAAGCTCGGCCGCACGCACCTGATGGACGCGACGCCGATGCGCGTCGGGCAGGAGATCGGCGGCTGGGCGCGCCAGGTGGCGCTCGCGCGCGAGCGGCTCGCCGCCGCGGCGGACGGGCTCGCCGAGCTGGCGCTCGGCGGCACGGCGGTCGGCACCGGCATCAACTGCCCGCCCGGCTTCGCGGCGCGCGCGATCGAGCGGATCGCGCGCGACACCGGCCTCGCGTTCCGCGAGGCCGAGGATCACTTCGAGGCGCAGGGCGCGCGCGACGCCGCGGTCGCCGCCAGCGCGGCGGTGCGCGGCGCCGCGGTCGCGCTGCACAAGATCGCCAACGACGTCCGGCTGCTCGCGTCGGGCCCGCGCGCCGGGCTCGGCGAGCTGCGGCTGCCCGCCGTGCAGCCCGGCTCGTCGATCATGCCGGGCAAGGTGAACCCGGTGATGGCGGAGTCGGTGATCCAGGTGGCGGCGCAGGTCTTCGGCAACGACGCGGCCGTCGCGTTCGCCGGCATGACGGGACAGCTCGAGCTGAACGCGATGATCCCGGTGATCGCGCGCAACCTGCTCGAGTCGGTGCGGCTGCTCGCGAACGTCTCGAACGTCTTCGCCGAGCGCTGCCTCGCCGGCCTCGACGTCGACCGCGCGCGCACCGAAGGCTGGGTCGAGCAGAGCGCCGCGCTCGCGACGCCGCTCGCCGCGCGCATCGGCTACGACCGCGCCGCCGAGATCGCGAAGGAGGCGATGGCGAGCGGCCGCACCGTGCGCGACGTCGCGCGCGAGCGCGCGGTGCTGCCCGACGACGAGCTCGAGCGCCTGCTCGACCCGCGCGCCATGACGGGCGCATGAGCGAGCGCGCGGCCGTGCGCGAGCGCCTCGCGGCGCTCGACTGGCCGGCGCTGCGGGCGTCGCTCGACGAGCGCGGCTTCGCGTCGCTGCCGCGCCTCGTCGAGCCGGCGGAGTGCGACGCGCTGGTGTCGCTGTACGGCGACGCGCGCCGCTTCCGCAAGACGGTCGACATGGAGCGCCACCGCTTCGGCCGCGGCGAGTACAAGTACTTCGCCGATCCGCTGCCGCCGCTCGTCGCCGCGCTGCGCGCCGAGGCGTACCGGCGCCTCGCGCCGATCGCGAACGACTGGGAGCGCGCGCTGCAGCGCGGTCGCGACGCGCGCGCGCCGCGCTGGCCCGCGACGCTGCCCGCGCTGCGCGCGCTCTGCGCGGCGCAGGGACAGCGCCTGCCGACGCCGCTGCTGCTCCGCTACGACGCCGGCGGCTACAACTGCCTGCACCGCGACCTCTACGGGCCCTGCGTCTTCCCGCTCCAGCTCGCGGTGTTCCTCTCGGAGCCCGGCCGCGACTACGACGGCGGCGCGTTCCTGCTCGTCGAGCAGCGCCCGCGCAGTCAGTCCGTCGGCGAGGCGCTGCTGCCGCGCCGCGGCGAGGCCGTGCTCTTCGCGACCGCCGACCGGCCGCGGCGCGGCGCGCGCGGCTTCCACCGCGCGGCCATGCGCCACGGCGTCTCGACCGTCACGCGCGGCGAGCGCTGGACCCTCGGCGTCATCTTCCACGACGCGAAGTCGTGATCGCGCTCGGAGAATCGGCTCGCCGCTGGTACGGTTCGCCGCTCGCTGGACGGCGCGCTCGCGCGCGCCGGCGACGAGCGACGCGTCCTTCGACGCCGGGGGTGCTGGGTGAGACGACTGCTCTCGATCGTGTCGCTCGTGCCGCTCGCCGCGTGCGGCGCGTCGCCGCAGCCGGCCGAGCGCGCGAGCGAGCCGCCGCGCGTCGCCGTCGAGCGGCTCGTGCTGACGCCGGTGTCGGTGCTCGCGAAGGCGCGCGGCGCGGACGTGCTGCAAGGCGGCGTCGGCTCGTCGCTCGCGGTGCCGGACGGACGCCGCGGGCCGTTCTACTTCCTGAGCGACCGCGGTCCGAACGTCGATCTCGTGGAGGACGACCACAAGCTCTTCCCGGTGCCGGGCTACGCGCCGGCGATCGCCGAGTACCGCTGGCGCGACGACGGCCTGGTGCGCGTGCGCCGCATCGCGCTCCACTGGCCCGACGGGCGCGCGATCTCCGGGCTGCCCGCGCCCGAGGCGGACGGCAGCGCCAGCGAGGTCGCGTTCGCGCCCGACGGGCGGCGGCTGCCGCCCGATCCGAACGGGCTCGATCCCGAGGGCCTCGTCGCGCTGCCGGACGGCACGTTCTGGGTCTCCGACGAGTACGGGCCGTGGCTGCTGCACGTCGCGAGCGACGGCGCCGTCGTGGAGCGGATCGGAACCCGTCCGGGAGCGGCGCGGCGGCTGCCGGCGGTGCTCGCGGCGCGCCGCCCGAACCGGGGCATGGAGGGGCTCGCGCGCGTGCCCGGCACGCGCACGCTGGCCGGCCTGATGCAGAGCCCGCTCGACAACCCGAAGTCCGCAGGCCGCGCCTCGCGCGCGACGCGGCTCGTGCTCTTCGACACCGACACCGCGGAGAGTCGCCAGCTCGTGTACCTGCTCGACGCCCCCGAGACGCGCATCACCGAGCTGGCGGCGCTCTCGGCGACGCGCTTCCTCGCGCTCGAGATCGACGCGAGGATCCCCGGCGACCCGCGCGCGCCGTCGCGCTGCGTGCGCCTCTACGAGATCGACCTCGACGGCGCGACCGACGTCGGCGACCCGGCCGACGCGCCCGCGGGCCGTCTCTTCGACGGCCGCACGCTCGAAGCGCTCTCCCCCGACGAGATGAGCGCGTCCGGCGTCGTGCCCGTGCGCAAGCGGCTGCTGCTCGACCTCCTCGATCCGGCCGTGGCGTATCCGTACGACAAGCCGGAAGGACTCGCGGTGCTCGGACCGCGCCTGGTCGGCGTCGTCAACGACGACGACTTCGGGATCGACGCCGACGGGCGCGGCGGCGTTACCGCCAAGCGCACGCGCGACGGCCGCATCATGCGCAACGAGCTGTGGCTGCTGCGGCTCCCCCAGCTCGCCGAATCCCGCTGAGCGCGGCGCGCCGCGCGTCGCGTCGACGCCGCGAGGGCGGGGTGATAGGGTCGCCTTCCGATGCCGACGCACCGCGCCGTGGCGCTCCGAACCAAGCTCGCGTTCGCGCTAGTGGTGCTGCTGCTCGTCGGCGTCGCGCTCGAGCTGACCGTGCGCATCGCGTTCGCGGCGAAGATCGGCCCGCGCGTCCTGCTGTACGGGATCGTCAGCGACCGCGACGAGCAGGGCGTCCAGAGCCACGAGAACGTCGTCGCCGGGCGCTACTCGAAGTACTTCCCGCACCAGAAGCGGCGCGACGCCGACGTCGACACCGGCGAGAGCTTCGAGGTCACGATCAACGCGCACGGCTTCCGCGGCGAGGACTGGTCCGTCGCGAAGCCGCCCGGCGTCGTGCGCGTCGTCACGCTCGGCGCGTCGTCGACCTTCGGCTATCACGACCGCGACGACGAGACGTACCCGCACTATCTCGAGCGCGACCTCGCCGAAGCCTGTCCGGCGCGCCGCTTCGAGGTGATCAACCTCGGGATCCCGCACCTCGACGCCGAGCAGATCCTGGCGCTGTTCGTGGACGAGGCGCTCGCGCTCGATCCCGACGTCGTGACCTTCTACGAGGGCATCAACGACGCGCAGGGCGGCGGCTGGCGCGCGCCGACCGCGCCGTCGCTGGCGAGCCGCGTCCGTCGCGCGGTGCGCGAGCACCTCCTGCTCGCGGCGCTGCTCGCGGACCTGCGCGCCAAGAAGAGCTTCACGGCCGACGAGGTGGCGGCGCACGTCGGCGGCAAGGCCGAGCGTTTCCTCGCGAGCCTCGCGCAGATCCGAGAGCAGAGCCGCGAGCGCGGCATCGAGCTCGCCGTCGTGACGCAGCAGGCGCAGTCGGGCATGAAGACGCGCGAGGAGATGCGCGGCCTGCGCTACGGCGAAGAGGTCGCGCGCATCCGCGAGCGGCTCGCCAGCCAGGGCGAGATCGCGTCGGGCGAGCTGTACCTGCTGGCGCACGACGAGCTGATGCGCGCGCTGCGCGGCTGGTCGGCGGCGAACGGGGTGACGCTCGTCGACGGCATCGCGGCGCTCGACGCCCGCCGCGACACGATGGTGTCCTGGGTGCACCTGAACGCCGAGGGCAACCGGATCCTGTCGCGCGCGATCGCGAGCGCGCTGCTGCCGCGCGTGTGCCCGGGCGCGCCGCCGCCCGCCGCCGGCGTCGACTCCGCCGCGGCGCCGTCGCGCTAGGAGGCCGACTCGAGAGTCGGTCTCCGCGCAGCGAGCCGCAGGCGAGCGAAGTGTCTCCGCTAGGCGTCCTCGAGCCAGCGCTCGAGCAGCGCGCCGACCGCGTCCTGGCTGGCGAGCGGCAGGAAGATGTGGTCGCCGTGCGCGAGCACCTCGACGCGGAAGCGGCCGCTGGCGTCGAGGCGCGCGCGATCGCGCGCGAGCTGCTCGTCCACGCGGCGCCGCATCGGCTCGGCGGCGTCGAAGACCAGGAGCACGCGGCAGCCGCGCTCGGCGAGCGCGACGAATCGCTCCGCGAGGCGCGTCGCCGGCGGCGCCGGGCGACCGCGCGCGCGCGCCGCCAGTCCCCGTGCGCGCGC
>QEVM01000105.1 GCA_003576805.1 Pseudomonadota bacterium | reverse complement strand
GCACGGGCCGTGGCCGCGCGCGCGCGCCGCGGAGCGCGCGCGCGTGCTGCGCGCGGTCGCCGCGCGCATTCGCGACGACGCCAAGGCGCTCGCGACGCTCGAGGCCCGCAACGCCGGCAAGCCGATCGGCGACGCCGAGTGGGAGGTCGAGACGGCGGCGCAGTGCTTCGAGTTCTTCGCGGGCGCGGCGACCGTCGCGTCGGGCCGCGTGCCGCCCGTGGACGGCGGCGGACTCTCCGTCGTGCTCCGCCAGCCGGTCGGCCCGTGCGCGCTGATCGTGCCCTGGAACTTCCCGTTCCTGATCGCGGCGTGGAAGACCGCGCCGGCGCTCGCGGCGGGCAACAGCGCGGTGCTCAAGCCCGCGAGCGCGACGCCGTGCAGCGCGCTGCGGCTCGGCGAGCTCGCCAGCCGCGCCGGCCTGCCCGACGGCGTGCTGAACGTGATCGCGGGGCCGGGCGGCAGCGTGGGCGCGGCGCTCGTCGAGAACGCCGCGATCCGCAAGATCTCCTTCACCGGCGACTCCGAGAACGGCGCCGCGATCCTGCGCCTTGCGGCGCCCGACATCAAACGCGTGTCGCTCGAGCTCGGCGGCAAGTCCGCGAACGTGGTGTTCGCCGACGCCGACCTCGACGCCTGCGTCGAGAAGTCGCTGCTCTCGGTGTTCGGCAACGCGGGCCAGGACTGCTGCGCGCGCAGCCGCATCCTCGTCGAGGAGTCGATCCACGACGCCTTCGTCGCGAAGTTCGCGGAGGCGACCGGCCGGCTCGTGGTGGGCGAGCCGCTCGACCCGAAGACCCAGGTCGCGTCGCTGATCTCGCGCAGCCATCGCGAGCGCGTGCAGGGCTACGTCGAGCTCGGCGAACGCGAGGGGGCGCGCCGCGTGTGCGGCGGCACGACGCCGGCGGACGGGCCGCTCGCGCGCGGCGCCTACCTGATGCCGGCCATCTTCGACGGCGTCACGCCCGCGATGCGCATCGCGCGCGAGGAGATCTTCGGCCCGGTCGCCGCGGTGTTGCCGTTCCGCGACGAAGCCCACGCCGTCGAGCTCGCCAACGACTCGATCTACGGGCTCTCGGGCTCGCTCTGGACGCGGGACGCCAAGCGCGCGATGCGCGTGGCGCGCGCCATCGAGACGGGCGTGATCTCGGTCAACACCAGCCGCAGCGTGTTCCTCGAGTCGCCCTTCGGCGGCGTGAAGCGCAGCGGCCTCGGCCGCGAGCTCGGCATCGAGGCGCTCGAGGGCTACAGCGAGGCGAAGTCGATCTACTTCGAGACGGAGGAGAGCTGAGCGTGGCGGGACGGCTCGCGGGCAAGGTGGCGCTGATCACGGGCGCGGCGAGCGGGATCGGGCGCGAGTCGGCGCTCCTGTTCGCCGCGGAGGGAGCGAAGGTCGTGGTCGCCGACCTCGATGCGGCGGCGGGCGCGGCGGTCGTCGCGGAGCTCGAGAAGGCGGGCGGCGAGGCCTGCTTCGCGCGCTGCGACGTGGCGCGCGGCGACGACCTGCGCGCGGCGGTCGAGCTCGCGGAGCGGCGCTTCGGCGCCTTGCACGTGCTCTTCAACAACGCCGGCATCTTCCCGGCGCAGGACGGCTCGCCGGTCGACACGCCCGAGGACGTCTGGGACCGCGTGATGCTCGTGAACCTGAAGGGCGTCTTCCTCGGCTGCAAGCACGGCATCCCGGCGCTGCTGCGCGCCGGCGGCGGCTCGATCGTCAACACCGCGTCGTTCGTCGCGGTGATGGGCGCGGCGACCTCGCAGATCGCGTACACCGCGAGCAAGGGCGGCGTGCTCGCGATGACGCGCGAGATCGCGGTCGAGTACGCGCGCCAGGGGATTCGCGCGAACGCGCTGTGCCCGGGCCCCGTGAACACGCCGCTGCTCGCCGAGCTGCTCGCGAAGCCCGAGGCGCGCGCGCGGCGCTTCGTTCACCTCCCGATGGGCCGCCTCGCCGAGGCGCCCGAGATCGCGCGCGCCGCGCTCTTCCTCGCGTCCGACGAGTCGTCCTACGTGAACGGCGCGACGTTCCTCGTCGACGGCGGCATCACCGGGGCCTACGTCACGGCCGAGGGCGAGCCCGCTCGCTAGGAGCCTTCGGCCAGCGGCACGACGGGCGCTCCCGCGACGACGCGCTTGCGGATCAGCGTGTCGACGCGGTAGCGGGCGTCGTCGGTCTCGCGGTGATCGAGGTTGTAGTGGAGGCCGCGGCTCTCCTTGCGCCACGAGGCGCACTCGATCGCGAGGTCCGCGACGAGCGCGAGATTGCGCAGCTCGATCAGGTCCGGCGTCACGCGGAAGTTCCAGTAGTACTCGTTGATCTCTTCCTGGAGCAGGCGGATGCGGTGGCGGGCGCGCTCGAGCCGGCGGTCGCTGCGCACGATGCCGACGTAGTTCCACATGAAGCGGCGCAGCTCTTCCCAGTTCTGCGTGATCATCACCGCTTCGTCGCTGTCGCGGACCCACTGCGCCTGCCAGGGCGGGACGTCGGCCGCCGGCTCCGCGGCGGCGAGCCGCTTCAGGCCCTCGGTGGCGGCGGCGTCGGCGAAGACGGCGCACTCGAGCAGCGAGTTCGACGCGAGCCGGTTGGCGCCGTGCAGCCCGGTGCAGGTCACCTCGCCGGCCGCGAACAAGTTCGGGAGGTCGCTCTCGCCGTGGAGGTCGGTGCGGACGCCGCCGCAGGTGTAGTGCGTCGCCGGCACCACCGGGATCGGCTCGCGCGTGATGTCGATCCCGAACTCGCGGCAGCGCTCGTAGATGTTCGGGAAGCGCTCGCGCACGAAGGCGGCGTCGCGGTGCGTGATGTCGAGGAACACGCAGTCGTCGCCGGAGCGCTTCAGCTCGGAGTCGATCGCGCGCGCGACGACGTCGCGCGGGGCGAGGTCGGCCATGGCGTGATAGCGCGGCATGAAGGCGTCGCCGGCGCGCGTCTTCAGGATGCCGCCCTCGCCGCGCACGGCCTCGGTGATCAGGAACGACTTCGCCTGCGGATGGAACAGGCACGTCGGGTGGAACTGCATGAACTCGAGGTTCGCGACGGTGGCGCCCGCGCGGTACGCCATCGCGATGCCGTCGCCGGACGCGACGTCGGGATTCGAGGTGTAGAGGTAGACCTTGCCGGCGCCGCCGGTCGCGAGCAGCGTGATCGGGGCGAGGAAGCGGTGCACGAGGTTCGCGTCGGCGTCGAGCACGTAGGCGCCGAGGCAGCGATCCGCGCCGGCGATGCCCGAACGGCGCGCCGTGATCAAGTCGACGCCGAGGTGGCGCTCGAAGAACGCGATGTTGGGATGGGCGCGCGCGCGTTCGAGCAGGGCGCGCTCGATCTCGCGGCCGGTGGCGTCGCGGTGGTGCAGGATGCGGCGCTTCGTGTGGCCGCCCTCGCGCCCGAGCGCGAAGCCGCGTCCGCTCGGGCCGCCGGGCGCCGCGGCGTCGAAGCGGACGCCGAGCCGCACCAGCGACTCGATCACGCGCGGCGCGTTCTCCACCACCGTCTGGACGACGTCCGCGTGGCAGAGCCCGGCGCCCGCGGTGAGCGTGTCGCGCACGTGCGCGTCGAAGGAGTCGTCGTCGGCCAGGACGGCGGCGATCCCGCCCTGCGCCCACGCGGTCGCCGAGTCGTCCGCCAGGCGCTTGGTCACGATTCCGACGCGGCCGTGCTCCGCGACCCGCAGCGCGTAGAAGAGCCCGGCCAGGCCGCTCCCGAGCACGAGGAAGTCGAGATCGTGTCGCTCCGGCATCCGCCCACTCTAGCGGTCGGCTCGAACGCGCGATTCGCATGAAGCGTCGGTCATCCCGCGCCGGCTCCGCCCTAAGGCGGGCTGCACGGGCGCCCGATAGCCCCAGGGCCAAGGACCATCGGATCGCCCCTGGGGGTTGGGGCGACCGGACGCGGAGGCGGCGCGTGTCGGCTCGAACGAGGACCGGATGCCTGGCGGCGGTGCTGTGGGTCCTGTGCGGCCCGAGCGGGGCCCTCGCCGACGAGGTGTACCGCTACGTGGACGCCCGCGGCGTGGTGCACCTCACCAACGTCCCGGCAGACGTGCGTTTCCGGAAGTACGAGCTCGGCAAGGCGGGCGGCAGCGGCAGGGGAATCCTGATCCTCGCCCGCCGTGAGTCGTCGCGCGTCCACATTCCCGGCTACTCGAGCCGCGCCGCGTACCGGCTCGGCAGCGCGCCCCTGCGGAGCGGCCGAGGCAGCAAGGCGTACGACCAGCTGATCGCCCGCGCAGCGCGCCGGCACGGGCTGCCGCCCGCGCTCGTCAAGGCGGTCGTCCGCGCGGAGTCGAACTTCCAGCCCCACGCCGTCTCGCACAAAGGCGCGCAGGGACTCATGCAGCTCATGCCTGCAACCGCCCAGGATCTCGGCGTCGAGGATCCGCTGCGCGCCGAGGACAACGTGCTCGGCGGGACGCGCTACCTGAAGGCGATGTACGAGCGCTTCGGAGACTGGGAGCACGCGCTCGCGGCGTACAACGCGGGCCCGGGCGCGGTGGACCGCTTCGGAGGCATTCCGCCCTACGCGGAGACGCAGGAGTACGTCGAGCGCGTTCTCCATTATTATCGCCGCTACGATGGCGACTTCTCCCGCTGAGGCGGTCAGCCACTCGCTGCACGCCGAGCGGCTCTGGAACCTCCCCAACACGATCACCATGCTCCGCACCCTCGTGGTGCCGGTGTTGCTGCTCTTTCCGGTGCTCGGCGGCAGCCGCTCCGGGTCGCAGGTGTTCGCGTGGCTGTTCATCGCCGCGGCGTTGACGGACTTGGTCGACGGCTGGCTCGCGCGGCGCGGCCAGCAGGTGACGAGCATCGGGAAGCTGCTCGATCCGCTCGCCGACAAGCTGCTCGTCGCGACCGCCCTGATCGTGCTGCTCGCGGAAGGGCGGATCCCGTCCTGGGGCACCCCGATGGTGGTGATCATCGTCGGGCGCGAGCTGGCCGTCTCCGGGCTGCGCGGCTTCGCCTCCGTCGAGGGCCGCATCATGGCGGCAGGCTGGCCGGGCAAGGTCAAGACCCTGCTCCAGAACATCGCGATCGGCGCGCTGCTGTTCCCGACTCCTCAGTGGGGTCTGCCGGCACATTCCATCGGGCTCGCGTTCCTGGTCGCCGCGACGGCGCTCACGATCTGGTCCGGCTACGGGTACTTTGCTGGGTTCTTCGGAAGAGACGGGCGCCGGGTCGCCCCAGAGGAGAGAGCATGACGAGGCTGCGGGATCTCGGCGCGCGGATCGACGCGCGCCAGGCACGGATCGGTGTGATGGGGCTCGGCTACGTCGGCCTGCCGCTGGCGGTGGAGTTCGCGAAGGCGGGCTTCCCCGTCACGGGCTTCGAGCTCGATGGCGAGAAGGTTCGCGCCATAGTGGAGAACCGCTCCTACATCGAGGACGTCCCGCAGTCCGACGTCGTCGCGCAGCGCGAGACGGGGCGCCTGCACGCGACCACCGACATGAACGAGCTCACCGGCTGCGACGTGATCAACGTGTGCGTGCCGACGCCGCTCACCAAGACCAAGGACCCCGACTTTTCGTACATGGTGGCGGCGGTGGAGGAGATCCGGAAGCGGCTGCGCGCCGGCCAGCTCATCATCCTCGGCTCGACCACGTATCCCGGCACGACGCACGAGCTGTACCTGCCGCTGCTCGAGGCCTCGGGGCTGCGCGTCGGCGAGGACTTTGCGCTCGCGTTCGCGCCCGAGCGCATCGACCCGGCCAACAAGAAGTTCAAGGTGCGCAACGTGCCGAAGGTCGTGGGCGGCGAGACGCCGCTGTGCACCGAGCTGGCGGTGAAGGCCTTCCAGCCGGTCTTCGACACGGTGATCCCGGTGTCGTCGTCGCAGGCCGCGGAGATGGTGAAGCTGCTCGAGAACACCTTCCGCGCCATCAACATCGGCCTCGCCAACGAGGTCGCGCTGATGTGCGACAAGCTCGGCCTCGACGTCTGGGAAGTGATCGAGGCGGCCGCCACCAAGCCGTACGGCTACATGAAGTTCCTGCCCGGCCCCGGCCTCGGCGGGCACTGCATCCCGATCGACCCGACGTATCTGTCGTGGAAGATGAAGGCGCTGAACTTCCCGGCGCGCTTCATCGAGCTCGCGACCGAGATCAACACGCAGATGCCGGTGCACGTCGTCCGCAAGATCGCGGACATCCTGAACGAGGACCGGCTCGCCGTGAACGGCGCGCGCGTGCTGCTGCTCGGCGTCGCGTACAAGGCGGACGTGTCCGACATGCGCGAGTCGCCCGCGCTCGAGATCGCGGAGCTGCTGCTCCACAAGGGAGCGCAGGTGGACTACCACGATCCGCACGTCCCGGAGCTGCACCTCGATCACCACGCGCTCAAGAGCGTCGAGCTCTCGGACGAGGCGCTCGCCGGCGCCGACCTCGTCGTGATCGTCACCGATCACTCGAGCGTCGACTACGAACGGGTGATGGCGAAGTCGCAGCGCGTGTTCGACACGCGCAACGCGACCAAGGCGATCCGTTCGAACCGCGAGAAGCTCCGCAAGCTTTGAAGCTCGCGCTGGTGCTCGTCCTGTGCAGCCCGCTGCCGTTCGCGGCGGCGGGCTGCGCGACGTGCCGGCCGGACCGCCCGCCGATCGAGCCCAGCGTCGAAGGGCGCGTCGGCAGCGGCCCCGCCGGCTACGAGACCGAGACGCGCGTCGGCTTCGAGGTGTCGAACCTGTTCTGCCGCCAGCCGAAGCGCGACGAGCCCGCCGACGAGGAGCGGGCGCGCGCGCGCTGAGCGGGGCACGCCGCGAGGCGTAGTGCGCCTCGCCCTCCCGGCTAGACTGCCGCGCCCATGGAGATGCCGGAGCTGTCCAGGCGCGTCTTCCTGCGCCGCTCGGTGCAGGCGGCCGGCGCGCTCGCGCTGCTGCCGGGCCTCGCGATCGGCTGCGCGGGCGAGGACGCGGCGGGGCGCTCGCCGCCCGGACTCGTCGTGCTCGACGCCTCGCAGTGGGTCGTGCTCGACGCCGTCGCGGACGCGTTCGTGCCCGCCGGCGGCGCGTTCGAGGCGGGCGCGCGCAGCGTGGATCTCGCGACGCGCATCGACGCCTTCCTCGCCGGCGAGAGGCCCGACGTGCTGCGCGGCGTCGGCGCGGCGCTGGTCGTGCTGGAATGGCTCGCGCCGCTCGCGGCGGGCCGCGCCGCGCGCTTCTCGACGCTGGACCTCGCTGGGCGCAGCGCCGCCGTCGACGCGCTGCGCACGAGCCGCATCGGCCTGCTGCGCGAGGTCTACGCGGGGATGAAGCAGCTCTGCCTCTTCACCTTCTACGCCTGCGACGCCGCGTGGCCCGCGATCGGCTACGACGGTCCGCTCGTCGGCCGCGCGGAGGCGCGCGGGTGATCGCGCAGGGCGCCGAGCTGCGCGCGCCGGTCGCGCGCCGCACCCACACGCTGGTGGTCGGCTCGGGCGCCGGCGGCGCGGTGGTCGCGCACGCGCTCGCGACGGCGGGCGTCGAGACGGTCGTCGCCGAGGAGGGCGGCTGGTTCCGCGCGCGCGACATGAGCCAGCGCGACGACGAGATGCTGCCCGCGCTCTACCGCGGTCGCGCGCAGCAGCTCACGCGCGACGGCATGATCAACGTGCTCCAGGGCTCGTGCTTCGGCGGCTCGACCGTGATCAACTCCGCCGACTGCGAGCCCACGCCCGAGCCGGTCTACGAGCACTGGCGCCGCCACCACGGCCTCGCGCTCGACGCCGCGGAGCTGCGCGAGTCGCAGGCGCGCGTGGAGTCGATGCTCGGCGTCGTGCCGATCGACGCGACGCAGGTGAACCGCAACAACGGCCTGCTGCTCGAGGGCGCGCGCCGGCTCGGCTGGAAGACGCAGGTGTTCGCGCACAACCGCGCGGGCTGCACGGGCAGCGGCTACTGCCTGATCGGCTGCGCCTACGACGCGAAGCAGGGCGCGCACCTCAACTACCTGCCGCGCGCGGTCGAGGCCGGCGCCGACGTCTACACCGACGTGCGCATCGAACGCGTGGTGCCGCGCGGCGGCGGCGGCTTCCTGGCGAGCGGCGCGGTGGTGTCGCGCGGCGCGCGCAGCGCGCGGCTGCCGTTCGAGGTGCAGGCGGAGCGCGCCGTGCTGGCGGCCGGCGCGGTGCACTCGCCCGCGATCCTCGACGCCTCGGGCGTCGGCCGCGGCCTGCCGGCGCTCGGGCGCAACGTCTCGCTCCAGCCGCAGATGAGCGTCGCGGCGCTGTTCCCCGAGTCGGTGGACGTCGTCGCGTGGCGCGGCATCCCGCAGAGCGCGTACTGCACCGAGTTCGACGACCACACCGCGGAGCACGGCCTCGGCGGCTTCCGCTTCGAGGGCATCTCGGGCGGGATGTCGCAGGTGGCGTCCGGCCTCGGCGGCTTCGGCGCGGCGCACAAGGAGACCATGGCGCGGGCGCGTCACGGCGCGCTCGCGCTGCTGCTCGTGCCGGACGCGCCGTCGGGCTCGCTGCGCTGGACGCGCGGCGAGCGCGGCTTCGCGCCGCGCATCGACTACCGCATGCGCGAGGAGTGGGTGGCGCGCCTGCGCCGCGGGCTGCGCGCGGCGGCGCAGGCCTACTTCGCGGCCGGCGCGCGCGAGGTGCGCTTCGGCAGCGAGGTGTTCGAGCCGCTGCGCGGCGAGGCCGAGCTGGACCGCGCACTCGCCTTCCCGATCCGAACCGGTGTCACGCACTTCCTCTCTGCGCACGTGCAGGGGAGCTGCCGGATGGGCGCCGATCCGCGCGGCAGCGTGGTCGACCTCGATCACCAGGTGCACGGCGTGCCGGGCCTCTACGTGGTCGACGCCTCGGTGTTCCCGACGAGCGCCTCGGCGCACACGATGATCCCGGTCATGACCTTCGCGGACCGCGCCGTGCGGCGGATGCTCGCGCGAAGCGCCGGCTGAGCAGCGCGAGCGCCGCGAGCTCGGCGCCGAAGCCGCAGGCCGGCGGCGGCTGCTCCGAGTGCGGCCAGCTCGGGTTGCAGTGCGGATCCGCGAAGTCGATGGCGAGATCGCCGTCGTTGTCGATGCCGTCGTCGCAGACCGGGTTCTCCGGCATCGCGTTCGGGCGCGGGCAGCCCGGGTCGAAGCCCGCGTCGGCGAAGCCGTCGCCGTCGTTGTCGGCGCCGTCGTCGCAAGCCCAGACGGCGCTGCGCTCGGAGGCGTCCGCTGCGTCGCTGCAGCCGGGATCGGCGAGGTCGGCGAGCCCGTCCCAGTCGTCGTCGACGCCGTCGTCGCACGGCTCCTCGGGAATCGCGAACGACGAGGCGAGCCCCGCGTCCGCGGCGATCGCGGCGCCGGCGGGAAGCCCGACGCGGCGCTGCGGCCCGAAGCGCTCGCCTGCGAGATCGGCGCGCCAGGGCAGGCGGGCGGCGAAGCCGGTGGCCGTCACGACCTTCTGCGGCGCCGCGAGCGGACACGCGCTCACGTAGCCGATCGGGTAGGCGCCCGGCGACACGAGCAGGTTGCGGCCGATGTCGTCGCCGCTCTCGCCCCATCCGGCGCTGCACGTGAGGAGGCGGCTGTTCGCGAAGAGCAGCCCTGCGAGCGGCGCCGCGAGCTGCGCGTTCGCGCTGCCGTAGAAGTTGGCGACGCCCTGCGTCGTGGGCGCGAGCCAGGACGCGAACCCGTCGCGCATCTCGAACGCGCAGCCCGTGCCGCACACGGGCCCGAGCAGCGACACGTTGCCGAGCCCCGTCGCGACGAAGTCGCGCAGCAGCGCCGACTCGCCCGGCGGCACGGTGCCGAACACGCTCCCGGTCGGCGCGCCGCCGCGCGACGCGAAGAACACGCGATCCACCTCGCGCACCTGGTAGTCGACGAGACGGTTCCAGCCTTCGATCCACGAGCGCCGCACGCGCGCGCTGCGCAGCGCGGCGCACGACGCGGACCCGTCGCCGAACGCGACGAGCTCCTCGACGTCGTGTCCGGCGCTGCTGCCGAGGCCGAGCACCGGCCCTGCGTGGCGCGGGTCGACGTAGAGCATCCCCTCGACCTGGTACGCGACGTTGCCGTTCGGGTCGTCGAGCGCGCCCTTGCAGCCGGCCGAGCTCGCGTACATGACGACGCGCGCGTCCTCGAGGCGCACCGTCTGGCCGGGCTCGGAGTTGAGGAAGTCCACGACCTCGGTCGAGACGCCCGCCTTGTTCCACCACCAGGTCCAGCGCGGCAGGCGCCACGTGACGGCGCCGAGGCCCGCCCCGGCGGCGAAGATGCCGTCGTCGCCCATGTACCGGATCAGCCACTCGGCGGGCGGCGCGCCCGCGTCGAAGCTCGTGCCGGCGAGCGCGAGCCCGTGCGTGCCGCTGTCGCGCGCGGGATCGCCGGGCCAGCCGCTCGGATAGCAGGTGCCGGTCGTGTCGAGCGGCGTGCGCGTGTCGACGATCGCGACGCGGTCGCCACGCAACGCGGTGTAGCCGAGGACGTCGAGCGCGTGGCCGTTGCAGCCGGACTGCTGGTCGACGGGCACGCCCGCGATCCCGCGCGCCCAGGCGACGACGACCGTGTCGGCGAAGGGCTCCTGGCAGGCGGGCGTGCCGGCCACCGCGGCGATCTTCGACCAGCCGTCGAAGTAGGCGAAGTCGGAGTCGAGGCACGCGCCGTGGAAGCCGAGGCCGCCGTCGCCCTCCGCGCCGGCGTAACGCACCGTCGCGGGGCGGAAGATCGCCCAGGCGTCGCCGGGCCAGAAGCCGGGCCAGAGAACGGCGCTGCGCTCGGCCCAGCCCGTCGCCGGCACCCAGCTCGCGGGCAGCGGGTCCGCGAAGCACACGCGGTCCGGCTGGCCGCCGCCGCTGCCGATCACCTGCGGCAGGTCGTTGCGCGTCTCGACGACGAGCCGGCGCGCGCCCATCACCGCGGGATCGGCCGGATCGAGCGCCGCGTCGCTCGCGCCGAGGTGCCAGCCGACGTACGAGCCGTCGCGCGTCAACGTCGATGCCGCGACGCAGTTCTCGCCGCTGCGCTGCGTGCAGATCTCGACGCAGCGGTCGAGTCGTTGCTCCGCGTACTGCGGGTGGTCGGGCGCGGCGATCCGCATCGCCGAAGCCGCGACGTAGCCGATGCGGGTCGCGTAGCCGGCCGTTTGCGGGTTCTTGCCGAACGCCATGGCGGGGTCGTGGAGCGACACGTCGAAGTGACAGGCGCCGGGCGCCGGGCAGCCGGTCAGGTCGGCCGCGACGACGCGGTACACCTGGCTGCGCCCCGGGCCGCCGCGCACCTGGAGCCAGTCGCCGGGGACGACGTCGATCGCACTCGAGAGCACGAGGCGCAGCCGGTCGGTCTGGGCGGGCAGGGCGGCGCCGCGCACGAGCGGGTCGCCGTCCGCCGCGGAATCGTGGACGAGGGCGCCCTGGGGCGCGAAGCGGAAGCCGGCCTCGCCGCCGCACTGGTAGGTGGACGAGGCGTAGGCGGACGCGGTGTCGCAGCCCGCGAGCACGAGCGCCGCGCCCGGCGCGATCTCGAGCGACGCGCCGGGATGCGTGCCCTTGACGGTCCGGGCCGCGCACTCGCCGCCCGAGCAGCGGACCGCGCAGGGCTGCGCCAGCACCACGTCGGTCGAGGCGTCGGGGACGCCGGCGGGCAGCCACGTGGCGGCGTCGTTCCAGTCGAGGGGCGCCGCGAGCGTGCCGCCCGGCACACACGCCGCCGCGTGGGCCGCCGCCGGGAGACGGAGAGCAGCCGACAGCAGGATCCACGTGAGCAGAAGGACGGACCGCGCGCGCACCCAGACAACGCTCCGGGCGCGCATTCTACCCGACCAACCGCCCGGACAGTGACATCGCCTTGACTCCCTCGGGGACGTCCCGTACCTCCCGGACGAGCGTCCGCCCGAGGTGGATCCTGCCGGAGCGCCCTTCTCAGCCGCCGTCGTCGCCGCGAGGCGATCCGGCGCCGGTCTTCCACGCCGTGGGGCTCTCGAAGCTCTACCGGGTCGGCGAGGTGGACGTCCACGCGCTCCGAGACGTCGACCTCGACATCTGGCCGGGCGAGCTGCTCGTCCTGCTCGGCCCCTCCGGCAGCGGCAAGTCGACGCTGCTGAACATCCTCGGCGGGCTCGACGTGCCGACGCGCGGCCGCGTCAGCTTCCTCGACCACGACCTCGCCGGCGGCGACGAACGCGCGCTGACCGCCTTCCGCCGCGAGCACGTCGGCTTCGTGTTCCAGTTCTACAACCTGATCCCGAGCCTCACGGCGCTCGAGAACGTCGCGCTCGTGACCGAGGTGTCGCCGCACCCGATGGATCCCGCGGAGGCGCTGGCGCGCGTCGGGCTCGGCGACCGCCTGCACCACTTCCCCGCGCAGCTCTCCGGCGGCGAGCAGCAGCGCGTCGCGATCGCGCGCGCGATCGCGAAGCGCCCCGACGTCCTGCTGTGCGACGAGCCGACCGGCGCGCTCGACTTCGAGACCGGCGTGCGCGTGCTCGAAGTGCTCGAGCGCACCAACCGCGAGCTCGGCACCACGATCGCGATCATCACGCACAACGCGGCGATCGCGGGCATGGCCGACCGCGTGATCCGCATGCGCAGCGGGCGCATCGCCCGGGAGACGCGCAACGAGCGGCGCGCGCCGCCGTCGGAGCTGGCCTGGTGAGGGCGATCCACAAGAAGCTGTGGCGCGACCTCTGGCACTTGCGCGGCCAGGCGCTCGCGATCGCGCTCGTCGTCGCGTGCGGCGTCGCGACCGTCGTGACGGCGCGCGTCGGCTACGAGTCGCTGCGCGCGTCGCAGGCCGCCTACTACGCGGAGTACCGCTTCGCCGACGTGTTCGCGTCGCTCGAGCGCGCGCCCGAGTCGCTGCGCAGCGAGATCGCCGCGCTGCCCGGCGTCGCGGCGGTGCACTCGCGCGTCGTCGCGGAGGTGACGCTCGACGTGCCGGGCCTGTCCGAGCCCGCGACCGGCCGGCTCGTCTCGGTGCCCGAGCGGCGCAGCCCGGTGCTCAACGACGTGCACCTGCGGCGCGGCCGCTGGATCGAGTCCGGGCGCCGCGACGAAGTGATCGCGAGCGAAGCGTTCGCCGAGGCGAACCGGCTCGAAGTCGGCGATCGCATCGGCGCCGTGCTGCGCGGCCGCTGGCAGTGGCTGCGCATCGTCGGGATCGGGCTCTCGCCCGAGTACGTGTACGAGATCCAGGGCACGAACATCTTCCCCGACAACCGCCGCTTCGGCGTGCTGTGGATGAGCCGCGACGCGCTCGGGCCCGCGTTCGACCTCGACGGCGCGTTCAACGACCTCACGCTGCGGCTCGCGCCCGGCGCGAGCGAGGACGAGGTGATCGCGCGCGTCGACCGCCTGCTCGACCGCTACGGCGGACTCGGCGCGTACGGACGCGAGGACCAGATCTCGCACAGCTTCCTCTCCGACGAGATCCGCCAGAACCGCGTCTTCGGCACCGTGCTGCCCGCGATCTTTCTCGGCGTCGCGGCGTTCCTGCTGCACATCGTGCTGGCGCGCCTCGTCGCCATGCAGCGCGAGCAGATCGCAGTGCTGAAGGCCTTCGGCTACCGCTCGCTCGACGTCGGCTTGCACTACCTCGGGATGGCGATGGTGTGCGTGCTGGCCGGATCGGCGGTCGGCGCGGCCGGTGGACTGTGGTGGGCCGCGCAGATCAACGCGCTCTACGGCGAGTTCTACCGCTTCCCGCTGCTGCGCTACGCGCCGAGCGCGACGGTGATCGCGATCGGTGTCGGCGTGTCGGCGCTCGCGGCGTGCGCGGGCGCGTGGCAGGCGGTGCGGCGCGTGGTCGCGCTGCCGCCGGCCGAGGCGATGCGCCCCGAGCCGCCGGCGAGCTTTCGAGCCGGCGGACTCGAGCGCAGCGGCCTGCTGCGGCGGCTGCCCGCGTCGGCGCGCATGATCTGGCGCAATCTCGTGCGCCGTCCCGCGCGCGCGGCGCTGTCGGTGGTCGGCATCGCGCTCGCCGTCGCGATCCTGATCGTCGGGTACTACTTCGTCGACGCGATCGACGCGCTCGGACAGCTCCAGTTCCGCACCGTGCAGCGCGAGGACGTGACGGTGCTCTTCCACGATCCGCGCCCGGCGCGCGCCCGGCACGAGCTCGCCCGCCTCGAAGGCGTGCTGCGCGCGGAGCCGTTCCGCGTGGTGCCGGCGCGGCTGCGACACGCGCACGCGACGCGCCGCGTGCCGCTCTTCGGGCTGCCGCCGGGCGCCGAGCTGCGCCGCATCGTCGACGCCGAGGGCGGCGTGCTTCCGGTGCCGCCCGCAGGCGTCGTGCTGACCGCGAAGCTCGCCGAGATCCTCGGCGTCGCGCCCGGCGACGCGCTCACCGTCGAGGTGCTCGAGCAGGACCGTCCCGTGCGCCGCGTGCGCGTCGCCGGCGTCGCCGAGGAGCTGATCGGGCTCAACGCCTACATGGACGCCGGCGCGCTGCACCGCCTGATGCGCGAGGGCGACACGGTGTCGGGCGCGTTCCTGCGCGTCGACGCGCGCTTCGCGGACTCGCTCAACGCGGAGCTCAAGCGCATGCCGGCGGTCGCGGGCGCGACGACCCGGCTGGCCGCGCTGCGCGGCTACGAGGAGACGCTCGCGCGCAGCCTCGGCGTCTTCACCACGGTGCTCGTCGGCTTCGCGGCGGTGATCGCCGCCGCGATGGTGTACAACGCCGCGCGGATCGCGCTCTCCGAGCGGGGACGCGAGCTGGCCAGCCTGCGCGTGCTCGGCTTCACGCGCGGCGAGGTGTCGCTGCTCCTGCTCGGCGAGCAGGCCGCCGTGACGCTGCTCGCGATCCCGCTCGGCTTCGCGATCGGCCATCGGCTGTGCGCGCTGCTCGCGGGCGCCTACCAGTGGGAGCTCTTCCGCATGCCGCTCGTGATCAGCCTGCGCACGCACGTCTTCGCGATCGCCGTGGTGGGCGTCTCCGCGCTGGTGTCGGCGGCGATCGTGCGGCGGCGCATCGACCGGCTCGATCTCGTCGCCGTGCTGAAGACGCGCGAGTAGCGATGCGCGACGTCCGCCGCACCGCATTCTGGATTGCGCTCGGCGTCGCCGTCGCCGCGGGCGCGTGGTGGCTGCTGCGGCCCGCGCCGCTGCCCGTGGACGTCGCCGCGGCGGAGCGCGGGCCGCTCCTCGTCACCGTGGACGAGGAGGGCGAGACGCGCGTGCGCCAGCGCTACACCGTCGCGGCGCCGACCACCGGCCGGCTGCTCCGCATCGAGCTCGACGAGGGCGACGCCGTCGAGGCCGGCGCGATGGTCGCGCGCATCGAGCCCGCGCCGCTCGACCCGCGCGATCTCGCCGCCGCGCGCGCGCGGCTCGAGGCGGCGCAGGCGACGCAGTCGGCGTCGGCGGCG
>QEVM01000393.1 GCA_003576805.1 Pseudomonadota bacterium | reverse complement strand
CGCCAAGCCTCCGACGCAAACGTCCTCTGATGAGCCACGTCATCCCCCCCGGCTCTCTTCTACCATGCCGGGCGGCTTTTTCAGAGGTTCCCTAGCTTGATGGGATGACGTCCAACCCGCACTGGGAAACGATCGGTCCGCCGCCGCTCGCGCTCTTCGCGCTCGAACAGGGCCGCGCGGCCGTGGAGCTGGCGCAGCTCGCCGGCCGGCGCCGCCTGCTCGAGCGCGCGCAGCGCGGCGACGGCCATCCCATCCTGGTGTTGCCGGGACTGCTCGCGGGCGACTTCTCGACCGCGCCGCTGCGCCGCTTCCTGCGCTCGCTCTGCTACGACGCGCACGGCTGGAGCCTCGGCGTGAACTTCGGCCCGACCGCGCCGCTGCGCGGCAAGCTGCAGGACAAGCTGGCGGCGCTGCGCGACCGCCATCGCAGGCGCGTGTCGCTCGTCGGCTGGAGCCTGGGCGGGATCTACGCGCGCGAGCTGGCCCGCGCGAACCCCGAGCTCGTGCGCTGCGTGATCACGCTGGGCTCGCCCTTCCGCGACGTGTCGGCGAGCTACGCGACGCGGCTCGTGCCGATCCGGCCCGGAGGCCGCCCGCTGCACGAGGCGCACGCGCTGCGCGCCGCGCTGCGCGCGCCGCTGCCCGTGCCGACCACCTCGATCTACAGCCGCACCGACGGCATCGTCGCGTGGCAGAGCTGCCTCGAAGAGGAAGGCGCCGAGCGCGAGAACGTCGAGGTCGCGTGCAGCCACACCGGCATGGGCTTCCACCCGGCCGCGCTCGCGGTCGTCGCCGACCGCCTCGCGCAGGCCGAGGGCGCGTGGCGGCCTTGGCGGGAGTCGCAGGCGGCGCAGGGTTAGCGCGCGCCTCAGCGCGGCAGGCCGCGCGCCAGGATCTCGTCGTGGAAGGCGTCCGCGACGATCCGCGAGCCGTACGCGCTCAAGTGTCCCTCGTGCAGGAAGTAGGCGGGCTCGTCGCGCGGCGCGCGCAGCGCGGGGGTGGTGTCGAAGCACGAGAGGCCTTCGACCGCGCAGAACTCGAGCAGCACCCGCTGCGGCCGGTCGACGTCGTCCAGGAAGGCGGCGTAGAGCGGCTCGTCGCGGTGCGCGCGCAGCAGCTCCTCGAACACCGCCTCGGCCTGGAACGGCGACGGAATGAAGGCGATCGCGAAGTCCGCGCCGCCCGCGCGCGCCGTCTGCGCGAACTGGCGCAACACGTCGCGCGTCCGGCTCCAGCGCTCCTCCCAGCCCGGCGCGTACCAGCCGAGGATCACGCCCGGCGGCCGCGGCAGCGGCACGCGCACGCCCACGCCGCCGAGACCGCGCAGGATGCCGGGATGGCTCGCGACGAGGACCTCGACGCGCTGCCGCAGCAGCGCCGCGAACAGCGAGCGGCGCGCCATCTGCGCGCTGATCGCCGCGGTCGGGATCGGCGGCCCCGGCGCGACCGCGGTCGACACGAGCGCGCCGTCGCGCACCTCGAACACCGGCTTCTTCGGATCGGGATCGAGCGAGTCGTAGTCGAGGCCCGCGTTGTCGAGGATGTCGTTCGTGAAGAACGCGTGGATCAGCGCCGACCCGAGCGCGAAGCCGCGCGCGCGCAGGTCCTCGACGAGCAACACCTGCTGGCCGGTGCCGTAGCCGGGGACGCCCGCGTTCACGACTTCGACGTCGGGCCCGACCAGCGCCTGCAACGCGTCGGTGAAGCGCTCGCCGTCGCTCAGCGCTTCGGCGAACACGAAGGAGTCGCCGATCACCGTGAGGCGCCGCCGCGGCGGGGCCACGATCGGCGCGGCCGTGCTGCGAATCCCGTACTCGCTGATCGAGGCGCGCACGCGCGTGAACGCGGCGACGTTGAAGAACTCGTAGTCGCCGGGGACGAGCCGCCAGCCGCGCTGCGCGTCGTGCTCGACGATGCGCGAGAAGAAGTACGGCGGAGCGCCGCCGTAGAGCAGCCGCAGCACGCCTTCGCCGAGCGCGAAGACGAAGGCCAGCGAGCCGAGCACGAGCAGCAGCGCGAGGGCGGCGCGCGCGGCGCGACCGGCGCTGCGCCCGGCGCGGCCCGCGCG
>QEVM01000104.1 GCA_003576805.1 Pseudomonadota bacterium | reverse complement strand
CCACTACAATCACCAGCGGCCCCACCGATCGATCGGCAGGATCCCGCCCATCGCTCGGCTCCGTGCCTCACGACGTCACTGATCTATTGAGGTCCCACACCTAGCGCTCGCGGAACGCCGCCTCGAGCTGCGCGAGCACCGCTTCTTCGGCCTTCGACACCTTCGCGAGGCCGAGGAAGCCGCCGGCGGCGCGCGCGACGGCGCGCGCGTTGCCGAGGATCTGCTCCTCGAGGTGCCAGCGGTGGTCGGCCGAGAGGTCCTTGCAGAGCGCCGCGATGTAGGCGCGCCACGACTCCATCAGCGCGGGCGCGGGACGCTCCTGCGTCCACGACTCGAGCAGCGCGTGGCCGGGCGTGCCGCTCGTCATGCCGCGCGCCTCGGCGGCGCGCAGCACCGCGTCGCGCTCGCGCTCGTCCATCTGGCCGTCGGCCCACGCGACCTCGACCAGCGGCACGAGCACCAGCGCCTCCAGCGTCTCGAGGTGGATCCCGAGCTCGACGAGCCGCTCGAGGAGCGAGTCGTCCTGCAGGCCGGTGTCCCGCGCGAGCGCCTCGCGCGTCTCGGCGCGCTCGCGCTCGGCGCGCAGCCGCTCGCGGAGGCGCTCGTTCTCGCGCTGGAAGAAAGCTTCTTCGAGCGCGGCTCCGCGCGCGTCGAGGGCTCCATTGCTCATCGGCATCGTCTCCTACTTCCGGGTGCGCGTCGGTTCCGCATGGTCCCCAGCCCGCCTCGCGCTCACAGCATGCCGAGCTCGAGCTTGGCGGCCTCCGACATCATGCTCGGGTTCCAGGGCGGGTCCCAGACGAGCTCGACGACGGCCTTCGTGACGCCCGGCACCTCGGCCACCTTCGCCTCGACCTCGGGCGGCAGCGAGCCGGCGACGGGACACATCGGCGTCGTCAGCGTGAGGCGGACCTCCACGCTGCGGTCGTCGCGCACGTCGATGTGGTAGATGAGGCCGAGCTCGTAGATGTCGACCGGGATCTCGGGATCGTAGACGGTCTTGAGCATCTCGATCACGTCCCGCTCGATGTCGTCCTTGGCTCGCGGCTCGCTCGGCACGGCGGTCGCCTCACTCGGTGCTGACGGATTCACTGCTCCCCTCCAGCGCGGCCTCGAGCGCGTGCCAGGCCAGCGTGGCGCATTTGACGCGGGCCGGGAACTCGCGCACCCCGGCCAGCACTTCGAGCTTGCCGAGCGACGCCAGCTCGGCGCCGTCCACCTGCTGCCCGCCCAGCACGACGTCGCGGAAGCGCGTGAAGATCGCGCGCGCCTCGTCGCGCGTCTTCGCCTTCACGATCTCGGTCATCAGCGACGCCGACGCCGTCGAGATCGCGCAGCCCGAGCCCTCGAAGCCGACGTCGGCGAGGCGGTCGTCCTCGATGCGCGCCCACACCTTGATGTGATCGCCGCACAGCGGGTTGCGGCCCTCGGCGAGGCGGTTGGCGCCCTCCGGCTTCCGGTAGTTCCGGGGCTTCTTGTAGTGATCCAGGATCACGGTCTGGTACAGCTCGCGCAGCTCGGACATCAGCGGAACACCTCGACCACCGTGCGCAGGCCCGCCACCAGCGCGTCCACGTCCTCGCGCGTGTTGTAGAGCCCGAAGGAGGCGCGCACCGTCGCCGGCACGCCGAAACGCTGCATCACCGGCTGCGCGCAGTGATGGCCCGCGCGCACCGCGACGCCCTCGCGGTCGAGGATCGTCGCGACGTCGTGCGGGTGCGCGCAGTCCATCACGAAGGACAGCACGCCCGCCTTCTCCGCGGCGGTGCCGATCACCGTGAGACCGGGGATCTCGCGCACCGCCTCGGTCGCCCAGGCGAGGAGCTGCTGCTCGTGCGAGGCGATCCGCTCGAGGCCGATCGCCTCCAGGTACTCGACCGCCGCGGCGAGGCCGACGGCGCCCGCGATGTTCGGCGTGCCGGCCTCGAAGCGCGACGGGATCGGGCCGTACGTGGTCTTCTCGAAGGCGACGCTCTCGATCATCGCGCCGCCGCCCTGCCACGGCGGCAGCGCTTCGAGCAGCTCGCGCCGCCCCCACAGCGCGCCGATCCCCGACGGCCCGTACATCTTGTGGCCCGAGAGCGCGAAGAAGTCGCAGCCGAGCGCCTGCACGTCGATCGGCATGTGCGGCGCCGACTGCGCGCCGTCCACCAGCACCGGCACGCCGCGCGCGTGCGCGATCTCGGCGATCTCGCGCACCGGGTTCAGCGTGCCGAGCGCGTTCGAGACGTGCACCACCGCGACCATGCGCGTGCGCGGGCCGATCATGCCCTCGAGCGCGTCGAGCACCAGCTCGCCGCGGTCGTCGATCGGCGCGACCACCAGCCGGGCGCCGCTCGCCTCGCAGGCGAGCTGCCAGGGGACGATGTTCGAGTGGTGCTCCATCTCGGTGATCAGGATCTCGTCGCCCGGCGCGACGTGCGCGCGCGTGAAGCTCGAGGCCACCAGGTTGATCGCCTCGGTGGTGCCGCGCAGCAGCACGATCTCGTGCACGTCGCGCGCGTGCAGGAAGCGCCGCATCGCCTCGCGGCCGGCCTCGTAGGCGCGCGTCGCGCGCTCGGCCAGCTCGTAGACCGCGCGGTGCACGCCGGCGTAGTCGGTCGCGTAGAAGTGGCTCTCGGCGTCGATCACCGCGCGCGGCTTCTGCGTGGTGTTGGCGTTGTCGAGGTAGGCGAGCGGGCGGCCGTGGAACTTCTGCTCCAGCACCGGGAAGTCGGCGCGCAGGCGCGCGACCTCGAGCTCGGTGAGCCGCGTCGGGAAGCTTTCGGCGGTGCTCACGATCGCACTCCTCCGGCGCCGCTCGCGAAGATGCGGTCCTGCGCGAGCGCCAGCACGCGCTCGCGCAGCGCCTCGCTCTCGATCGTCTCGACGACCTGCGCCGCGAACGCCTGCGTCAGCAGCGCGGCGGCCTCGCGCTCGCCGATGCCGCGGCTGCGCAGGTAGAAGATCGCATCCGCGTCGAGCTGGCCGATCGTCGAGCCGTGGCTGCACTTCACGTCGTCGGCCTCGATCTCGAGCTGCGGCTTCGAGTTCACCTCGGCGTCGCGCGTGAGCAGCAGGTTCTCGTTCTTCTGCTGGGCGTTGGTCTTCTGTGCGCCCTCGCGCACCACGATCTTGCCGTTGAAGATGCCGCGCGACTTCCCGGCGAGAACGCCCTTCACCAGCTCGCGGCTCGTGCCGTGCGGGCGGCGGTGGTCGACGAGCGTGCGCACGTCCACGTGCGAGCCGTCGGTCGCGACGTAGAGGCCGTCGAGCGCGCACTCCGCGCCCTCGGCCTCGAGCACCGCCTCGACGTCGTGGCGCGCGATGCGCGCGCCGAGCGAGATCAGGGTGGAGGCGATGCGCGCGTCGCGCAGCACGCGCAGGCGCGTCTTCGCCAGGTGCACGGCCTCGGCGCCCGCGTGCACGAGCTTCACGTGCGAGAGCTGCGCATTGTCGCCCGCGATCAGCTCGCCGAGCGCGTTCGAGAGCTGCGCGCCCGCGCCGACGGTCAGGTGGATCTCGTGGACGGCGGCGCGGCTGCCCGGCGCGGCGGTCACGACGAAGCGCGGGTGCGCGGCGCTCGGCGCGGCGCCCGGCACGGAGACGAAGACGAGCGAGATCGGGCGGTCCGCCGCGTGGTCCCGGCCGACGTGCACCCAGGCGCCGTCGCGCGCGAAGGCGCGCGCGAGCAGCGGGAAGGCGCCGTCCGCGCCGGCCGCCTCGGCGGCGAGCGCGCGCTCGAGCGGCGCGGCGTCGCCGCGCAGCAGCGCGCCGAAGCTCGCCACCACGACCTGCGGATCGCCGTCCGCCGCCGAGAGCGCCGGCGCGTGGCGGCCGTTCACGAACACGATGCACGGGCCGTCGGCGAGCGGCAGCGCGAAGGCGCCGAGCGCCTCGTGCGAGACCTCGGCCTCGGGCGCCGGCCGCCACGCGACCTTCGCGATCGGCGCGGGGTTCGTGTAGCGCCAGTCCTCGTCGCGCCGGGTCGGGAAGCCCTGCTCGGCGAAGCGCGCGATGGCGGTCTTGCGCAGCGAGCCGAGCCAGCCCGGCTCGCCCGCGCGATCCGCCTCGGTCGCGGCGAAGAGCTCGGTCCAGTGGCGCTCGGAAGTCACGTCGCTCATGCGCTCGCGGCCGTCTCCGCGATCCATCCGTATCCCTTCTCTTCGAGCTCGTGCGCCAGCTCCTTGCCGCCGCTCTTCACGATGCGGCCGCCCGAGAGCACGTGCACGCGGTCGGGAACGATGTGCTCGAGCAGCCGCTGGTAGTGCGTGATGACGAGCATCGAGCGCTCCGGCCCGCGCAGCGCGTTGACGCCGTCCGCGAGCACGCGCAGCGCGTCGATGTCGAGGCCCGAGTCGGTCTCGTCGAGGACGGCGAGCTTCGGGTCGAGGAGCGCCATCTGGAGCACCTCGTTGCGCTTCTTCTCGCCGCCCGAGAAGCCCTCGTTGAGCGAGCGCTGCATCAGCTTGTCGCTCATCTCGACCAGCTTCATCTTCTCGCGCGCGAGCGTCAGGAACTCCATCGCGTCGAGCTCCTCCAGCCCGCGGTGCGCGCGCACCGCGTTCACCGCCTGCTTCAGGAAGTAGAAGTTCGACACGCCCGGGATCTCGACCGGGTACTGGAACGCGAGGAACACGCCGGCGCGCGCGCGCTCCTCGGGCGCCATCGCGGTGAGGTCGCGGCCCTCGTAGAGCACCTGGCCCTGCACGACCGCGTAGCCGGGCTTGCCCGCCAGCACGTTCGCGAGCGTGCTCTTGCCCGAGCCGTTCGGGCCCATCACGGCGTGCACCTCGCCCGGCATCAGCACCAGGTCGATGCCCTTCAGGATCAGCGTCTCTCCCGCGGTCGCGTGCAGCCCGCGGATCTCGAGCATGGGGGTGGTCATCGCTAGCCAACTGCTCCTTCGAGGCTCACGCCGAGGAGCTTCTGCGCCTCGACGGCGAACTCCATCGGCAGCTCCTTCAAGACGCGCTTGCAGAAGCCGTTCACGATCATGTTGACGGCGTCCTCTTCCGAGATGCCGCGCTGCTGGCAGTAGAAGAGCTGGTCCTCGCCGATCTTCGAGGTGGTCGCCTCGTGCTCGACCTGCGCGGTCGGGTTGTGCACCTCGAGGTACGGGAAGGTGTGCGCGCCGCACTCGCTGCCGATCAGCAGCGAGTCGCACTGCGAGTAGTTGCGCGCGCCGTCGGCGCCCTTCTGGATGCGCACGAGGCCGCGGTAGGTGTTCTGTCCGTGCGCGGCGCTGATGCCCTTCGACACGATCGTGGATCGGGTGTTCTTCCCGACGTGGATCATCTTGGTGCCGGTGTCGGCCTGCTGCCGCTTGCTGGTCAGCGCGACGGAGTAGAACTCGCCGACCGAGTCGTCGCCGAGCAGGATGCAGCTCGGGTACTTCCAGGTGATCGCGGAGCCGGTCTCCACCTGCGTCCACGAGATCTTCGAGCGGCGTCCGGCGCACTTGCCGCGCTTGGTGACGAAGTTGTAGATGCCGCCCTTGCCCTCGGCGTCGCCGGGATACCAGTTCTGCACGGTCGAGTACTTGATCTCGGCGTCGTCGAGCGCGACCAGCTCGACGACGGCGGCGTGGAGCTGGTTCTCGTCGCGCTGCGGCGCGGTGCAGCCCTCGAGGTACGACACGTACGCGCCCGCGTCGGCGATGATCAGCGTGCGCTCGAACTGCCCGGTCTCGGACGCGTTGATGCGGAAGTAGGTCGACAGCTCCATCGGGCAGCGCACGCCCTTCGGGATGTAGACGAACGAGCCGTCGGTGAAGACCGCCGAGTTGAGCGCCGCGAAGAAGTTGTCGTTGACCGGCACCACCGAGCCCAGGTACTCGCGCACGATCTCGGGGCAGCGGTGCACCGCCTCCGAGAACGGGCAGAAGATGATCCCGTGCTTCTCCAGCTCCTTCTTGAAGGTGGTCGCGACCGAGACGGAGTCGAAGACGGCGTCCACCGCGACGCCGGCGAGCCGCTTCTGCTCGTCGAGCGAGATGCCCAGCTTCTCGTAGGTGCGGCGCAGCTCGGGGTCGAGCTCGTCGAGCGACTCGAGCTTCTTCTTCTGCTTGGGCGCGGCGTAGTAGCGGATCGCCTGGTAGTCGATGGGCGGGTACGTGACCTTCGCCCAGTGGTGCGGCTCCTCCATCTTCTGCCAGCGGCGGAAGGCCTCGAGCCGCCAGTCGACCATCCACTCCGGCTCGTTCTTCTTGGCCGAGATGAAGCGGATCACGTCCTCGTCGAGGCCGGGCTCGACGACGTCCATCTCGATGTCGGTCGTGAAGCCCCACTCGTAGTCGCGGCGGGCGAGCTGCTCGAGCGTTTCATTCGACATGGACTCGCTCCTGCTGCGGGAGGAAGAGAATGGGCGGCGGCGCGACGAGATCCGCGAGCCGCACGTCCTCGAGCGACTTGCGGACCACCCGGTTGATGCGCTGCCAGGGCGCGCGGACCCGGCAGCTCGCCTCGCGCTCGCACGAGCCGCTGCCGCACGCGGTGAGCGCGATCGGGCCCTCGAGGGCGTCGATCACGTCCACGACCGAGACCTCGGCGGGCGTGCGGGCCAGTGAGTAGCCGCCCTTCACGCCCCGGCTCGAGACGAGGAAGCCCTCGCGGGTGAGCACCTTCAGGATCTTGGAGACGACCGGCAGCGGCAGATGGGCCGCTTCGGCGAGCTCGCGCGCGTTGTGCTGCCGCTGCGGGTCGCCGGCCGCGAGATGCGTGAGCAGCACGATCCCGTAGTCGGTGAGGCGGCTCATGCGGAGCATCGGGGGGGGTCCTCCAGGGACTCTGCGAAGGCCGGCCGAGAATAGAGGACCGCTGCGGTCCGGTAAATACGGGACCTCGGCCGAACTGATTTCTCCTCGATTGACATGCCCGGCGGTCGCGGGCACGGTGGCTCCTTTGGAGGAATCCATGGGTCTCGTCGAAGAGCTCGCGGCCGCGGTGCTCGCAGACCGGGACGGCGGCGACCGCGACGCCGGCCAGGTCGGCGCGCTCGTGCGCGCCGCCGTCGAGGCGCTCGGCGGGGCCGACGACGAGGGCGTCGGCGGGCTCGCGAGCCGCTTCGAACGCGCCGGCCAGCGCGACGTGTTCGGCTCGTGGGTCGGCACCGGCCAGAACCGCTCGATCGGGGCCGACGTGCTCTCGCAGATCCTGCGCGGTCACCCGCTCGAGCGGGCGCCGGAGCGCGCCGGGCTGGGCGGCGCCGCGGGCGGGGCGCTGCTCGCGAAGCTGCTGCCGATGCTGATCGACAAGCTGACGCCGCAGGGCCAGGTGCCGCCGGCCGCCGAGATCCGACGGATGGGGGACGACATGCAGCGCGGCGGCTCCTCGCCGTTCGCGCGGCCGGAGATGAGCTTCATGAGTTCCGGAGACAAGCCCAAGAAGCCCGACTTCTCGAACGTGACGGGCGGCGCGTCGTCGACGGCGCCGGGCCCGGCGCCCGCGGCCGAGAAGGAGGCGCGCACCTACACCGTGGTGTCCGGCGACAATCTCTCGAAGATCGCCAAGCGCTTCTACGGCGACGCCAACCAGTGGAAGAAGATCTTCGAGGCCAACCGCGACAAGCTGAAGGACCCGGACCTGATCCATCCCGGACAGGTGCTGCGGATTCCGGAGTAGGGGGAAGCGATGAAGCGCACAGGCACCGTACTGGCGATCGCGTGCGTCGCGATCCCGCTCGCCGTCGCGGCATGCAAGAGGGGCGAGGAGGCCGCGGCGCCGCCGCCGCCCACCGCCGAAGCGCCGAAGCCGGCGCCCGCGCCGGCCCCGACGCCGGCCGCCGCTCCGTTCCAGGTGACGGGCGTCGAGGTCGGCAACGCGATCGGCGCCGACAAGCGCGTGACGACGCCCACCACCACGCTGGCGCCGACCGACACGATCTACGCGTCGGTCGCGACCCAGGGCACGGCGCAGAACGTCACGCTGAAGGCGCGCTGGACCTACGAGGGCGACACGCTGGTGAAGGAAGACGAGGTGCAGATCGCGCCGACGGGACCCACCCACACGGAGTTCCACGTCGCGAAGCCCGACGGCTGGCCCGCAGGCAAGTACCAGGTGCAGATCCTCGCCAACGGCGCGCCCGCCGCGTCGAAGGAGTTCACCGTCCAGTAGCGGGCAGGCGGCGCCACACGCTGGCGAGCCAGGGCTGCTGCTCGCGCGGCAGGCCGGGCGGCCGGTAGTAGTGCTCGAGCTCCGCGAAGCCGGCGTCGGCGAGCTGCCGGCGCCACGACGCGAGATCGTGATAGGCGCCCCAGCGCCCGCGATTCCAGCCTTCCTCGCCGGCGCCGCGCGGGTTCGAGCTGAACAGCACGCCGCGCGGCGCCAGCGCGGCGTGCAGCTCGCGCAGCACGCGCGGCAGCTCGCGCGTCGGCACGTGGAAAAGCGACGCGTTCGCGAACACGCCGTCGAAGCGCGCGGCGGGCAGGTCGAGCGCCAGGAAGTCCTGGTGCCAGACCTCGCAGCCACTCGCGGCCCGCGCCATCTCGACGAAGCGCGCCGAGCCGTCGAGCCCGATCGCGACGTGGCCGAGCGCGCGGAAGGTGACGAGGTCGCGGCCGGGGCCGCAGCCGAGGTCGAGCAGCGTGAACGGCGCCGGCCCCTCGACGTGGCGCAGCAGGGCGTCCACGTTCTGGCGCACGTCGTGATCCCACGTCCCGTCGCGGAACGACTCGGCGCTCGCGTCGTAGTGGGCGAGCGTGCGGGCGGAGACGTCGGACGGATCGCGGCTCACGCGCCGAGTCTGCTCCGCCGGAGCGCGCGCGCAACGTCCCGCCCGAGTCGCCGCCGGCTGCGCGGCTCGACAGCCCGTATCCTGCGCGCGGTGACGAACGCGCGTTCGGCGTGGACGGTGTGGGCGGCGATGTTCGCGTCGCTGGCGCTCTACGTCTGGCTGCCGACGCTGCTGCCGCCGCGCGCGGCGCCGTGGCGGGCGGACCAGACCGCCGTCGCGGCGTTCGTGGTCGCGATCTTCGCGACCGCCGCCGGCGTGGCGACCTTCGCGATCCGCGAGTCGCTCGCGCTGCGCCCCCTGCGCAGCGGCGGGCTCGATCTCTCGACCGCGGAGGGTCGGGCGCGCATCCGCAACGCGCTGCTCGTGACCTGGCTCCTGTGCGACCTGATCGGCGTCTTCGGCCTCGTGCTCGCGATCGCGTCGAGCCGGCCGGGGCTCGCCGTTCCGTACGCGATCGCCGCGGCCGTCTTCTTCGTGATCCACCACCCGCACCCGCGCTACTTCGAGGCGTCGCGGGCGACGGCGTAGCGGCTCGCCGTCACGCGTCGGCGAGCGCGGGGATCACGTCGCGGCCGAAGCTGCGCAGCGGCGCGAGCTCGTGGACGTCGGGGAAGTTCACGATCGCGTGCTGGACGCCCACCTTCGCGAGGCGGCGCGCCTCGTCCACGAAGTCGGCGGCGCTGCGCTTGGCGAGCTCGACCGTACCGAGCGTCGTCTTCTCGATCGCGCCGTAGTCGCGGCCGACGGCGTCGCAGTGGCGGCGCAGCACGTCGAGCTTGTGCGCGACCAGCTCGGGGCCCTGATAGGTGAAGAGGTTGCAGGCGTCGGCGTACTGCGCGACGAGGCGCAGCGTCTTCTTCTCGCCCATGCCGCCGATCAGGATCGGCGGGTGCGGGCGCGTCAGCGCGGGCGGCGAGTTCAACGTCTCGGCGAGCTGGTAGTGGCGGCCGTCGAAGCGCGCCGCCTCGCCCGACCAGAACTGGTGCAGGATGCGCAGCGTCTCCTCGAGCCGCTCGAAGCGCTCGGCGAGCGGCGGGAACGCGACGCCGAGGCCGCGGTGCTCGCGATCGAACCAAGCCGCGCCGATCCCGCAGTAGGCGCGCCCGCCCGAGAGCACGTCGAGCGTCGTCGCCGTCTTCGCGAGCACGCCCGGATTGCGGTACGTGACGCCCGTCACCAGCGTGCCGAGCTTCACGCGCTCGGTGACCGCCGCGAGATACGCGAGCGTCGACCAGCCCTCCAGCATCTCCTGCTCGGCGGGGCCCACCACCGGAATCTGGAAGAAGTGATCCATCACCCACACGCTCGCGAAGCCGGCGTCCTCCGCCGCGCGCGCGATGTCGGCGAGCTGGCTCCGGATCGCGCCGGGTCCGCCGGGCCAGGTGAAGCTCGGGATCTGGAGTCCGATGCGCATGGCGACCTCCTCGAGTGGGTCCTCGCCGAGAGTTCCGTAGCCTGACGGCCGGATCAAACCGCTCGGAGGACACGATGGGCTACGAGGGATTTCGCGCGCTGCGCGTCGCGGTCGCGGACGGCGTCGCGCGCGTCGTCATCGATCACCCGCCGATCAACCTGTTCGACGCGGTCCTCATCACCGAGATGGACCGGCTCGGGCGCGCGCTCGCGGACGATCCCGCGGTGCGCGTCGTGGTCGTCGCGAGCGCGGATCCCGACTTCTTCATCGCGCACGCCGACGTGAATCTGATCCTGCGACTGCCCGCGAGCGGCGCGCAGGCCAGCGAGCCGAGCTTCTTCCAGGCGATGGTGGAGCGCTTCCGCACGATGCCGAAGGTCACGATCGCCCAGCTCGAGGGGATCTGTCGCGGCGGCGGCGCCGAGCTCGTCGCGTCGATGGACATGCGCTTCGCGGCGCTCGGGCGCGCGCTGCTCGCGCAGCCGGAGGTCGCCGTGGGGATCCTCCCCGGCGGCAGCGGCACGCAGCGGCTGCCGCGCCTCGTCGGCCGCTCGCGCGCGCTCGAGATCGCGCTCGGCGCCGACGACTTCCCCGCCGACGTGGCCGAGCGCTACGGCTGGATCAATCGCGCGCTGCCGCCGGACGCGCTCGGGCCCTTCGTCGACCGGCTCGCGCAGCGGATCGCGTCGTTCCCGCCCGAGGCGATCGCGCACGCGAAAGCGTGCGTGCTCGCCGCGGAGAGCGGCGTGCGCGAAGGGCTCGTCGCGGAGGCGCGCGCGTTCGAGGCGTGCGTCGCGCTGCCCGAGGCGCGCCGGCGCATGGAGGCGTTCCTCGCGATGGGCGGGCAGACGCGTGAAGTGGAGGCGCGCAGTGGCGCGTTCGACCCGCGCGAGGGCTGAGCGCGCTCCGCAACGCGCGAGCGCTCGCGGCGCGGGCGCGACGTCGTCGTGGTGACGTGCAGGCGACTAGAACTTCGTTTCACGGGCGCGCCGATTTGCTGGTAAGGTGGCGCTCGTGCCTCCCCGGCTCCTGCGCGCCCCGGCTCGCGCATACGCTGCGGCGCTCCTCTTCGCCGCGCTCGCCGTCGCCGTGCGCGCCGCGCTCGACTCGTCGCTGGTCCCCTCGCTCTCGTGGTCGACGCTGTTCGGTGCCGTCGCGGCCGCCGTGTGGGTGGGCGGCGTGGGCCCGGGCTGCGTGGCCGCGGTCGTCGGGCTGCTCGCCTGCGAGTACCTCGTCGTCGCGCCGCGCGGGTCGCTGCTCGCCAGCTTCGGCGCCGACCGCTGGGGGATCGCCGCGTACGCGCTGTCGAGCGGCGTCGTGATCGCGTTCGGCGACGCGCTGCACCGCGCGCGCCGGCGCGCCGAGTCGCTGCACCTCGACGTCCAGCACCGTCTCGACGAGCTGCAGGCGCTCTCGGACATCGTGCCCGCCGCGGTCTTCGTGGGCGACGCCACGGCGCGGCACATCGTCGGAAACCGCGCGGCGCACCGCATGCTCGGCGTGCCGGAAGGCTCGAACCTGGCGCTCGGCGATCCGGCGGCGCAGCCGCGCGCGGCAGGCCGCCGCATCTTCCGCGACGGCCGCGAGCTCGCGTTGGCGGACCTCCCGATGCAGCGCGCCGCGCGCGAAGGCGTTCCCGTCCACGGCTTCGAGCACGACGTGGTGTTCGACGACGGGCGCACCTACACAATCCTGATCAGCGCGACGCCGCTCTTCGGCCCCGACGGCCGCGTGCGCGCGGTGATCGGCGTCGCGAACGACATCAGCGAGCTGCACCGCTCGCGGCGCGAGCTCGCCGAGATCCACGAGCGCTTCGAGGCGTTCCTGCGCAACGCCCCGGTGCTCGCCTTCCTCAAGGATTTCGCCGGCCGCTACGTGCTCGTCAACCGCGCCATCGAAGAGCTGTTCGAGACGAAGAACGAGGACTGGATCGGGCACACCGACGACGAGGTGTTCCCGCCCGACGTCGCGCGCCAGCTCGGCTCCGCCGACGAGGCGGTCCGCGAGCGCGAGAGCGCGCTCGAGTTCAGCGACACGATCGAGACGCCGGCCGGCGTGCGTCAGTTGATGGTCACCAAGTTCCCGGTGCGCGACGCCAGCGGCGCGCTCTACGTCGGCGGCGTGGCGCTCGACGTCACCGACCGCGTGCGCGCCGAGGAGGCGCTGCGCGAGGCCGAGCAACGCTTCCGCGTGGCGCAGGAGCTGTCGCTCGACGGCTTCACGATCCTGCGCGCGGTGCGCGATGCGCGGGGCCGCGTCGCGGACTTCGAGTGGACGTTCGCGAATCCCGCGGCGGGCCGTCTGCTGCGCCAGGATGCCGAGGCGCTGGTCGGGCGGCGGCTGCTCGAGGTGCTGCCCGGCAACCGCGCCAACAGCGAGCTGTTCGACCTCTACGTCCGCGTCGTCGAGACCGGCGAGCCGCACGACGTCGAGGTCTTCTACGACTCCGAGGGCATCCGCGGCTGGTTCCGCAACATGACGGTGCGCCTCGGCGACGGCGTCGCGGTGTCGTTCGCCGACATCACGGCGCGCAAGGCGCTCGAGGCCGAGCTGCGCGACCGCACCGAGATGCTCGCGATCGCCGACCGCCGCAAGACCGAGTTCCTCGCGGTGCTCGCCCACGAGCTGCGCAACCCGCTCGGCGTCGTGACGAACGGCCTCGAGTACCTCGCGCAGCACGCGGGCTCGGGCGCGGCGGGCCGCGTGGGCGAGCTGATGAGCCGCCAGCTCGCCACGATGAAGCGGCTGGTGGACGACCTGCTCGACGCCAACCGCATCGCGCAGGGCAAGCTCGAGCTGCGCCGCGAGCGCATCGACGTCGCGAGCCTCGTCGCGCACGCGGTCGAGGCGGTGATCCGCCGCGCCGACCAGGCGGGTCTGTGCATCGGCGCGTCGCTGCCGCCCGAGCCGCTGGCCGTACGCGGCGACCCGGTTCGATTGGCGCAGGCGCTCGGCAACCTGCTCGACAACGCGTGCAAGTTCACGCCGCCCGGCGGCACGATCGAGATGGCGGCGCTGCGCGACGGCGCCGACGTGGTGCTGCGCGTGCGCGACGACGGCGCGGGCATCGCCGCCGAGGAGCTGCCGCGCATCTTCGAGCTGTTCGCGCAGGGCGATCCCGCGGCGCGCGTGTCGGGTCGCGGGCTCGGCGTCGGGCTCGCGCTGGTGCGGCGCCTCGCCGAGATGCACGGCGGCAGCGTCTGCGCGCACAGCGACGGGCCGGGCCGCGGCAGCACCTTCGAGATGCGGCTGCCCGCCGACGACGGCCGCGCGCCGCTTCAGACCGCGTTGGAGAGGCCGGCCGCGACGAGCAGCGCGTAGACCAGCGCGCGGAAGTGCGCCTCGTCGATGCGCCGGTGCGCCCACTCGCCGGCCGCGAGCGCGAGCAGCAGCACGGGAACCAGCGCGCCGGTGGCGGCGAGCGAGTCGCGGCCGACGCGGCCCTGCACGGAGTACGCGATCGTGAGCGCCGTCGCGAGCACCAGGAAGACGGCCGCCAGCGTCGCGCGGAACACGCCCTTCTCGATCGGCTGGCGCCCGAGCGCGTAGACGAGCAGCGGTCCGCCCGACGAGAACAGGCCGTGGATCACGCCGGCGCCGAGCAGGGCGGCGCGCGTGACGCCCGCCGAGAGCGGGCGCACGGCGCCCGTCGCGCGCAGCATGCGCGCGAGCTCGCTCGCCGCGACGACCACCACGAACCAGCCGAACGCGCGGCGCAGCGTGTCGTTCGACGCCTGCTCGAAGATGGCGAGCCCGATCGCGAGGCCGACGCCCATCAACGGCAGGATGCGCCGCACGACGAGCGCGCGGTCGATGCTCGCGCGCCCGCGCCACGCGATCGAGACCGAGAGCACGAGCCCGAGCGGCACCACGACCGGCAGCAGCGTCGCGAGCGGGAAGAGGTGCGCGCCGAGCGTCACGATCAGGATCGTCGCGCCGAAGCCGGTCGTCGCCTCGATCGCGAACGCGCCCGCCACGATCGCGGCGAGCATCCAGAAGTGCGGGTCGCCGAGGTCCAAGCGGGCCGGACGTTGGCAGATCAGCGGGCCGTGCGCCGGGCCTCCAGGAAGAAGTCGAAGACCTCGCGCGACGTCTTGCGCGGCGCGTAGCCGAACTCGGCGACGAGGCGCCGGTTCGACAGCACCGGGCGGTACATCAGGAAGCGCACCTGCTCGGGGCCGTAGCGCGAGAGGCCGAGCGGCTTGGCGACGGCGAGCGCGGCCGCGACGAGCCCGGGCGGCAGCGCGACGTAGCGCTTGCCGAGGATGCGCGCGATCTCGCGCATCGAGAGCTTGCCGTCGCCGGCCAGGTTGAAGACGCCGGCGCCGCCGTCGCGGATGCCCTTCGCGATCGCGCCGACCACGTCCTCGTCCCACACGAACACGAAGGGCGAGTCGCTGCCGCGCAGGCCGAGCACGAAGCGTCCGTCGAAGAGCGCCGTGATCTGGTTCTGCGCGCGCGCGCCGAGGATGGTGCCGGGGCGGAACACGAGCTGGAGCAGCTCGGGGTGCTCGCTGCGGTAGCGCGCCAGCAGCTCCTCGACCTGGCGCTTGTGATCGGAGTAGGCGAACTCGCGGTTGCCGCGCAGCGCGTCGTGCTCGCCCAGCCACTCGGGATTGTCGGCGTGATAGCCGTAGGCCGCGCCGCTCGAGGTGTAGATCAGCTTGCGCACGCCGGCCGCGACGCACGCCTCGAGCACGCGCCGCGATCCGACGACGTCGACCTCGTACTCGAGCGCGCGCGTGTCGCCGCGGCCGGGCGTCACGATCGCGGCGAGGTGCACGCAGACGTCGGTGCCGTGACGCCGGAACGCGTCCGCGAGGTCGCTGCTGCGCACGTCGGCGTGCTCGTAGGTGACGCCGAGCAGGCGCGCCGGCGCGTCGGGCAGTCGGACGTCGGTCGCGACGATCTTCTCGAGCGCGCCCGGCGCGCGCGCCAGCGACTCGACGAGCAGCCGTCCGATGTAGCCGCCGCCGCCCGTGACGAGCACCGACCGATAGGGGAGCGTCTCCACTTCTTTCACCTCTCCTTGGGATGGACGCGGGTCAGCTCGCCTCGAGCGAGTGGAAGCGCGCGAGCGGGAGCAGGACGGGGCGGCCGTCGCGCGGCCAGTCGAGCGGCGGCGCCTGCAGCGCGCCCGGTGCGCACACGCGCGAGGCGCCGAGGTTCGCGAGCGCGCCCGCGAGCGCGGGCGTCGCGGGGCCGAAGCCCGCCACCGCGACCGCCGCG
>QEVM01000392.1 GCA_003576805.1 Pseudomonadota bacterium | reverse complement strand
CGCCCGCGGCGAGCCCGCGCGCCGCGACGTCGCGCGCGGCGGCGGCCGTCGGACTCGGCGCGGCAAGGCGCACGCGCGCGGTCACGATCTCGATCGCGCGACCCTCTCGCGTGTAGCCGAAGCGGGCGCGGTGCGCGGCGGCGAACGCGCGCGGCCAGTCGCCGTCGCCGGGCTCGACGACGTCGACCGCGGTCTCCGTGCCGGCGCAGCGCAGATCGAGGCGGCGCACGACGCGCACCGCGGCCGCGGCGACGCCTTCGGCCGCGAGCGCTGCGCGGCCCGCCCGTTCGAGCTCGCGCAGGATCGCCGCGACGCCGTCGGGCAGCGCGCCGCCCGCGAGGATCACGCGGCCGGCGTCGCGCTGGCCGTCCCAGCTCCGCTCCGCGAGCCCGATGCCGAGCGCCGAGAGCACGCCGGCGAGCGGGTGCAGCAGCACGCGGCGCATGCCGAGCGCGCGCGCGACGGCGCACACGTGCTGTCCGCCCGCGCCGCCGAAGCCGACCAGCGCGCAGTCGCGCGGATCGACGCCGCGCTGCACCGACACGCGCTCGATCGCCTGCGCCATGCTGGCGTTCGCGACCTCGACGAAGCCGGCGGCGATCGCGTCGAGCGAGCGCTCGTGCCCGGCGGCGCGCAGCTCGGCCTGGAGCGCGGCGAGCGCCGCCTCGACCGGCGCGCGCTCCAGCGGAAACGGGAAGCGGCGCGCGGGCAAGCGCCCGAGGAAGTGGTTCACGTCGGTCAGGGTGAGCTGCGTCGCGCGCAGCCGCCCTGCGGCGTCGCGGCCCGCGTAGCAGAGCGGCCCGGGATCGGCGCCCGCGCTCTCCGGCCCGACCGTGAACGAGAAGCCGTCGAAGCGGCACAGCGAGCCGCCGCCCGCCGCGACGGTGTGGATGCGCAGCATCGGCGCGCGCACCCGCACGCCGGCGACCTCGCTCTCGAAGCAGCGGTCGACCGCGCCGTCCTGCACGAGCGAGACGTCCGTCGACGTGCCGCCCATGTCGAAGCCGATCGCGTCGCGATGGCCGGCGGCGAGCGCGACGTGCGCCGCGGCCACGACGCCGCCCGCCGGGCCCGAGACGAGCGCGTTCGGGCCGCGGAAGCGCGCGCCGTCGGTGAGCCCGCCCGACGACTGCAGGAAGCGCAGCCGCGCCTGCGGCAGCGCGCGCGCGAGCGAGGCGACGTGGCGCTGGAGCAGCGGCGTCAGGTACGCGTCGGCGAGCGCCGTCTCGCCGCGCGCGAGCAGTCCCAGCTCCTGCGCGACCTCGTGCGAGGCGACCGCGTGCGGAAAGCCGGCCGCGCGCGCTGCGGCCCCCCACCGCGCCTCCTCCTCGGGATGCGCGTGCGCGTGGATCGACACCGCGGCCACCGCCTCGCAGCCGGCCGCGCGCGCCTCGGCCAGCGCGCGCGCGAGCGACGCGTCGTCGTGCGGCTCGAGGCGGCTTCCGTCGGCCGCGACGCGCCCCGCCGCCTCGATCGCGCGCTCGTGGAGCGGCGGCGGCCGCTCGATGCGCAGCGCGAAGAGATCTTGCCGCTCCTGGGTGCCGATGCGGAAGACGTCGACGAGCCCGCGGTTCGCGACGAGCGCGACGCGTGCGCCGCGCCGCTCGAGCAGCGCGTTGGTCGCGACGGTGGTGCCGAGCGCGACGGCGCACGCCGGCGTCTCTGCGGCGCCGACGCCGGCCGCGTCCCAGAGCGCGCGCATGCCGCGCAGCGGCGCGTCGTCGCCGGAGAGCACCTTGACGCTGTGGAGTGTCGCGTCGGGCGCCACGCCGATCACGTCGGTGAAGGTGCCTCCGCAGTCGATCCAGAACTCCCACGCGCCGTCCGCGCGGGCGGCCGTCACGCGCGATTCCGGCGCCGCACGCGCCGAGCGAGCCGGCGCAGCGCCCCGCGCAGGCTCTCGTCGCCGACCGTCGCGACGCCGAACGCCGTGATCCCCGCGAAGACCGCGCCCGCCAGCACGAGGTCCACGCCCGCGCCGATCCAGTCCTCGCCGCCGACGCGCACGAAGCGCGCCGCGCCGCCCGCGACGAGCGCGATCGCGGCGGCGCGCGCGAGCGTCGCGGCGAGCGCGCCGAG
>QEVM01000103.1 GCA_003576805.1 Pseudomonadota bacterium | reverse complement strand
GGTCGCCATGAACATCGTCGGGCTGATCCCGGTGATGTTCGACACGGGGATCGGCTCGGACGTCGCGAAGCGCATCGCGGCGCCGCTCTGGGGAGGTCTGCTGTCGCTGACGCTCCTCACACTCGCGGTGATTCCGGCGCTCTACGTGATGTGGCGGGCGCGAGGGCTACCGGCGAGGGCGCCCGTTGACTGAAGCGGATTCCATGTCGACCCGCGACGTGACGCCGTGGCATTCGGTTTCGCTCGAGGAGATCGCGACGGCGCTGGCGACCGATCCGAGCCGGGGCCTCTCACGCGCGGAAGCAGCGATGCGCCTCGGCCGCGACGGCCCGAACTGGCTCCTCATCGTGGGTGCGGTCGTCGCCGTCGCGCTCGGCGAGTGGATCGATGGTGGCGCGATCCTCACGATCGTCGCTCTGAACGCCGTCATCGGCTTCTTCCAGGAGTACCGAGCCGAGCGCGCCGTTGCGGCGCTCGCGCGTCTCACGGCACCGCGAGCCCGCGTGGTGCGCGACGGCCACTCGGAGCTCGTGGCGGCGAAAGAGGTCGTTCGCGGCGATCTACTCGTCCTCGACGCCGGGGATCTCGTCGCCGCCGATGCGAGACTCGTCGAATTCTCGCTGCTCCGTGTGAACGAGGCGCCGCTCACGGGCGAATCCGAGCCCGTCGAGAAGAGCGACCAGCTTCTGCCGCCGGAAGCCGCGTTGGGAGACCGCCGCAATGAGGTGTTTCTCGGAACCAGCGTCTCGAACGGCTCGGGCCGCGCGCTCGTCGTGGCCACCGGCATGGGCACGGAGGTCGGCCACATCGCCGGGTTGCTCGCGAGCCCCACGGACGACCAGACGCCGCTCCAGAAGCGTCTCGAGGTGGTTGGCCGGCAGCTTCTCTGGTCCTGCCTCGCGGTGGTCGGGCTCGTATCGGCGCTCGGCTGGCTCCGCGGCACGGCTACTCTGGAGCTGTTCATCGGCGCAGTCAGCCTGGCGGTCGCAGCCGTGCCCGAGGGGCTGCCGGCCGTCGTCACCGTGGCTCTCGCCCTGGGCGTCGAGCGCATGGCACGGCGCAACGCGCTCGTGCGCCGCCTTCCGTCCGTCGAGACGCTCGGAAGCACGCAGGTCATCTGCACCGACAAGACCGGAACGCTCACCGTTGGACAGATGACGGTTCGCCGGCTGTTGATGGCCGACGCCGTCTTTCGCGTCACGGGTGAGGGGTACGGCGTCGCAGGCCAGATCTTTGGAGACGATGAGCGCCACGCGCAGCAGCAACCGCGCGATCTCCTTTGGGCCGCTGCCGCCTGCAACGATGCCGAGATTGCTCCACAGGGCGAATCGTTCCGCAGTGCGGGCGACTCGACCGAAGTTGCGTTGCTCGTCGCCGCTGCGAAGCTCGGCATTCGCCGCGAGGGCATCGAGGCCGGCGAGCCGCGCATCCGGACGCTTCCCTTCGACTCGGATCGCAAGCGCATGTCCGTGGTGCGCTTCCGCGTCGGCGAGCCCGTGGCCTACGTGAAGGGAGCGCCCGAGGGCGTCCTCGAGCGCTGCTCGCATGTCCGTACGAGTCGCGGGGTGGTGAGTCTCGACGCCGAGACACGCGCACGTCTCGATCAGGCCATCGCACAGTTCGCGGCGGAGGCACTTCGGGTGCTGGCGATCGCCGAGCGCACGATTTCGGACGACTCGTTGGAAGACATCGAAACCTCCCTCACGCTGCTCGGCTTCGCAGGTCTTCAGGATCCGCCGCGAGCAGAAGCGCGGGATGCGGTTGCAAGGTGCCGCCGTGCGGGCATTCGTACCGTGATGATCACGGGGGATCATCCGGCGACCGCTCGCGCGATCGCAGCGGAGCTCGGCATCCTGGGCGCGGACGACGAGGTACTCGTGGGAGCCGAGCTCGAGGCGCTGTCTCTGGATGCGCTTCGCGAACGGGTGGCGCGCGTCGCCGTCTACGCACGCGTGACGGCCGAGCAGAAGCTCCGCATCGTGCACGCCTGGAAGGCGCGAGGCGCCATCGTCGCCATGACCGGCGACGGCGTGAACGATGCGCCGGCGCTGCGCGAGGCGTCGATCGGCATCGCCATGGGAATCTCGGGCACCGAGGTCGCGAAGGAAGCCTCGGACATGGTGATCGCCGACGACAACTTCGCCTCGATTGTCGCCGCGGTGGAGGAGGGCCGCGGGATCTTCGACAACGTGTCGAAGACGCTCTCCTATCTCCTGGCTGGGAACCTCGGTGAGCTCGCGCTCATGCTCACGGCTGGTCTGGCGGGTCTCCCGGTACCGCTGCTCCCGGTCCAGCTCCTGTGGATCAACCTCGTCACGGATGGTCTCCCGGCGCTCGCACTCGCGACCGACCCGATCGACCCGGGCGTGATGCGCCGCCCGCCGCGCCCGGCCTCTGCGCAGCTCGCAGATGGTGCGGCTCTGCGCGGTCTGCTGCTGACCGGTGCCCTCACTGCAGCGGTCGCGTTCGCTGCGTATTGGTTCGCGCTCCGTGGCGGATCCGACGTCGAGGCGGCACGCAATGCCGCGTTCTCGACCCTCGTCTTTGCAGAGCTTCTGCGTTCGTTCGGTGCGCGCAGCGCGACACGGCTCGTCCACGAGATCGGGCTGTTCTCCAACCTCCGACTGTTCGCGATCGTGACCGCCAGCTTCCTGCTCCAGCTCGCGATCCATCACGAGGCGCACCTCGCGCGGCTCTTCGGCACGTCTCCGCTGTCCCTCTCTCAATGCGCAGCTCAGATCGCGCTAGCGTGCATCCCACTTCTCGTGCTCGAGCTGCGCAAGGGGATCAGTCGCCGGAGCGGGCGGCGCCCAGGGATCCGGACGGCGTTGGCGCCCGATCTACCCCACTGAAGAATCGCAGCCTTCGACCAGGATCCTTGCTGGCCGAGAACCTGCCGATGTATCGCGGTCTGGATCGTGCCCCGCATCGACGCCAGCGGCGGAGCCGAAAACGTTGCAAGGCACGATGGGCGCGGAACAGAGGTGAGATCGCGCGGAGATTTGCACAACCAGCGCCGACTACAAGCTGCGCTGATCGTGCCTCCATCAGGGACATGGCGGTGTGCCCGGAGGTGCGCGAACGCCGTGCAAGCGTCTGCGCCGCCTTCGAAGGCAGCCGGTGCCGCGCTGCTCCGACGTCTGCCGCGGCTGCGCCGAGTCGGGCCACCGGATGGCGGATGAGACTCGCGTCGCTCACGCAGTTTGATGCGGGACGTTGCAAGATCCACACGACCATCGGCCCAGAGTGATCGCAGCTCGGTCCCCATCTAGTCTCCCGCCATGGCGGACCGGGTTCCGTCCGGCGCTCGAGCAGCGTGCGGAGGAGTCCGCTGCGGACGATCCAACCGATGGCGTCACACCGCATGCGGCGCAGTGCGAGACCCGGGGCAGCGCATCGACAGGCGGACGACGCGGCACGCGGGCCAAAATGCGCGCGCGCCCGTTTGGCGGCCCGTGCAGTGCCAGACTCCGCCAAATGCGCGGCCAGTGGCGTCCGTTCAACGCTCGCGACGTCTTGGGTGCGTCGTGAGTCGGCATGGCTCTTGCGGAAGCGTAACTCGTGTCTCGAATCGCGCCGGACCGTGAGGCCTCGAAGTCCTTCGAAGCAAAGGTGCGAAAACGTCGACGCACACTGCTCCATGTCCGCGACACGGCGAAGACGCGGTGCGTGCTCTTCGCTGTGGCGGTGACTACGGCGGCGCTCTTGGTCGGCGCCGGAGTGCCCGTCAGGATCAATTGGACAGCATCAGCGCCGGTGGGCATTTACTCCACGCAAGCTGCGATAGGAGTCTCGCGCAACGACTTGGTCGAGGTCTGCCTCCAAGGTTCGGTAGCGACTCTGGGGCGAGTCCGTGGGTACCTGGCACCGGGAACCTGTCCTAATGGAGTGAGCCCAGTTCTCAAGCGAGTGGTCGCCGTCGCCGGCGACCACATCGAACTCCAGCGCATTTTCGTCGCGGTCAACGGACGAGTCATCGATCGCTCGCAGCGGCACTCCATGGACAGCCTCGGCCGCCCGCTCCGGCCCGTCGCCTTCGGCCGGCGTGTTGTTCGCGATGATGAGGTATGGGTCCTCGGAGTTCATCGCCAACGAAGCTGGGACAGCCGCTACTTCGGGCCCATCCCGGTCTCAAGTATCGCCGGAATCGTTCGCCCGCTACTGACGCTGTCCGCTGAGCCGCCACTATGAGCGCTCGCCGGCCTTATGCCGAGCACGAGTCAGCCCAGTTGCAGGCTGGCCAACCCGCCGATCACGGGGACCAGAGCGGGAGCAGGCGCGGCGTGGAAATCTCCTCGCCGGCCTTCGCGCGGGGTGCAGGTTCATCGACACCCGAGCAAGATGCTCCCGCGATGCGGGCGCGACCTTCGCGAATTGCCCGCGACCATGGCGGTCGCTCCGCTTCGGCACTGCGGCGGATCTCCGTCGAGTTGGCTCGGCGTCAGCAGCGACACCACCGGGCTCGAGGGGCCGTCGCATTCACGCGCGCATCGCCGGCTCTCCAACAGCGCAGCCTCGTGAAGATCTCGTTCGCGCGGAACAAGGGACGCGGCGCCTGGCGTGCGCAGGGACGCTACCTGAGCCGCGCGGGTGCGCAGCGCGAGGGCCAGCGGGGGCTCGGCTTCGACGCGGCCCGCGAAGACGTCGACGTGCCCGAACGGCTCGACGCTTGGCAGAAAGCCGGCGATCCCCGCCACTGGAAGATCGTCGTATCGCCCGAAGCCGGGACGCGGGTCGACCTCCCCAGTCATGCGCGGCAGCTGATGATGCAGATCGAGAGCGATCTCGGTATCAAGCTCGAGTGGGCGGCAATCGATCATCACGACACGTCGCATCCGCACCTCCATGTCGTCGTGCGCGGCGTCGACGATCACGGGAATCAGCTCTTCCTTGCACGCGACTACATCCAAACTGGCATCCGAGCGCGCAGTCAAGAGATCCTGACGCGCACGCTGGGGCATCGGCAAGAGCACGACCACCGGCAGGCACGCGAAAATGCGGTTGAAGCGCCGCGGTTCACGGAAATCGACCGCTCGCTCGTCGCACGAGCCGACGCGATCGGAACGGTATCGTTGAACGATGCCGTGCCGCCGAAACCGGAAGCGCAGGAGCGTCGGCGACAGGATCTGCGCCGCCTCCAGTACCTCGAGAGCCTCGAACTCGCGGAGCGGGTTGGAGCCAGACGCTGGAAGCTCTCGCCCAACCTCGTGCCGGCGCTCCGGCAGATCCAGCTGGCTGGCGACGTGCAGAGGAGCCTCGCGCGTTCTCGCATGCTGGTGTCGGATCGGAACGCGCCCGTTGTGCTGACGAGGATTGCGCCGGGCGTGGAAATCACCGGGCGCGTGACCGGCGGCGGGATCGACGAGTCGCGAGACGAGCCGCTGCTGATCCTCGAGGGCACGGATGGCCGCCGCCATCTCGTCCCGCAGACGCCAGACATCGTCGCGGCTCGCACTGCAGGACAACTCCGTCCTGGATCGGTCGTCACGCTTCGCGCGGAATGGAGGACCCGTGGCGCGATTCGCGTGACCAGGACGGCCATCCTCGAGCACGGCCTCCTGCGGGATCTCAAACGCACCGAGACGGCTTCCACGATTCTGGACCGCGATGCGCTCCGCTCCGTGCGCAGGACTGGTGACTTTCCTTCCGCGGTCGCCGAGCGACGCGGTTTCTTCCGGCAGTGGCGCGCTGCCGTTCGTGCGCGTGCACCCGTGCTGGAGCGAGAGGGGCTCGTAATACGAAGTCAGGATGTCGGATCCAAGAGGGCCTACGAAGTCGGAAGAGGAGCTGAGCGGATGGTCGAAGGACGCATCAGTCGCGGAGAACGAGTGCCCACGACATTGCGTGAGCTCGAGCGTATCCATGGCAAGGAGGCCGTCCCCCTCCAGGCTGCGCCGGGACGGACTTATCAGGGTTCCGTGGTTGGCTACGCCATCGAAGACGACGGGCAGAGCTACATCGTGCTCGACACAGGAAGCGAGCTGAGCGCCGTTCCGACCGATCAGCGGGACATCGAGCCCGGACACACCGCACGTGCACGCACGGAACACTCGACGGCTCGCGAAGGTCGTGACCGCCGAACTCTCGTTTGGGCGATCGATGACTTGGAGCACGAGCGAGATCGAGGGCGCGGAAGATGATCACGCGCTTCCTTGCCTGCTCCCTCCGCTCGGCTCTCCGGCACGGACGCGCATCATTCGGTGCGGTATGTTTTCGCCACCCCCTCGGATGACCGGTGCCTTCTTCACGGGAACGCGCCGTCTCCGCCGTTCGCCTCTACCGCCTCCCCTCCTCCGGTCATCGCAACACCGCCGCCGGCATCTTCGTGGGCTCGCTGGCCGGAGTCGTCGGCGGGCTTCTCCTGGTGCTTTGGGCTGGAACTCAGTGGGCTGCCTGGAAGCTCACGTACCAACCCGCACTCGGAGCCCCGCTCATTTCCCCCGAGTCCCCGCTCCGCCCGTGGCTTCTCGCATTCGCGACGGTGGGGGTGGCGGCAGCGATCGCGTCCGCCGCCCATGTGCGCACACGGCGCGTCGCGCCTGCCCTGATCCTCCTCACCCTGCTTGCCGTTACCTGCGCAATGGCTCCTATCTACGCCCCTTGGGACTTCTTTCTTTGGGAGCTCCGCTTCAGTCACATCCCCGAGACCCAGCCCATCTGGCGCACCGGCCACTGGCTGATCGGCGTCCCCGCGCACCTCTTCTTCCTCGTCGGCCTGGTCCTGGCGGTGCGTCGCGCGCGCAAGGTCGGCGGCCGCACCGACAGCCACGGCTCCGCTCGCTGGGCCGAAGCCGATGACGTCGAAGCGACCGGTCTCCTACGCCCCGCCGGCGTCTACGTCGGCGGCTGGTCGCATCGTGGCCGCACGCTGCCGCTGCGTCACGACGGTCCGCAGCACGTTCTGGGCTTCGCGCCCGCGCGCTCGGGCAAGGGCGTCGGCTGGGTGCTTCCGACCCTCCTCTCCTGGCCGCACTCGGTGCTCGTGAACGACATCAAGGGCGAGAACTGGGCGCTCACGGCGGGCTGGCGACGGCGCGAACTCGGGAGCGTCTGCCTCAAGTTCGATCCGACCTGCGATGACGGATCAGCGGCCCGGTACAACCCGCTCCTCGAGGTGCGCAAGGGACCGAAGGAAATCCGCGACGTCCAGAACATCGCCGACGTGCTCGTCGATCCCGACGGCGATGGCGCGAAGGATCACTGGGACCTGACGGCACAGGAGATCCTCGCCGGCACGATCCTCCACGTGCTCTACGTCGGGAAGGAGAAGTCGCTGCGCGGATGCCTCGACCTGCTCACCAATCCCGACCGCCGGATCGAGCAGGTGCTGCAGGACATGATCGACACCAAGCACGACCCGAGCGGCGCGCAGAGCTGGCGCCACCCGCACACCGGCGCGCCCACGTGCACGCATCCGGCCGTCGCGCGTGCGGCGCGGGCGCTGCTCAACAAGTCGGAGAACGAGCGCTCGAGCGTGCTCTCGTCGGCCACGAAGTTCCTCGGCCTCTACCACGACGATCTCGTCGCTGCGAACACCTCCGTCTGCGACTTCTCGATCACCGACCTCATGCACCACGAGCGGCCGGTGAGTCTCTACCTCACCGTCCCGCCCTCGGACCTGAGCCGCGTCCGCCCGCTCGTGCGCCTCCTCATCAACCAGATCGGGCGCCGCCTGACTGAGCGGATGGACTTCGAGGACGGCCGCCACACACCGCGCTACCGCCACCGCCTCCTCCTCATGCTCGACGAGTTCGCGACGCTCGGCCGCCTCGACTTCTTCCAGACCCAGCTCTCGTACCTGCCCGGCTACGGCATCAAGGCGTTCCTCATCGTGCAGGATCTCTCACAGCTCTACGCGGCCTACGGGCGCGACGAGAGCATCGTCTCGAACTGCGACATCCGCGTCGCGTATGCGCCCAACAAGGTCGAGACGGCGCGCCTCCTCTCCGACATGGCCGGCGCGATGACCGTCCACAAGGAGACGCGAACCTACACCGGCAACCGGCTGAACCCGGTGCTGATGCACGTGCTCGCGTCCGAGCAGGAGTCGCACCGGCCGCTGCTCACACCCGACGAAGCGTTGCGGCTCCCAGCGGATGGGGCGCTTGTGTTCGTGTCCGGGTCGCGACCGATCCTGGGGCGCAAGCTGCACTACTTCCGGGATCCGAGGTTCGTCGAGAGGGCTCGGGTTCCCGCACCGACGAACTCGGATCGGTTGCCGCACGGCGCGTGCTCGTGGCCAACCTCGGACGACCTGGGACCGACGGCTTCGACGACGACCGAAGCAAATTCCGGCGCAACGGAAGTGCGGCCCGATGGCGCATCTGCCGACGCTGCTCCGCCCGACGACGAGGCTCTGCTCGCCGACGGCACCTCGGCAGACGCGCAGTGAAGCGCCCGCGCGTCCGGCACGAGATCCGCTGCATGGCAGGCGCCGAGCTGTACGGCAGGCTGCTCCGCGAGGCTGCGGCCCGCGGGCTGACCCTCTCCGAGTGCGTCCGGCGGGAGCTCGAAGAGCTCTACGCCTTTCGCGACGAGCTGGGCGACGCTTTGCGGATCGCAGGCGACGACGGGACGCCGGCCCGAGGTCTCTTCGACGCGGCGCTGAAAGGACTCGAGGCCCGTCTGGCGGGTAACTTCGGCGCGCAGGCGGAGCGCCTCAACCGTCTCGGCACCGATCTCGCGCGTCTCGAAGCGATGATCGACCGCTTCTACCTGGGCGTGATGCTGCACCTCGAAGACGTCCCGGAGCAGCTTCGCTCGGTGCGGCTCAAGCGCGCTTCGGAGCGGCATCGTGCGTGGCTAGAGGTCATCGAGCGCATGGCCGGCGATCCATCGGGAGTGCGGTCCGCCGACAGCCTTCCTGCCACCGACGACGTCGAGGCAGCAGCACCTCGCAGCCGCCGCGAGCATCCGCGGCGCAGGTAGTCTGCGCCTGGGCCCGCGTGGTGATGTCGGTTCTGGTCGCGCACGACCACGCCCGACGCCCGCGAGATCGTGGCGGAGGATTCCTCCGCCACGGTTCGCGTACTCCATCGAATTATTGAGACGGCGCAGTGACTTCGGAGAATCCCTCCGCCATTTATCTTGCTTTCGCACGCCAGATCTCTGGACTCTGCTCTCGCCCCCTCGGACCTTGACACAGAAGCCGCGATCGATCTCCCAGATCGTGACCAACTCGCTTCCAACGAACTGGCGCTGCGCGCGCAGAGTCACTACGCGACGCGCGACGAAGTCGCTTCCGTCGATCTGCCAGCGGCGCGCCATCGAAAGCCGTCGTGGTGCGGAGTCAGCGCTGAACGGTGAGCGGAGGCGCTTCCGCTGGACGTACTGCGATTGCGCCGCGCGACGTCACGAGACGATGCGATACTCCACGTCGATGATTGGTCCACGCGGAGCGTCGTCGACCGCTCGAGGCTGTTCGATCGGTGCGCACTGCTCGGTCGACTCGTCGTGCGAGGGGTGGCCTGTCGAAACCGGGCGAGACGCGAGACCACCAACGAGATAGCCACTCCGATGGATGCCAAGCCCCACCACGAATCCCGCAGCGCCGAGCAGTACGCCAGCCGGGAGCCCGCCGGTGGCGACGCCAAGGTGATAGCCAAGCAAGCCCCAGTACAGGCTCAGCACGAGCGCGAGGACCGCTGCGAGTCGCGTGAATCGGTAGAGCATGTAGAGCCCGGCGAAGGTGCCGACGAAGCCGATCCAGGTCTTCGTCACGATCCCCACGACGAACGCGATCAGGAGGAACTCGGCGACCACCATGCGCTCACCCCGGACCCGGGCCGCGCGATCTCGCGTCGGGCCGGGACGTGGCGAGTATACCGACGCTCCCGCGCCGGCGGTGAAGCAAGCGTTGCACAGGCGGGGCGCGGTAGGCACCTACGGGCTGTCGCTGGAGCCCTCGGCGACGCGGTGGCCGAGCACGTAGTCGACGGCCCGCTGCGCGTGCTGGGCAGCGCGCAGAAGCAGCCGCCGGTCGTCGCGGAGCACACGGAGCCAGGACGCGACGTAGGCGGCGCTGTTCTCCAGCGTGCGCTCCGAGATCCCGACGTGTGCGCCGAGATACGCCGCACCGATCTCCGCCACGAGCTCCTCTTCGCTGTAGGCGTGATCGCCGAACAGGGCACCGTCGGTCACGGCGGGGCGCGCGAGGCGGGTCGGGTGGCCCGTCGAGTGGACGAGTTCGTGGAAGAGGGTCGCGCGGTAGCCGTCGGAGTCGTGGAAGGCCTCGCGCGGCGGCATGTGGATCGAGTCGCTGGAAGGCCGGTAGAAGGCGCGCGCGCCGCCGTCGTGGCGGATCGCCGGCGGAGCGGGCATGCGCACACGACGGAGTCGGCGCTGAGCTGCGCCGCACCAGTGGACGCCGCAGACGACGCGGGCACCGCGACGCCTTCGGTCTGGAGCAGGTTCCAGACGCGGTAGTAGCGAATGAGCGGAGCCGGCCGGCGCTGCTCGCGATCGTCTTCGGTGTCGGCAGTTCGCTCGGGCCACTTCCAGAGCAGCACGGGCGTTCCATGCTCGCCGACGTGCACGCGGCCGCCGAGCTGCGTCACCTGGTGGAACGTGAGCCAGAGCGGCGACTCGTAGCTCTGACAGCCGAGGACGAGGAGATTGATGCCGCGGTACGCCGTGCCGCGGACGTTCCGCGGCAAGCCGACCGCGGGATTCCACGGCCGCTGCCACGGAACGGTTCCCGACTCGAGCAGGCCGAGGATGCGATCGATGACGACTTCGTACGCCTTCACTTGTGCTGCCCCCCTTCGCTCCGGCCCGTCCGAGAGCCGGCTCTCTCACCGGACCCGGAGAGCCGGTCGAGGCGGGCAGCGCCCGAGCGGCGAGGCGCCGCGCGCAACCTAGGCAAGGCCCGTGACCGCAGCGCCGCGAAGGGCGCGCGGCTGTGACGAAGGCGAGCGCGGAGCCCGACGCGACGGCGGAGGGAGGGCAGCACGGGGCGGACGTGAGGGAGCGAGAGTGAATCGGCCTGCGATCAGATCGGAACCACGGCGCGAACGACGAATTCGCTCGACGTGCCGTCGATGGAGGACGTGTGCGCAGCCGTGTCGGCACGTCGGGAGCGACTCGCGACGCGCGCGATGGAGCGCCGGCTATCGCTCCCACGGCCTATCGAAGAGCGATGCCTCGAGTTCGCGCAGCGCGACGAAGCCGCCCTTGCGCGTGAAGACGACGCTGTCGAGGAGCGACACGCCGAGAAGTGCGCCCGCCTGCGCGAGCCGCTGCGTGATCTCGCGGTCCTCGCGGCTCGGCGTCGGATCCCCGGACGGGTGGTTATGCGCCACGATCACCGCGCACGCGCCGACGAGGATCGCCGGCTGGAAGACCTCGCGCGGGTGGACGAGCGACGCGGACACGGTGCCGCATCGAGACCACGTGGTGCGCGATCGGCCTATGGCGTCCGTCCAGGTAGACCGCCACGAAATGCTCGCGCGCATCGTCGCGCACGACGCGCCGCAGGAACTCGACCACGTCGGCCGGCCGGCGGAGCGCAGCGGTGATGCGCGCGGAGCGCCCGACGTAGCGCACGGCGACCTCACGGATGAAGTGGATGCTCTCGCGCTCGACGCTGGCCATGAAACCCTCCGTGTCGTTTGGGCCCGCTGTGGGCCGGCTCTCTCGTCAACACTGGAGAGCCGGCCGCGGCGGGCCGAGCCGGAGGCCGCGCGAGGCAGCGGTCGCTGCAGAAGCGGTACGTGTGCCGCGGTGATCGAGTCGGCGCGGGCTGTCTGCGGCGACCCCCATGCCGCACACCGGATCGGTCGTTCACTCGGCCATCAGTGCTCTCCTCGTGCGCACGCGGCGAGCGCCGCGCGCGAGATCGCCGGGCCGTCCTGCCGGCCGGCGCGCGGTCCACAGAAGAGGAGCGAATCAGACGATCAGAACGCAGATACGCAGCGAGACGCCCGGTGGCGACAGACCCTCGGCGGTGATCGCGAGCGCCTCCTGCGCCGGTTCGCGACATGCTTGCCTCCATCGCCCGAGCGAGGTCGCGCTCCGCTTCGATCGCAGCGCGCGCGCGGCGGCCCTGCGCGGGCCGCTAGCATGGATGGCCATGGATGCGCGGCTGCTGGCGCTCGCAGAGTATGCAGCCGGAGCGTTGCTGTCGGTGATCGTTGCCGCGGTCGTTCACGCCGTCGTCGATCCGACCTGGGACATGGTCCTCGCGATGCTCGTCGGCTCGGTGCTTGGGATGGTGCTGGACGTCCTCGTCGGCGTGCTCGGACCGCTCATCAGCACGTTCCAGGTGCTGATCATCGGCTCGCTCATCGGAATGTACGGCGGGATGCTCTTCGCGATGCGCGACACCATGCAGGCTGCGTCGTGGGAGCGCGTCGTCGCCGTCGCGATCTCGTTCGGCGTCGCCGTCGTTGCGACGGTGCGGCTCTACGACCGCGCGCTGCGCGGCCCCGCTCCAGCGGTGGGCCCGGGCGCGTGACGGACCAAGCGCGCTCCAAGTGGGATCGTGCGAGCCGCCTCTACGACCTCGCGACGCGCAGCGACGACTGGCGCTTCGGGCCGGCCAAGCGCGAGCTCTTTGCCGGCATGCGCGGCCTCTGCCTCATGCTCGCGACGGGCACCGGCCACGACTTCGCGTTCTTTCCGCCCGGCCTGCAGATCGTGTCGATCGACATCAGCCGCGGGATGCTCGTCCGCGCGGCGCCGTGCGCGGCTCGCTACACCGGACGGCTCCACCTCGCGCAGATGGATGCCGGCGCGCTGGGTTTTCCGGACGCGACTTTCGACACGATCGCCACCGCCTGCACGTTCTGCTCGGTGCCCGATTCCGTGCGCGGACTCCGTGAGCTGCACCGCGTCCTCAAGCCCGACGGACGGCTGCTCGCCTTAGAGCACATGCGCAGCCGCTTCGGCCCGCTCGCGGTGATGCAGGACCTGATGACGCCGCTGTCGCGCCTGTGGGGCCCCGATCTCAACCGCGATACGACCAGCAATATCGCCCGTGCGGGCTTCGCGATCGTCCGCGAGGAGATCTGTCTGGACCTGGTGAAGTCGGTCGAGGCGGTGCGCAGCTGAAGCGCCCGACCGTGCTTGGGTCCGCACGTCGCTAGAACGAGTACTGGATCCCGAGCCGGATCCGCACGTCGGGCGACTCGTCGCCGAAGCCGGCGCCCACCGCGCCCGAGACGACCGCCAGCGGGGTGAGCTGATAGCGGAGCCCGGCCTCCGCGATGTTCTGCTCGTGCCCGTCCTCGAGCTGCACCTCGCGCAGCACGTCGAGGATCCCGAGGGCCTGCGGCCCGAGCCGCACGCTGTAACCCGCGATCGCACGCCATCCGCCGGACCGCTCGTCGGGCTGCACGTCGTCGTTGAAGCGCCACTCGAAGTTCAGGTGGATCTGCTGGAAGCGCTCCGTGAACGGAACCGTCTTCGTGAGGATCGCCTTCACGGTGGGATCGAAGCCGTGCGAATCGTTGCCGGTCGGGAAGTCGAGTGCAGCGGCGAGAGCCGTCGACGGCAGCCAGCGGCTTTCCTGATTGAAGTTGTAGAGGCCCTCAAGGCGGGTCGGCTGAAACCCGTCCGGCTCCACTTCTCCGAAGCGATACGACCCGGAGACGGAGATCTGCGCGTTGCGCGGGAAGCCGAACTCGAGGCGCGCCTCGCCGAGGAAGTCCTCGGCGCCGCCGTCGTCGTGCTGGTAGCGCAAGAAGCCCTGCACCTCGCGGCCGAGGTAGCCGATCGGCACCGCGTCGGTAAGGTCCGTCGGAAGCCCCTCCTCGAGATTGGTGTGGTCGGCGGCGAGCGCGCCCCGATCCGGCCACGCGACGCTCGCCACCAGAGCGAGCGCCCAACACGCGACCGCAGTCCTCATCGCGCCTCCTCCGACGGACCGCTCGCGGCGAGGGCCGGGCGGCTCGCGGGGTCCGACGACATGTCGATCGGCGCGACGTCCAGCATCGCGCCGTAGCGGCGCTGCCAGCCCGCCAACATTGCGTCGATCATCTTGCGGGGCGTGGTGCCCGGCTGCATCGACGTGGGATCGAGCTTCATGCCGGGGACGACGTGCCCGATGGCCTCCATCAGTGATCCCGGGACCTCACCGGGCTGCATGCCCGGCTGCAGCTTCAGCCGCATCTGCTCGACGGCGGCGGCCGGCGGCTCACGGCTCCCGTCCGGACTCATCATGGGCCACATCTCCTCGAGCATCTCGAACATGATGCGCGTCATCTCGCCGTCCGAGCCGCGCATCCAATCGGCGTAGACGCGCGGATCCATCTCGGGGTACGGCAACGCGAACTTCCGAGCGAGCTGCTCGTCGCCGGGCTGATGCGACATCGCCGCGATCACGCGGTCGAGCTCGCGGCGCTTCTCGTCCATCGTCCAGCCCTCGTACGCGAGGATGTCGTAGGCGATGCCGTGCAGCATGTGGAGGTTGTCGAAGATGTTCGCCGACTCGGGCGAGAGCCGCGCGTAGCGCGGCATCGCCTCGCGGCTCAGCAGCATGCGCTTCGGCCGGTCGGCGAGCACGTGCGGCGTGAGCGCGTGCGTATCGTGCACCGCGGACTCCTGCTCCTCGTCGTTGCCCGAGATCATCACGGCCTCATAGATCACCGGATGCCACCAGTGCGCCATGTAGAAGAAGTCGTTCGACTCGGGATACTCGTTGCGGAACAGCGTCGTGTACGGCTTCCCCATCACGCCGGCCCGGCGCATCGTGACGTCGAGCGGCGCTTCGCTGCGGGCGATTCCCGGCTGGCGAGCGAGATACGCGTGCACCGAGCGCTCGGTCCACGCCGCCTTCTCGTTCCATGCAATGTCGCGGTCCATCAGGATGTCGTACGTCTGCTCGTGATGCTGATGGGTCCAGTCGATCGCGCGGTAGAGATCCCAGATCGCCTGCCCGACGTGGGGTCCGTAGAGCATCATCGTCGGCCCGGTGAGCGGTGGATGTCGCGCCGCCTCGAGGTACTCGGCGTCCGTCCTCGCGTCGACGACTTCGTGATCGGCGAGCGGCGTCAGCTGGAGCCGGTCGTGCTGGAGCGCATGGGCGACGTGGATCGCGCCCTGGAACCGAAATTCCTCCCGATGGCGCCAGAAGAAGGCAGAGTTGTACGGACCGCGGACGAACGAGGCATCGTCGCGCTGCTGCAAGTGCAGACCGGAGCATGCGCTGGCCACGACGAGTGCGCCCAACGCCACCGTCCCGCACGCCACGCGACGACTCCCACTCTCTCTTCCTGCCAGCCCTCGCATGCGACGTCAGGCCGCCCGGCTCACACGCGTGCCGCCCGCCATCTGGCGGCACGACTCTGCGCACCGACGGCACGCCTCGGCGCAGCGCTGCATCGCTTGGTCGTCGCGTGCCATCCGCTCGCACTCGTCCGCACATCGGTCGCAGACGTCGGCGCACACAGCGCAGGTCTCCGAGTGGAGATCGGAGCCGCGCAGCATGAAGTCCGCGCTCGTCCGGCAGATCTCTGCGCAATCGAGCAGCAGTCGTACATGGTGCGAATCCGCGTGCGCGCCGCCGCGCTCGAGGCAATGGATCGAAGTCTCCGTGCAGACGGCTGCGCAGCCGATGCAGTTCTCGATGCAGCTCGCCATCGCGCCGGTGGCACGAGTGAGTGCGAGATTCATGTCATGATTCTCCTTTCGGGACGGGTTGCATGCAGCGTGCCAGGGAAGGGACCCGGCTCCGGACGATGCCGTGCCAGCCCCGGCGCTGTCGGGCGACATCGAAAACTGACCCCCTGACGACATGAAAACTGACCCCTCCGCGAGGGGGAGAGTCGATGGAGCAAGGACCGGTGGAGCGCGGTT
>QEVM01000102.1 GCA_003576805.1 Pseudomonadota bacterium | reverse complement strand
GCGCCGTCGCGGCCCGAGATGCAGCCGCCCGCCGAGGCGCTCGCGTGGCTGTCGGGTGCGCAGGCGCACATCGCGAACGTGCGCCGGCTGCGCGAGCCGAGCGGCACGCAGCGCGCCGGCGAGCGCTCGCCGGGCGTGGTGTTCGTCGCGACCGCCGTGCGCGCGCCCGACCTCGACGCCGGCGAGTTCGACGCGCACTGGCGCGAGCGCCACGCGCCGCTCGCGCTGCGGCATCACGCCGGCATGTCGGGCTACGAGCAGCTCACGGTGAAGCGCACGCTCGGCGCGCCGACACCGAACCCCGACGGCATCGCGCTGCTGCACTTCCCCGATCTCGCCAGCTTCCGCGAACGCTTCTACGACTCCGACGCCGGCCGCGACGCGATCCTCGCCGACGCGCGCGAGTTCCTCGATCTGCCGCGCTGCCGCGCGATCCTCGCGAGCGAGTACTGGGCGCGCGTCTGAACGCCGGTCCAGCGCGAGGTCGTACTCGCGGTGTTCCGATCCGAACCGCGGGGCTGCCGGCGCGCTGCGCCGAGCGCCGCGCGGACGCGCCACGCGGCGCGACACGCCGGCACGTCGCTTGCTCTCTCGACCGTCGGACCGCGCGGCAGATCGGAGACCCCCTTGCCGATCCTCCGCCCCGTGCGCCGTGGCTGCCTCGTGCTTGCGGCCTGCGCTCTCGTCACCCACGCGGCGTGTCGCGCTCCCAGCTCCGGCGACGCCGCGTACTTCCTGCGCGCGCCGCTCGTGCCCGCCGTCGCCGGCGCGCCGGGAAGCGGCGGCTTCGAGGTGCTGCTCTCGGCGACGCGGCGCTCCGCCTACGCGGAGGTCGCCGGGCTCGCGCCCGACTCCGTGTACCAGCTCGCGTTCGACGGCGTCGCGGTCGCCGACGTCGAGACCGACGCGACGGGCGCGGGCGACGGCGGCATCGCGGTGTCGGTGCCCGCGCACGACCCGCGCGGCCGGCGCGTCGCCGTGCTCGACGCCGCGGGCGCCGAGGTGCTCGTGCTCGCCGACGCGAGCCATCCCGACTTCGTGCGAACGGATCACGCGCCGCTCGCGTCGTTCGCGCCGGGCGGCGGGTACGCGCAGCTGCGCACGATCGGCGGCGTCGAGACGCTCGTCGTCGCGTTGCAGGACGTGGAGCCGGGTCAGTACGAGCTCGTCGTGGACGGCGTGTCGCGCGGAGCGATCGACGCCTCCGGTGGAAGCGGCGAGATCGCAGTGGACCCGGCGGGCCTCGACCCCGAGAACGCGGGCGTCGAGGTGCGGCTCGACGGCGTCGGCCTGTACGCGGGCGGCGTCTACGCGAGCGTCCACGGCCTCGACTGGTGCACGAGCCGCTTCGCGCAGCAGGCGCTCGTGCCGCACGCCGACGGCTGGGCGGTCGCCTCGCTCCGCACGCAGGTGGACTGCGGTCGCCGCTTCGCCGTCGACGTCGAGTTCGTCCCGATGGGCGACTACGAGCTGCGCGTGGGCGGCGTGCCGCGCGGCACGATCTACGTGGGCGAGGACGAGAACGGAGTGACGCTCGGCTCGATCGAGTTCTCGACCGACGGCGACGCCGCGTCGGCGCTGCACTTCGACCCGGTTGGCGCGCCGATCGAGATCGCGTCGAGCAGCGGTCTCCACTTCTCGCTCGGCGCCTTCCAGCCCTGACGCCGGCCGCGCGGCGGCGCGTCCGGTCCAGGCGCGGTATCACCCCGCGATGGACCGGACGCGCGACGCCGCCGCCTTCGCGACCGTTCCGCGCGCGAGCGCCGCGTGACGCGGCTCGGCTTCGGCGACCTCGTGCTGTGCGCCGGCAGCGCGCCGGCGGCGGGCTTCCTCGAGCGCGTCGCGGCCGCGGCGGCGCACGGCTTCGCCGCGATCTCGCTCTTCCCGCACGACTACCAGCGCGCGCGCGCCGCCGGTCTGACCGACGCCGACCTGCGCGCGGCGCTGCGCGACTCCGGCGTCGCGGTCGCGGAGATCGACCCGCTGCTCGCGTGGATGCCGGGCGCCGGCGCGGCCGGCGTGTCGGACGCGGGCCGCGGCTTCCTCGCGACGCCGGAGTCGGAGTTCTACGCGATCGCGGACGCGCTCGGCGCGCGCTCGATCAACGCCGCGCTCGCGGATCCCGGCGACGTCCCGCTCGACGCCGTCGCCGGCGCGTTCGCCGCGCTCTGCGACCGGGCCGCTGCGCACGGGCTGCTCGTCACGCTCGAGTTCCTGCCGTGGACGAAGCTGCGCGACGCCGCGACCGCCGCGTCGGTCGTCGAGCGCGCCGGCCGCGCCAACGGCGGCGTCATGCTGGACGCGTGGCACCACTTCCGCAGCGGCGCGCCGCTCGCGAGCGTCGACGCGGCGCGCGTGTTCGGCATCCAGCTCGGCGACGCGCCCGCGCAGGCGGAGCCCGACCCGATCGACGAGACGCTGCACCGCCGGCTCGCGCCCGGCGAGGGCGACGCGCCGCTCGCGGCGCTGGTGCGGCACCTCGCGGCCGGCAAGTGCCCGGCGCCGATCGGCGTCGAGGTGTTCTCCGACGCGCTCGCCGCCGAGCCGGTGGACGAAATCGCGCGCCGGCTCGCCGCCGCGGTGCGCACCTGTTTGCGCGACGCGCGCATCTGAGGAGCCGCGATGCTCGTCGGCCTGCACCACACGGCGCTCTCGACGCCCGATCTCGAGCGCCTGGCCGGCTTCTACCGCGAGCACTTCGGCTTCGCGGTCGAGTTCGACTTCGCGTGGGACGAGAGCAACGCGGAGTTCCGCCGCACGCACGCCGCGCCCGAGACGAAGGGCCGCGTCGTGATGCTGGCGCGCGGCGCGTCGCGGCTCGAGCTCTTCGAGTACGAGAAGCCCGCGCCGCGTCCCGCCGGCGGCCCGCGCCGCAACGCCGACCACGGCATCGCGCACCTGTGCTTCGAGGTGCAGCAGATCGAGAGCGAGTACGAGCGCCTGCGCGCCGCCGGCGTCGCGTTCCTCTCGGAGCCCGTGCTCCAGGCGACCGTCAAGGTCTGCTACGGCCGCGACCCGGACGGCAATCTGTTCGAGCTGCTCGAGTTTCTCGGCTAGAGGCGGATCACTGGATCCAGCCCTGCTCGCGGAAGCGCACGCGCAGCCGCTCGGCGATCTGGTCCACGGTCTGCTGCGCGCGGCCCTCGATCGTGCTCTTGCCGCTCATCTCGCCGCCCGCCTTGACGGCGCTGGTGACGATCAGGCCGATCGGATTGGCGGTCGCGATCGCGACCGCCGCGGGCAGCGCCGCGCCCGGCAGCTTGCCGCCGCCCGCGTCGACGCTGCCCGAGCCGAGCTTGCGCAGGCCTCGCTCCGTCATCTGGTAGCCCTCGACCACCGTCGAGAGGTGCGAGGCGCCGGCGCCGAGGCCGATCGTCATGCGCTTGGCGACGCTGCCCTCGTCGAGCGTCACGAACGTGCCGCGGATCACGAGGTCGTTCAGGTTCGGCGCCTCGTCGCCCGTCGCGCGCTCCGCCGGAATGCCCATCTGGTCGATCGCCTTCGCGAGCCGCTCGGCGACCTCCACGCCGAGCTTGCGCGCCGCGGCCATTTGCTCCGGCGTCATCGGATGCTGCGGCTGCGCGGCGACGTGCGAGTCGGCCGCGACCTCCGAGCGCGCGGCGCCGAAGTCGTAGACGAGCACGCGTCCGGGCCGCGCGATGCGGTCGTCGCGGCCGTGACTCTGCGGGGGCGACACCTTCGTCGACGCGCAGCCGAGCGCGAGCAGGAGGAGCAGGCAGCCGGGGACGATCGTTCGGATTCGCATTTCACGCGACGTGGTCATCAGCTCTCCTCGTGCGCCGGGCCGGCGCTAGAAGCGGAACACGGCGCCGATCTGGGGGCCGTGCAGGATGCCGTCGTCGAACGCAGTGTCGCGGTTCACGCCGAGCGCGCGATAGCCGGCGCGCAGCGCCCAGTGCTCCGAGAGCTGGAGCTGCGAGCCGAGCATCGCCTGCCACGTGAGATCGGAGGCGTTGGCGACGCCCCAGCCGCCGACGTCGCCGAGCGCGAAGACGCTCCAGCGCTGCGTGACGTCGGCCGTGACGCGCAGCCCGACGAGCGGGTCGAGCCAGTCGACGGTGTCCTGCTTCGCCCGGTCCACACCGCGCAGGAACGCGCCGGGCACGTTCACCTTGCCGTCGATGTCGATGCGGTCCGCGACGAGGCCGGGAAGCGCGGCGGGCTGGCCGCCGACCGTCAGCGAGGCCGGCTCGATCTCGACGCCGGTCTTGTTGGTCACGTTCCAGTAGCGGAAGCCGGCCAGCAGATCGACGTCGAGTCGGCGCGGATCGTCCGCCTGCTCGGCGCCGCCGAAGAGGCCGCCGATCGGGTGCGAGAGCACGCGCAAGCCCGGCTTCACGTCGAGCATCCACGTGGTGAGACGCGAGTGCACGTCGTACTCGCCGAACCGGACGTCGCCGCCCGGTCCGTTGGCGAAGCGCTGGAACGAGCGCGTGCGAGGGCTGCCGCTCTCGTCGGTGACGAGCTGCATGCCCATCGCATCGGTGAGCAGGACGAAGCGCTCGTAACGCGCTTCGAGGCCGCCGAACACCGCCCATCCGAGGTCCTTCAAGATGTCGCGGAAGCTCGCGTCGATCTCGGTCTCGACGTCCCCCGCTTCGATGTCGGCGTTCAAGCCGGCGAGCCAGCCGTACATGGAGAGCTGGATCTCCCAGCTTCTTTCGGCGGGCGGCAGAGCGGTCGCATCGGGTGCGACACAGAGCGCGAGCAGCGCCGCCGTCACGAGCGGAACGCCGATGCCGAGTCGCGGCCGGGATGCGATGCGTTTCATCTCGTACGAGCCTTTCCTCGCGGTTCACTGCCGGACGATCCCCGCGGCGCGACGCGCCGCCTGTCATTTCGCGCCATCTCGACGCGGATCGGCGACTGTTCCATCGTGTGCGGTTTCCGGGAGGTCGAGATCGCGTGCAGCCCATTCCGCTGGTGCGAAGCGACGTCGTGCGGACGGTCCTCGGCTACGTCGATCGCCTCGGCGCACCTCCCGGTCCCGTGCTCTGCGCGCTGCGGCCGCTGCTCCACGAGCCCGCGGCGCTCGTCCCGATGGCGCTGGCCGGCGCCGCGTTCGAAGAGGCGCGGCGCGCGACGGAAGACGACGGGTTCGGCCTCCGGCTCGGCGCGGCGACGCGGCTGGTCGACTTCCACGACTGGGGCGGCGTGCTCGAGCGCGCCCGAACCGTCGGCGGTCTGCTCGCGACCTTGGGAGCGGCGGCGCGGCAGTTCAACACCGGCCAGCAGTTCTGGGCGCTGCGACGCGGTGAGCAGGTCTGGGTGCATTGGAGTCACACCGCACGCATGACGCAGGGCCGGCGCGTCGCGGGCGACTTCGCGCTGGCGCTGTTGCTGCAGGCGATCCGCCTGGCCGCGGGCGCCGACTGGCGCCCCGACGAGATCCATCTCGAAGGGCCCGCGCCGCCGCACGCGGCCGAGCTCCGGGCGCTGGCGCGCGAGCGCGTCGTCTTCGAGCGGCCTCACTCGGGGCTGGTCTTCCCGGCGCGCTACCTCAGCGGGCGGTTCGCGCTGCTCGCGCCTGCGCCCGCGTACCGCGGCCACGGCGTCCCCGCCGGCGATTTCGCGGGATCGATGCGCCAGTTGGTCGAGTCCCTGTGCAAGCTCGGAACGCCGAGCCTGTCGGCGGCAGCCGAATCGGTGCGCATGAGCGAACGATCCCTGCAGCGGCGCCTTGCGGAGAACGGGCTCAGCTTCGCGCGGGTCGTCGAGGACGTTCGCCTGGAGGCGGCCTGCCGGATGCTCGGCGATCCGACGCGGAAGATCATCGAGATCGCGGTCGATCTCGGCTACAGCGACTCCGCCAACTTCACGCGCGCCTTCCGGCGCTGGACGGGCGTGTCGCCGCATGCGTTCCGCCGCTCGGCGTAGCGCGCCGCTTCAGAAGCCCGGCGGCGGCGCGACGCTCACGTACGACAGCTCGCCGTTCACGTACGCCTTCTGATACCAGTTCGGCGCGCAGTGGTAGTAGGTCGCATCGCCGACCACGACCGAGTTCATCGCGCAGGGAGCGGGTGCGCTCGCCGTCGGCGTCGTCATCCGCTGCATCGCGCCGACCGTCACCGCCGTGCCGACCGCGATCGCGGTCGCCGCCGCGACGTCGCCACTGTCGTAGACGTGGACGTTGCCGCCGTAGTACACGCCGCCGTGATAGTCGTCGGCCGCGTCGTCCCAGGCGTCCTGGCGATCTTCCTGCATGTCCTTCTGCTGTTGCTGGCGGTCTTCCTGCATGGCGCCCTGCTGCTGCTGCCAGTCCTCGCGGTTCGCGTCCTGCTGCGACTGGCGGCTCTGCTGGGCGCCGCTCGCCGACTGCTGGCGGGTGGCCTGGTTGGTGCCCCGTTGCTGCGCCGCCTGGCCCTGGCGCGCCGAGCCGGACGCGCGCTGCTGCATCGCGGCCCGGCCTTCGCCCGAATGCCGCGCCGCGCCGCCGCCTCCGCTGAACGAGCCGTGCGCGGCCGGACCGGAGCGCTCGAAGCCGCCGCCGCCACTACGTCCGCCTCCACCGCCGCCGCGACGCTGGGCGTCCGCCACGCCGGCGAACACGAACGCGAGCGCGACGAACGCGGCGAGCGCGCGAGCGCGCCGCAGAGTCGGCCGGCTCATCGCGGACCCTCCTTCGGCGCCGGCGCGCCGTGCACCGCGAACGCGATCTTCTCCGCGCCCGCGGGCGGATCGAAGACGAACGTCGCGTCCGGGACGCGCGGCGAGAGATCCCAGTCGGCGAAGCGCGCCCGGAACTGGGGACGTCCTTCCTCGTGCTCGTAGGTGATCGAGATGCGGCGCGGCAGCGCGTCCTTCGTTCCGACCCAGAGCTGCATCCCGCCAGCGGCGCCCCGCAGCGCGACGTGGTCGCACGCGACGCCGTCGAGCGTCTCGGTCGCGACGTAGTGTGCGGCGTCGATCTTCTCCGAGAGCAGCGCGGCGAGATCCGGCGAGAGCAGCTCGGCGAGCGCGATCGGGATGCCGAGGCGCTCGGCCACGAACGCGGCCACCTCGCCCACCGGCCCGCTGCGCTCGATCGCGGCGTAGACGCCGTGGACGGGATCGTGCAGCACGACCTGGCGGCCGTCGTAGAAGAGCCGGCGCTCGCCGCCTTCGCGCAGCACGAGGTCGGCGCGCAGCCGGTCGGGGCGGCGCAGCACGAGCTCGCGCGTCGCGCCGAACTCGAGCGTCTGCCCGTCCGCCTGCACGACGTCCCAGGCGATGTCGCCTTCGACGCGGAGCGCCTGCGCGGCGACCAGCGTCTCCGCCATCCGCTCGACGACCGCCGCCGCGCGCGGATCGCGCGCCGCGTTCGCGGCAGCGGAGCTCGCGGCAGGCTGCGCGGACGCGGCGCTCGCCGCCAGCAGCATCGCCGCGGACGCGGCGCCGGACAGCCACGCGCGCCGATTCGATCTCGCGCTCATCGCTCGCTCCGGCCGGCGGCGCCGGCGGTTTGGTTCGCGTCGCGCACCTCGACCACCAGCTTGGGGATCCGGCCGGTGAAGCGCGACGCCTTCTCGGCGCCGACGCTCTCGACGACCGCCGTCGCGAGGTCGACGCCGACGTCGGCCGTCTCGTCGGCCGAGAAGATCGCGGGCTGCGTGCGCTCGATCCGGCCCTGCGCCACCTGCTCGCCGTTCACGTGGAGCGTGCCCGTGCCGCCCTTGCCCGGGCCGCCGCCGTCGTAGGCGAAGTCGAAGCGGATCGTGGCGTCGCCCGCGGGCAGCGCGCGCGCGGCGGCGATCGTCGTCTCGTCCCGCCCCAGGAAGTTGTAGGTGTAGGCCGGCTTGCCGTCCTTCACGTAGAGCGACCAGCCGCCGAAGCGGCCGCCCTGCGCGATCAGCGTGCCGTTGCCGCCGCCGTCCGGCACCACCACGTCGGCGGTGATCGTCAGCGACTTGTTCTTCACGTTGAGGAAGACGTTCTCCTGCATGCCGACCATGCCCTCGCTGAGCGTCAGCGAGGTGCGTCCGGCCATCAGGTCGGGCCGGCCTGCCAGCGCGGGAACCAGGCGCTCGATCGAGCGGTCGTCGATCGGCAGGACTTGGTTCGCCGCCGCTTCCCGCATGAACAGCGCCTGCAGCTCGGCGAGCTTCGCCGGCTGCGCCGCCGCGAGATCGGTGGAAGCGCTGAAGTCGGAGCGCAGGTCGTAGAGCTCCCACACGTCGCCGGCGAGCGGGCGCCGCGGCTGCGCCTCCCAGGGCGCCTTGTGCACGGTGCCGGCCAGCCAGCCGTCGTGGTAGATGGCGCGGTTGCCGAAGATCTCGAAGTACTGCGTGACGTGGCGGTCCTTCGCCTTCGCGTCGTCGAACGCGTACAGCATGCTGGTGCCCTGCATCGGGACCTGGCGGACGCCGTTCACGACCTTCGGCTCCGGCAGCTTGGCCGCTTCGAGGATGGTCGGAGCCACGTCGATCACGTGCTGGAACTGGCTGCGCACCTCGTTCTTCGCGCGGATCCCCTTCGGCCAGTGGATCACCATGCCGTTGCGGACGCCGCCCGGGCTCGACGCCACCTGCTTGGTCCACGTGAAGGGCGTGTCGAAGGCGACCGCCCAGCCGGCGGCCATGTGCGGGTAGGTCTCGGGCGAGCCCCAGACGTCGATCTTCTCGAGCATGTCGGGGAGCTGCTCGGGCACCGCGTTGAAGTAGCTGGACTCGTTGTAGAGCCCCTCCATGCCGCCCTCGGCGCTCGCGCCGTTGTCGCCCGCGATGTAGATGAAGACCGTGTTCTCGAGCTGACCGAGGTCTTCCAGCGCTCGTACGAGGCGGCCGATCTCGTGATCGGTCATCTCGGCGAAAGCCGCATACACCTCCGCCTGCTTCGCGAACAGGCGCTTCTCGTCGGCGCCCAGCGAGCTCCAGTCCCGGATGGCCTCGGGCTTGCGCGCGAGCTTCGTGCCCGCGGGCACCACGCCCGCCGCAATCTGCCGCGCCAGCGTCTCCTCGCGGAGCCGGTCCCAGCCCTGGTCGAACTTGCCCTTCCAGCGCGCGATCCACTCCGCGGGCACGTGGTGCGGCGCGTGCGTCGCGCCGGGCGCGAAGTACACGAAGAACGGCTTCTCGGGCGTGATCGCCTTCTGGTACTTCATCCACGCGACGGCCTTGTCCGTCATGTCGGTCGTGAAGTGGTAGTCGGGATCGGCCGGGAGCTCGACCATCGTGGTGCCGTGATAGAGCGCGGGCGCCCACTGGTTGGTCTCGCCGCCGAGAAAGCCGTAGAACTCGTCGAAGCCGCCGCCGACCGTCGGCCAGCGCGTCATCGGGCCGGAGACGCTGGTCTCCCAGGTCGCGAGCTCGTGCCACTTGCCGAACGCGGCGGTGCTGTAGCCGTTGAGGCGCAGCATCTCGGCCACCGGCGCGACGCTGTCCGGGATCTGCCCGGTCTGACCGGGGAAGCCGGTGGCGGCCTCGGTGATCGATCCCATGTTGTTCACGTGGTGGTTGCGCCCGCTCTTGAGCGCGGCGCGCGTCGGCGAGCAGAGCGCCGTGGTGTGGAAGTTGTTGTAGCGGAGCCCGTTCTGCGCGAGCCGCTCGAGCGTCGGCATGGCGACCGGGCCGCCGAAGCTGCTGGGCGTGGCGAAGCCCATGTCGTCGATCAGCACGAGCACCACGTTCGGCGCGCCGTCGGGCGCTTTCGCCTCCGCCCGCGGCGGCGGCGTGGCCTCACGCACGTCGAGATCCGTGTAGCGCGGCGGGGCGGGCAGGTGGATCGGGAGCACGCTGCGATCGAGCGCCGCGGGCGGGCTCGCTTGCGAAGCGTCGCCGCTCACCGCCGCCCCGATGACGAGCAGCGTGATCAGTAGCCGCGGGCCGCGTGCGCGCGCCGTCGTCGCTGCCCTCTTCGAATCGCGATCCATCTGGCGTCTCCTTGGAGGATCCGCGCCGAATCTGGCAGGTCGCCGAGAGCGGACCTGTCATTTCGCGCCACGCCCGGCGCCTCGCGCGTGCCGGACCCGGAGGCGCGCGTCATGCTCCGCCGCCGGTGCCGACCGTCGCCTGTCACGACTGCGACCTGCTCCACCGGCTCGGCCCGCTGCCGGAAGGCGTCACTGCGCGCTGCCGGCGCTGCGGCGGCCTGCTGCGCAAGCGCACGCGCAACGGCTTCGAGCGCACGCTCGCGCTCGCGCTCGCGGCCGCGATCCTGTTCGCGGTCGCCAACGCCTTTCCGTTCCTCTCCTTCGAGATGCGCGGGCGCGTCACGCAGACGAACGTCGTGACCGGCATCGTGGACCTGTGGAAGGGCGGCAAGCCGGAGATCGCCGCGCTCGTGGCGCTCACGATCGAGGTGGCGCCCGTCGCGCAGCTCTCGCTGCTGCTCTACGTGCTCGGCCTCGTGCGCATCGGCCGCGTTCCGCCCGGCCTGCCCACCGCGTTCCGGCTGCTCCGGCACGCGACGTCGTGGAGCATGATCGAGGTCTTCATGCTGGGCATCATCGTCGCCATCCCGAAGCTGATGGGCATGGCGACGATCGTGCCCGGTCTCGCGCTGTGGTCGTTCGTGCTGCTGATGCTCGTGCTGTCGGCGGCGATGGCGGCGTTCGACCCGGAAGAAGTCTGGGAACGCGTCGAGGGACGCCGGTGAGCGCGCCGGCCGCCACCGCGCTCGGCGCCTCGTGCGCGAGCTGCCACGACTGCGGCCTGCTGAGCCGCGTCGACGGCCGCGCGCACGGCGCCCGCTGCCCGCGCTGCGGCGCGGCGCTCCACTTCCGCAAGCCGCGCAGCCTCGAGCGCACCTGGGCGTTCCTGATCGCCGCGATGGTCTGCTACGTGCCGGCCAACCTGTTCCCGGTGATGACGGTGATCTCGCTCGGCAAGGCGCAGTCGGACACCATCCTCTCGGGCGCGATCTACCTGCTGATGCACGGCATGTGGCCGCTCGCGCTGATCATCTTCGTCGCCAGCGTGTTCGTGCCGCTGATGAAGATCGCGATCCTGGCGTTCCTGCTGGTGTCGGTGCAGCGGCGCTCCGCGTGGCGCCCGGCCGAGCGCACGCGGCTCTACCGCCTCACCGAGGCGATCGGGCGCTGGTCGATGGTGGACATCTACGTCGTCACCATCCTGGTCGCGCTGGTGCGGCTCGGGAACCTCGCGACGATCGAGGCCGGCCTCGGCGCCGTGTTCTTCGGCGCCGTCGTCGTGCTCACGATCTTCGCCGCGGAGTCGTTCGACCCGCGCCTCGTCTGGGACACGAGCCAAGGAAGGCAAACATGAGCGAACCCACCTCACTCGACGGCGTGTCCGACGCCGTCGTCGAGCCGCGCCGCCGTCCGTCCATCGTCTGGCTGATCCCGCTCGTCGCGCTCGCCGTCGGCGCCTTCGTCGCCTGGCGCGCGCTCTCCGAACGCGGGCCGTCGATCGCGATCACGTTCGAGTCCGCCGAAGGGCTCGAGGCCGGCAAGACCGAGATCCGGTACAAGGACGTCGCGGTCGGCGTCGTCGAGAGCGTCGAGCTCGAGAAGGACCTCTCCGGCGTCGTGTGCCACGCGCGCATGGTCGACGGCGCGAAGCGCTACCTCACCGACAAGACGCGTTTCTGGGTCGTGAAGCCGCGCGTCGCGGGCGGCCAGGTGAGCGGCCTCGGCACGCTGCTCTCGGGCTCGTACATCGGCGTCGACCCGGTCTTCGAGGGCGAGCGCACGCGCCGCTTCGCGGGCCTGGAAGTGGCGCCGCTCGTCACCACCGACGAGCCGGGGCGCCAGTTCGTGCTGCGCTCGGATCGGGCGGGCGCGGTCGAGGTCGGCTCGCCGGTCTTCTTCCGCGGCATTCCGGTCGGGCGCGTGGTGTCGTCGGAGCTCGACGCGGAGGGCGACGGCATCACGACGCGCATCTTCGTCGAGGCGCCCTACGACGCGCGCGTGCACGCCGGCAGCCGCTTCTGGAACGCGAGCGGCATCGACGCCTCGATCGGCGCCGACGGCGTCCGCATCGACACGCAGTCCGTGATCTCGATCCTGGTCGGCGGCATCGCGTTCGACACGCCGCCCGCCGCGCGCGGCGAGCGGGCCGAGGCCGACGCCGTGTTCCCGCTCTTCGAGAGCCGCACGGCGGCCGAGACGCGCCAGTACACGAAGCGCGTCCCCTACCGCCTCGAGTTCGACCAGTCCGTGCGCGGGCTCGCCGTCGGCTCGCCGGTCGAGTTCCGCGGCATCCCGGTCGGCGAGGTGACCAACGTCACGCTCGCGTTCGACCGCGAAGCGAGGCGCATGTACATCCCGGTGGAGATCGAGCTCGAGCCGGAGCGCTTCGTCCACTTCCAGTTCGAGGAGGCCGAGCGGCGCGAGGCGCTCGAGCGCATGGTCGCGAGGGGCCTGCGCGCGCAGCTCAAGACGGGCAACCTGCTGACGGGCCAGCTCGTGGTCGCGCTCGACTTCCACCCGAACGCGCCGCCCGCGCAGGTGGACTGGAGCGGCGAGGTGGCGGAGCTGCCGACCATCCCGACGCCGATCGAGGAGATCACGGCGAACGTGACGCAGCTCGTGCAGCGGCTCGGCAAGGTGCCCATCGACGACATCGGCCGGAACCTCGACGGCTCGCTCGCAGCGCTGCGCACGACGCTCGCGGAGCTGAAGGGCGTCGCGCCGGCGCTCGAGGCCACGCTCGAGCAGACCCGACGCACCGTTGCGTCGGTCGGACCGGACTCGAGCGTCAACGCCGAGCTGCGGCGCACGCTGCTCGAGCTCTCCGACGCGGCGCGCGCGCTCGGCCTCGCGGCGGACCAGATCCAGAGCCAGCCGAGCTCGCTGATCTTCGGAAAGGACGGGGACGAGTGATGACGAACCGGACCTCGCGCGCGCTCGCGCTGCTCGCGGTGCTCGGCGCGCTCGGCGCCGGCTGCTTCGGCCGCGGCGTGCAGCCTTCCTTCTACGCGCTGCGCTCGGGCGCGGGCCCCGCGGCCGGGCCGCCGCTCGCGGCGCGCGCCGACCTCGGGCTGGTCGTCGGGCCGCTCGAGTTCCCGCGCTACCTGGACCGCCCCGAGGTCGTGACGCGCGACGGCGCGAACCGGCTCGGCGTCTCCGGCGGCAGCCGCTGGGGCGGGTCGCTGCGCGACGACGTCCTGCGCGTCGTCGCCGACGATCTCGGGCGCCTGCTCGGCACGGCGCAGGTGGTCACCTACCCGACCGAGCCGCGCTTCCCGGCGCACTACCGGATCGCGCTCGACGTGCGCGAGTTCGAGGGCGTGGCGGCGCAGCGCGTGGTGCTGCGCGCGATCTGGACGATCGCCGACGCGACGAGCGGCCGCGCGCTCGCCGTCGAGGAGACGCGCGTGGAGGAGGCGGTCGCGTCGGCCGCTTCGGAAGATCTCGTGGCCGCGCAGAGCGCGGCGCTCGGCGCGATGAGCCGCGCGATCGCGCTGCGCGTCGACGCGCTCGCGAGCCGGCGTACGCAGCTCCGCTGACGCGGCGCGCGCGAGGCTGGCGCGCCGGCTGCGGCTTCGGTCCAATCTCGTCACCTCGAGAACCGGAGCCGCGCGCATGTCGCTCTCGCAGCCGATCCAGCCCATCACCGCCTCCGACGACGAGATCGCGCAGGCGCTCGCCGACGCGCACCTGCCGTCGCTGTTGCCGGCGCTCGCGCAGATCACGGGCGACCTCTCGCTGCTGCGGGACGAGCTGCGTCCCGACACGACGTCGCTGCTGCCGGATCCGAGCGGCTTCGTCGGCGGCGCCGCGGCGGCGGAAGCCGCGCGCGCGCTCGCGCTCGGCGTGCTCGCGCGCTTCCGCGACGGCGGCTGCAAGGTGGCGCCGCCGCCCGACCGCGCGTTCCTGCGCGCGATCCTCGCCTGGTTCGCGCCGGACGGCGCCATCGAGCCGTACCTCCCGATCGTCGAGGAGGAGCTCTCGGTGTCGGAGCGCGACCTGCGCGCGCCGGGCTGGAGCAAGCAGGAGCTCGCGCCCGAGCGGCCGTTCTCCGTCGCGGTCATCGGCGCCGGCATGTCGGGCCTGCTGATCGCGTACCGGCTGCGCCAGGCGGGCGTCGACTTCACGATCTTCGAGAAGAACGACGACGTCGGCGGCACCTGGTACGACAACACCTATCCGGGCTGCCGCGTCGACGTCGCCAACAGCTTCTACAGCTACTCGTTCGCGCAGAAGGCCGACTGGCCGCAGCACTTCTCGACGCAGCCGGTGCTGCTCGACTACTTCCGCGACTGCGCCGAGGCGTTCGGCGTGCGCGAGCGCATCCGCTTCCGCAGCGAGGTGCTGCTCGCCGAGTGGGACGACGAGCGCGCGCTCTGGCGCGTGCGCGTGCGCACCGCGGACGGCCGCGAGGAAGTCGTCGAGGCCAACGCCGTCGTCAGCGCGGTCGGCCAGCTCAACGTGCCGAAGCTGCCCGACATCCCCGGCCGCGAGCGCTTCGAAGGCCCGTCCTTCCACTCGGCGCGCTGGGACCACTCGGTGCCGCTCGCCGGCCGGCGCGTCGCGGTGATCGGCACGGGCGCGAGCTCGGCGCAGTTCGTGCCGGTGATCGCCGAGGAGGCGGCGCGCCTCGACGTCTTCCAGCGCACGCCCAACTGGATGCTGCCGGTCGAGCAGTACCACGCCGAGATCCCGGCCGGGCAGCGCTGGATCCTGACGCACGTGCCGAGCGCCTCGCACTGGCACCGCTTCTGGCTGTTCTGGCGCCTCGGCGACGGCATGTTCCTGCCGCGCGCGCGCGTCGACCGCAGTTGGCCCGACCTCGCGCACGCGGTCTCCGCGAGCAACGAGGAGATGCGCAACCTGCTGACGCTCGCGCTGAAGATGCAGGTGCTGGACCGGCCCGATCTCGCGGAGAAGATCGTCCCCGACTACCCGCCGGCGAGCAAACGCATCCTGGTCGACAACGGCGCCTGGATCCAGGCGCTGAAGCGCCCGAACGTCCATCTGATCACCGACGCGATCCGCGAGATCACCGAGCGCGGCGTCGTCACGAAGGACGGCGCGCTGCACGAGGCCGACGTGATCGTCTACGGCACCGGCTTCCAGGCGTCGAAGTTCCTGACGCCGATGCGCGTCGTCGGCCGCGGCGGCGTCGACCTGCACGAGCAGTGGGCGGGCAACGCGCGCGCCTACCTCGGCGTCACGATCCCGAGCTTCCCGAACTTCTTCTGCATGTACGGGCCGAACACCAACATCGTGGTGAACGGCAGCATCATCTACTTCTCGGAGTGCGAGGCGCGCTACATCACGAGCTGCCTGCGGCTCGTGCTCGCCGGCGGCCACCGCGCGCTCGATTGCCGGAAGGACGTGCACGACGCCTACAACGCCTGGGTGGACGAGGGCAACCTCTCGATGGCGTGGGGCGTCGCGAAGGTGAACAGCTGGTACAAGAGCGAGAGCGGCCGCGTCGCGCAGAACTGGCCGTTCACGCTGCTCGAGTACTGGCAGAAGACGCGCGACGTGCGGCCGTCCGACTACGAGACGATCGACTAAGGCGCGCGACTGAGCCGTAGCGGGAGCTACGGCGCAAGGAGCGCAACGCAGTTGGCGGCGATGCCGCGGCGGCCGGGCGACCCGATTCATCTTGGGTCAGCCTCCTAGGCGTCGCGGCCCTGCTCCGCGAGGCGCGCGTGCGCACCCGCTCCGCCGCCCGCCGCACGCTGCGCAACGCGAGCCTGCTGCTCGCGGGCGCCACGGCGCTCGGCGCGCTCGCCGGCACGCCCGACCTCCACTTCAAGGAGGGCGGGCTCGTGAACCTCGCCTCCGGCGCGCTGCTGCTGTGGATCGCGCGGCTCGCCTCGCAGATCGGCCGCGTGCGGCGCGCCGAGGCGGCCGCGATCTGGCGCGTCGCCGCGATCGGCTTCGCCTTCCTCGCGGCCGACGAGCTGTTCGCGATCCACGAGAACCTCGACAAGCTCGTCCACTGGCTCTTCGGGATCCGCGAGACGCCGCTCACGGACCGGCTCGACGACGCGATCGTCGGGCTCTACGGCGTCGCGGGCGCGGCGCTCGCGTTCGCGCACCGCGCCGAGCTGCTGCGCTGGCGGAGCGCCCGGCCCTACGCCGTCTGGGGCGCCGCGCTGGCGTGCGCGATGGTCGTGCTCGACGCCGCGACCAACCGCAGCGATCTCTTCGAGACCTTCCTCGCCGAGCCGCAGGCGAAGGCGCTCGAGAGCTGGCTCTCGGTGGCGGAGGACGCGCTCAAGCTCTACGCGGAGACGTGTTGGATGCTGGCGGCGCAGGACGTGCTGGGCGCCGCGCGGGCCGCGGCGGCCCGCGACCCGGCGTCGCACGCGGCCTGAGCGGTCGGAATCGGCGCGGCTCGCGCGTCATACGGAATGGCGGGCGTGGTGCCCGCCGCGATTCGATCGGAGAGACCATGCAGTTCGTACTCCTCGTCTACAGCGATCCGACCCGCTGGCCGCAGCTTCCGCCCGACGAGCAGAAGCAGTGGGTCGCGGCCTACCACGCGTACACCGAGGCGCTCGCCGCGGCGGGCGTCCTGCGCGGCTCGAACCGGCTGGAGCCGTCGTCCACCGCTGCGACGGTGCGCAGCGCCGAGGGCCGCGCGCGCGTCCTCGACGGCCCGTACGCCGAGACCAAGGAGCAGCTCGGCGGCTACTTCCTGATCGACGTGCCCGACCGCGACGCCGCGCTCGCGTGGGCCGCGCGCTGCCCCGGCGCGCGCCACGGCAGCGTCGAGGTGCGAGCGGTCGGCGCGCCGCCGACGGCGTAGCGCGCGCGTCGCGGCCTCACGCGAGATCCTCGAGGCAGCGCACCACCAGCGTCGTCCAGCCCTGGAAGCGCGCGCCGACGCCGCGGCCGTCGTCGCCGTGGAAGTACTCGGGGAAGACGAGCAGGTCGCGCCAGTGCGGATCGCCGGCGAAGCGGGGCTCGTCGCCGTGGCAGGGGCGCCGCCCGGCTGCGTCGGGCAGGAACAGGCCGACGAGTCGCTCGGCGAGCATGCGCGCCGCGCCGGCGAGATCCGTCGTGCGTCCCGAGCCCGTCGGGCACTCGACCTGCAGCGCGTCGCCGTAGAAGTGGCCGTAGCGCTGGAGCGCCTCGATCAGCAGGTAGTTCACGGGGAGCCACACGGGGCCGCGCCAGTTGGAGTTGCCGCCGAACAGGCCGCTCGTCGACTCGGCCGGGTCGTAGTCGACGCGGAACTCCTGCTCGCCGACCCGGAAGCGGTACGGCTGCTCGCGGTGGACGCGCGAGAGCGCGCGCAGCCCGTGCGGCGAGAGGAACTCCGCCTCGTCGAGGACCGTGCGCAGCACGCGCGCGAGCCGCTCGCGCGACGCGATGCACAGCAGCGAGCGGCCGTGCTGCGCGCCGTCGGAGACGATGTGGCGCGCCTGGCTCGGGCGGTTCGCGAGGAACCAGTCCATGCGGCGCCGGAAGTCGGGCAGCGCGGCGAGCGTGTCGGCCTCCAGCACCTCGACCGCGATCAGCGGCAGCAGGCCCACCATCGAGCGCACGCGCAGCGGGATCTGCTGGTCGCCGGCGTGGAGCTGGTCGTAGTAGAAGCCGTCCGCCTCGTCCCACAGGCCCGTGCCGCCCAGCGTGTTGATCGAGTCCGTGATCGCGACGAAGTGCTCGAAGAACTTCGTCGCCATGTCTTCGTAGGCGGGGTGCTCGCGCGCGAGCTCGAGCGCCATCGAGAGCATCGTCGCGCAGTAGAACGCCATCCACGCGGTGCCGTCCGCCTGCTCGAGGTGGCCGCCCGTCGGGAGCGGCTGCGAGCGGTCGAACACGCCGATGTTGTCGAGTCCGAGGAAGCCGCCGCCGAAGAGGTTGCGGCCTTCCGGGTCCTTGCGGTTCACCCACCAGGTGAAGTTGAGCAGCAGCTTCTGGAAGGCGCGCGCCAGGAACACCGTGTCGCGCTTCCCGCGCGGCCCCGAGATCTTGTACACGCGCCAGCAAGCCCACGCGTGCACGGGCGCGTTGACGTCGCCGTACGCGAACTCGTAGGCGGGGAGCTGGCCGTTCGGGTGCATCGTCCACTCGCGCAGCATCAGCAGCAGCTGCGCCTTCGCGAACTCGGGGTCGATGCGGGCCATCGCGACCATGTGGAAGCCGAGGTCCCACGCGGCGAACCACGGGTACTCCCAGGCGTCGCAGACGGAGATCACCTCGGCGGCGTTGAAGTGCGCCCACTCGGCGTTGCGGCCGGCGCGGCGCTCGGGCGGAGGCGGCGGGCCGGCCGGATCGCCCTCCAGCCACTCGGCGACGTCGTAGGCGTAGAAGCGCTTCGTCGAGAGCAGCGCGGCGTAGGCGGCGCGCGCCACGCGGCGCTGCTCCGCGGAGAGCGACGCCGGAACCCGCTCGGCGTAGAAGGCGTCCGCCTCGGCGCGCCGCGCGGCGAGCACCGCGTCGAAGTCGTCACCGAGGTCCGCCGGCGCGCGCTCCTCCTCCGCGACGAGCCGCAGGCGCAGCGTGACGCTCGCGCCGGCGGGCACGTCGAAGCGCAGCCACGCGGCGGCCTTCGTGCCGCGCGGCTCCGCGGAGACGGCGTCCTCGCGGCCGTGCACGACGCGCTCGTGGAAGGCGTCCTTCACGAAGCGCGCCGCGTTCGGCGCGCCGAAGAGCCGCTCGCGATTCGTCTCGTTCTCCGTGAACAGCCACGCCGGCGCGCCTTCGCAGAGCAGGCGATAGTGGCCGAGGCCCGGCACGTCGGCGGCGAGCTCGCCCGCGCCCGCCTGCGCGATCTCGCCGCGCGGCGGATACGGCTCGCCGCTGCGGCCCCACGACCACGTGTTGCGCAGCCACAAGGTGGGCAGCACGTGGAGCGGGGCCGCGTCGGGGCCGCGGTTCGTGATCGTGACGCGGATCGCCGTGTCGCGCGGCGACGCTTTCGCCGTCTCCAGCGCGACGTCGAAGTAGCGGTCGCCGTCGAAGACGCCGGTGTCGAGCAGCTCGAGCTCGGGATCGTGCTTGCCGCGGCGGCGGTTGCCCTCGACGAGTCGCGCGTACGGGAACGCGGCCTGCGGATACTTGTAGAGCGCCTGCTGCCACGAGTGCGTGGGCGTCCCGTCGAGCGCGAAGTACTGCTCCTTCACGTCCTCGCCGTGGTTGCCCTCGGGCCCCGTGAGCCCGAAGAGCCGCTCCTTCAGGATCGCGTCGCGCTCGTTCCAGAGCGCGAGCGCGAAGCAGAGGCGTCCGCCGGAATCGCAGAGGCCGAGCAGGCCGTCCTCGCCCCAGCGATAGGCGCGGCTGCGCGCGTGGTCGTGCGAGAAGTGGTCCCAGCAGTCGCCCCCTGCCGAGTAGTCCTCGCGCACCGTCGCCCACTGCCGTTCGGGGAGATACGGCCCCCACAGACGCCAGTCGTGCGTGCCGGCGGCGTCCTCCGCGAGTCGCGTGCGCTCCGACGTTGCTTCGCTGCGACGGCTCGTTCGCTTCATCCGAGGCGCTCCTTCAGGCGGTCGGCGACGCGCAGCGCGTTCGCGACGATGGTGAGGGTCGGGTTCACCGCGGCGCTCGACGGGAAGCAGCTCGCGTCGACGGCGTAGAGGTTGTCGAGACCGTGCGCGCGGCAGTCGCGGTCGAGCACGGACGTCGCCGCGCCTTCGCCGAAGCGGAGCGTCCCGCACTGGTGCGAGCAGACCTCGATTGGCATGCGCGTCGCGCGGTAGTGCTTGTCCGGGTCGAAGCCGTCGCCTTCGACGTCGGCGAGCAGCGTCGCGAGCCGTCGCGTCAGGCGCGCGTGCGCTTCGACGTTGTTGGGCGCGTAGGCGAGGACGATGCGGCCGTCGCGATCCAGGCGGACGCGGTTGTCGCGCGCGGGCAGATCTTCGCTGGTCAGCCAGAACTCGAGCGAGTGCGTCGCCAGGTACTCCGCGGAGTAGCCGTCGATGCCGGGCGGCTGCGCTGCGAGCTGCAGCGCGCTCGTGCGGTTCAGAGGCTGGACGAGCCCCATCGGGAGCTCCCAGTCGTCGCTCGCGTGGTACCAGTCGCTGATGCCGAAGGTCTTCTGCAGCACCGAGTGGTTCTCGTGCCGCGAGAGCGCGAAGACCGCAGAGTTCTGGTGGCACATGTAGTGGCGGCCGACGAGGTCCGAACCGTTGGCGAGTCCGTGCGGCCAGCGCGCGTTGGCGGAGCGCAGCAGCAGCGCGGCCGAGTTCACCGCGCCGCACGCGACGACCACCACGTCGCCGCGCGCGAATTCGAGCGCGCCGCCGCGCTCGAACGCCACGCCGGTGACGCTGCGGCCGCGGGCGTCCGTCTCGAGGCGCAGCGCGCGCGCGCCGGTCAGCAGCGTCACGTTCGGGTGCGCGAGCGCCGGCAGCACGCAGATCGTCTCGGCGTCCGACTTGCCGCGGACGAGGCACGGAAAGCCGTCGCAGGTGTCGCAGCGGATGCAGGCGGAGCGCGGGTCGCCGTCGTCGCGCGCGATCGCGAGCGGCAGCGGCCAGGCGCGCGCGCCGGCGCGCGCGAAGTCGCGCACCAGCCGCTCGACACGCGGCTCGTGGCGCACCGGCGCGTGCGCGTAGGGCGCGCTCGCCGGGCCTTCGGTGGGATCGGCGCCGCGCAGGCCGCGCACGCGCCAGAGCTGCTCCGCCTCGGTGTAGTACGGCTCGAGCTCCGCGTACGAGATCGGCCACGCCGGCGACGTGCCGCCCGCGTGGCGGACCGCGCCGAAGTCCGACGGCCGCATGCGCAGCATCGCGGCTCCCCACACCTTCGTGTTGCCGCCGACCACGTACTTGACGCCGGGCGCGAAGGCGCGGCCGGCGGCGTCGCGCCAGCGCTCGCCGGCGTCGTAGCAGCCGCCGAGCGCGACGGCCTCCACGTCCCAGTTGCGCTTCTCGCGCGGTAGGAAGTCGCCGCGCTCGAGCACCAGGATCCGCTTGCCGGTGGGCGCGAGCCGCTGCAGCAGCGAGCCGCCGCCCGCGCCCGAGCCGATCACGACGACGTCGTAGGAGCCGATCGACATGCGCGCTCTCCTCGGGCAGATGGATGCAGCGCGCGCGCATCGGTCACACGCGTGACGCGAAGGGGCCGCGCCGCATCCAAGCGGCATGACGACGCTCGCCTACGCGTTCCCGCAGCGGCCTCCCGCCGCCTACCCCGTCGCGCCGGCGCAAGTGCCGCCGTGGCTCGTGCGCCGGGCGCCGTACCGGGCGCGCTTCGCGCGCACGCTGGCCGACCTCCACGCGATCCAGCGCCTGCGCTACCGCGTCTTCAACCTGGAGCTCGGCGAGGGCCTGGCCGAGAGCGCACGGGCCGCGACGCGGACGTCTTCGACGAGACCTCGCACCACATCCTCGTGACCGACGAGCGCAGCGGCGTGGCCGTCGGCACGTACCGGCTCGCGACGCTCGAGTCGGCGTCGCTCGGCGCGGGCTTCTACACCGCGCAGGAGTTCGACCTCTCCGGGCTGCCCCACGCCGTGCTGGCGCACGCCGCCGAGCTCGGCCGCGCCTGCATCGCCGCGCCGCACCGCGGCCGCCACGTGCTGGCGCTGCTCTTCCAGGGCATCGCCGCCTACGCGGCGCACAACCGCAAGCGCTACCTGTTCGGCTGCGCCTCGCTGCCCGCGAGCGCGGCGCCGGCCGCCGCCGCGCTGACGCGCGCGCTGGCGGCGCAGGGCAGCGTCGATCCCGCGCTCGCGATCCGCGCGCGGCCCGGCTTCGAGGCGCCCTGCGGCGAGCACGACGACGCGACGCCGGTGGCGCTGCCGCCGCTCGTGAAGCGCTACCTGCGCCTCGGCGCGAAGCTCGGTCCCGAGCCCGCCTTCGACCGCGCCTTCGGCACGCTCGACTACTTCACGCTGCTCGACTTCGAGCGCCGCGCGCCGGCGTAG
>QEVM01000391.1 GCA_003576805.1 Pseudomonadota bacterium | reverse complement strand
AGCGCTGGGCGGACTACTACTGGCGGCGGATCGAGACGCGCCGAATTCCGAACGGACGAAGGCACGCGCTGCGCTTCGCGGTCTGAAGAGCGAACGAGCCGCGCAAGAAAATCTGCACTGGCAGCAGCATCAATTTAGGGAGCACAACCTACATGTCGAGCTTGCCGGCCCGGATCCGATCGGCGAGCGCCGAGTCCACGCGCACGAAGCGGGCGGCGCCGTCGTCGCGCAGCCACACCGGATCGGGGCACGTCGCGGGCGCGAAGCCCTCGCGCACGAGCTCCGCTTGCGGTGCTTGAAGGTGCCGGTGACCTCGATGGCCGGCACGCGCCGCAGGAAGAGCGGCTGCGCGTAGCGCGGGAGCTGGTCCTGGAGATGGGCGTAGAGGGCGTCCAGGTCGAGCGCGTCGTCCGCGACGATCGCCGCCATGCCGGCGCGGCCCTCGCAGCCCGGCACCTCGACGCCGTACACGTTGGCTTCGGCGACGCCCGGGAAGACGGCGAGGCACTCGGCGACCTCGGTGGTCGCGACGTTCTCGCCCTTCCACCGAAAGGTGTCGCCGATGCGGTCCACGAAGTAGAGGTCGCCGTCGGCGTCCTGGCGCAGCAGGTCGCCGGTGCGGAACCACGCGTCGCCCTGCTCGAAGACGTCGCGCAGGATCTTCTTCTCCGTCTCGGCGGCGCCCGTGTAGCCCTCGAAGCGGCCGATCGGCGACTTCGGGTCGTCCGGGATGCGGCCGATCGCCTCGCCGACCTCCCCCGGCGCGCACTCGACGCAGAAGCCGTCGGGCCCGCGCACGTGGCTCTCGCTCTCGACGTCGAAGCGCACGAGGCGCGTCGGCATGCGCGACTTCAGCCAGCCCGGCAGGCGCCCGACCGCGCCGACCTTCCCGTCGAAGTTGACGAGCGCCACGTTGCCCTCGGTCGCGCCGTAGAACTCGACGATGCGCGCGATGCCGAAGCGGCGTTGGAAGCGCTCCCAGATGTCGGGGCGCAGGCCGTTGCCGACCGCGCAGCGCACCGCGTGGCGGCGGTCGTCGTCCTGCTCGGGCTGCGCGAGGAGATAGCGGCACAGCTCGCCGATGTACTGGAAGATCGTGACGCCGTGCAGGCGGCAGTCGTGCCAGAACTGGCTGGCGGAGAAGCGCCTGCGCAGCACGAGCGCCGCGCCGCTGTGCCACGACGACGACACCGTCACGACGCCGCCCGCCGTGTGGTAGAGCGGCAGCGCGCAGTAGATGCGGTCCTTGGGCGTCGCGCGCGTGACGGACGCGAAGCCGTGGCCGATCTGGAGGAAGCGCAGGTGGCTGAAGCGCGCCGCCTTCGGGTGGCCCGTCGTGCCCGACGTGTAGATGAAGAAGAGCTCGTCGGTCGGGCGGACGCAGCCGCGCGCATAGCGCGTCGGGCGCGCCGACGACGCGCCGCGCGAGCGCGGCGTCGAGGTCCTCGGCGCCGGCGACGGCGCCGCCCTGCGCGAACGCGGCGGGCGGCGACTCGAGCAGCGGCGCGGCGGAGGCCCAGGCGCCGGCGAGCTCCGCGCCGACGACGATGCGCCGCGCGCCCGAGACGCGCACGCAGTGCGCGAGCGCCTGCGCGTGCAGGTTCGTGTTGAGCAGCGCGGACACCGCGCCGACCTTCGCCAGCCCGAGCCAGGTCGCGACGTACTCCGGCCGGTTCTCCATCAGCAGCGCGACGACGTCGCCGCGCCCGATCGCCTGCCAGCGCGCCCAGTCCGCGACGCGGTTCGCCGCCTCGTCGAGCGCGCGCCACGTCCAGCGCTGGTCCTCGAACAGCAGCGCGACGTCGTCGGGCGCGCGGTCGGCGCGGCGCTCGAACACCTCCGCGACGGTGACGTCGCCGTCGGGCCGGTAGGCGCGCAGCCCCTGGAGCAGGCGGCGCGCCTCGCGCAGGTAGCGGATCTCGCGCAGCGCGCGGCGGGCGATCGACATGGGCGCTCCTTCCGGAGCGGCCTGCGCGGCCGCTCGCTCTCTTGCTCGCTCTCTTGGTTGGTACGCCGGCCGGCGCGAAAGGCTTAGCTTCACATTTGAACCGCAACGATTCCTAGGCCGCATCAAAGCGCTCCTCCGGGGTTTGGTAGCCATACCGCTTTCGGGGTCGAGTGTTCAGGT
>QEVM01000390.1 GCA_003576805.1 Pseudomonadota bacterium | reverse complement strand
CGCGAGCACGCGCGCTTCGAGCCGGGCGCCCTCCGAGAAGTAGACGGTGTAGAAGCCCGGCAGCGACGTCTCCGGCAGATCGGTGTTCGGGAACAGGCACGGGATCTCGCGCGCCTCGCAGAACTCGTGCACGGGTCGCCACGGCCCGTCGGCGAGCCCGCTCACGAGCGCGAACGCCGGCTGCTCGCGGTGGCGCGCCTCGAGCTGCTCGCGCCAGCGCGCGGGCGGACCGTCGAGCTCCCAGACGTGCAGCTCCCAGCGGCGGTACGCGCGCTGCTTCCACTCCTTGTGCAGCGCGCGGCGCTTCGCGCGCTCCGCCTCGCGGCGCGTGGCGGCGTTCTTGTCGGCGACGAACGCGGCGAGCACGGCGAGCATCGCGCGGCGGCGCTCGGGCGCGACGCCGCTCGTCACCACGGTGGCCAGGTGCAGCGCGGTGTCGGTCACGCCCGGAGCCGGCGCGGCGCCCAGCGTGCGCAGGTAGGCGACGAGGCCTCGCAGCGCGTCGTCGTCGACGCGGTAGCGGGGCATCAGCGCGTCGAGCGGGCGGCCGGCCGCGTCGACGCCGTCGCGCAGCGCGCGCGCGAGCGAGGCGTCGTCGTAGGCGGGCCGCGTGCCGGGACCCGTGTGGCGCGCGGCGTAGAGCTCGCGGCGCTCGATCCACCGGCCGGTGTAGAGCGCCGGCGCGGTGATCGCGAGCGGCACGCGGTCGCCTTCGGGATAGCCGAGCCCGCTGCGTCCGTGACAGCTCGCGCAGGCGGCGGCGCCGCCGCGCAGCGGCACGTCGCCGGCGGCGGTGGCTTCGAGCGGCGCGCCGGAGGGCAGCACGCCCTCGCGGTAGAGCCGGCGTCCCGCGTCCGCCGCTGCGCCGGGATCGGCGGCCGACGCGGCCGGCGCGAGCGCGACGAGCGCGCCGGCGAGGAGAGCGCGGGCGAGCGCGTTCATCGCGCGCCTCGCACAGCGCGCCGCCGCGCGCGCAGCGCGGCGAGCGCGACGAGCAGCTCGGCGCCGAGCCCGCAGCCGCTGGCGGGCATCGGACAGCCGGCACGCTCGGGCGGGCCCGCGTGCCATGGGCAGACGTCGTCGATTCCGATCCCGACGACGCCGTCGCCGTCGAAGTCCTCGAGCCGCGCGAGCGCGCCCATCACGTCGAGCGCGCCGTGGCCCGACGCGTGGTCGGGACCCGGCTCGCCGACGTCGAGCGCACCCCAGGCGAGCGCGGCTTCGAGCGCGGCGAGCGACGCCTGTGGGTGCGCGCTGCGCAGCAGCGCGAACGCGCCCGCGACGTGCGGCGCCGCGACCGAGGTGCCCTCGCGCGTCGCGTACGAGTTCGGAAAGAGCCCGCCGAAGGTCAGCGTCGCGACGCGCACCGCCACGCCCGGCGCGACGAGGCTCGGATAGAGCGCGTCCTCGCACGCCGACGGGCCGCGCCCGCTGAACGGCGCGACGGCGCCGGCGGTGTCGCTGGCGCCGACGGCGACGCTCGCGGGATCGTTCGCGGGCGACACGCTCGTGCGATCCCCGGGCCCGAAGTTGCCCGCCGCGAACACGAGCGCGACCTCCGCCGCGCGCAGCGCGGCCACGTCGGGCGCCAGCTCGTCGTCGCACTCGTCGAGCGTGCCGGCGAGCCCGAACGAGCCGTTCAACACGTCGGGCGCGTCGTCGCTCTGCGGATCGCCGTCGGGATCGAGCGCCCACTGGAACGCTTGGTGGATCGCGCCGAGCGTGCCCGCGCCGGAGTCGTCGTAGATGCGCGCCGCGATCCAGAGCGCGCCGGGCGCGGCGCCGATCGCGGTGCCGCCGTGCGCGCCGCCCACGGCCACCGACAACACCTCGGTGCCATGTCCGCTGGCGTCGTACGGAGACGCGCGCTGGCCGAAGGGATCGAACCAGTCGAACGCGCCGCCGCGAAAGCCGCCGGCGAGATCGGGGTGCAGTGCGTCGGCGCCGGTGTCGAGCGTCGCGACCACGCTGCCCGCGCCGTCGGCGCCGAGCTGCCAAGCCTGCGGCGCGCCGATCGCCTCGAGGTTCCACTCCGCGGGTGCGCCGTCGGGCGCCGCGGCCGGCGCGGGCGCGCGCAGCTCCGCGTCGAGCGCTACGCGCTCCACTTCGGTGCGCGCGGCGAGCGCCGCCACGTG
>QEVM01000389.1 GCA_003576805.1 Pseudomonadota bacterium | reverse complement strand
CGCGGCGGCGGGCGCCGGCGGCGCGGTCGCGCCCCAGTGCAGCAGCGCCTCGGCGTGGAGGCCCGGCGCCACGCTGTCGCCAACGAGCGAGAGCGACTCGCGGAGGTCCAGCGCGTCGCGCAGCTCCGCGACGGCCGCCTGCCGCTCGCGCACCTCGTCGGGCGGAGCGGGCGCGAGCAGCCAGCGCGCGAGCAGCGCCTCGCCCGCGGCGGTGCGCGCGCGGCACAGCAGGTCGAAGAGCGAGCCCGATCCGAAGACGTCGAGGTCGTCGGCGTAGGGATGCTCGGGATCGCGAAAGCGCTCGCCGCTCGGCCCGCGGCCGGCGAACGCGCCGTCCACGCGCGCGAGGCCGTCTTCGTAGTAGCGGACCGCGCGCGACGCCTCGTCACGGCGGCGCAGCACGCGATCGTGCAGCACGACCAGCGCGACGAACGCGATGGCCGGCAGCGCGATCCAGCGCGGATCGAGTCGGTCCGCGCCGAGGGAGAGCCCGACGACGAGCAGGCCCGCCGCGAAGGTGGCGAGCCGCGCGTGCGAGAGGCGCCGCGCGCGGCGGTCGGCGGTCGCGAAGGCGTCGCGGCGCAGCGCGAGGCGGTGCTCGTACACGGCGCGGGGCGAGGCGGCGTCGGGCATGGCGGCGGAGTCTCTCGCAGCCGCGACGCGCGCGCACCCGGCCGCGCCGAGCGCGCTACGGTGCCGAGCGGGGAGGTGAGGGGATGTCGCGCACTGCGCCGCCGAGCGGTTTTCGAGTGCAGCTTCGAGTGCAGCTTCGACTGCAGTCTCGAAGGCAGCATCGACGGCTCGCGCGCGGCACGCGCGCGGCGGCGTTGGGCGCCGCCTTGCTCCTCGCCGCGAGCGACGCCGGCGCGCGCACGGCGCAGCCCTTCGCGATCGCGCTCGGGCGCGAGCCGGTCGAGCTCGGCGCCGGCTACGACTCGGAGCTCGGCGCGGCGCGCGGCGAGGCCGGGGCGTGCGTGTCGGACGTCGGCACCGAGCGCCGCGACGCGGGCGGCCCGAGCTGGTCGCTCGCGACACTCTCGCGCGTCGGCGGCCGGCTCGTGGTCGGCGTCCACGTGCTGGCGCCGACGGAGGTCGAGTCGCTCGCGGGCGCACGCCTCACCGACGCCGCGCGGCGCCTCGCCGGCGCGAGTCGCGAGAACTTCCGCGAAGCCTGCGGCGACGGCTTCGTGGCGGCGCGCACGCACGGCGCGCAGTGGATCGCGGAGATCGAGGTGGACGCCGGCGACGTCGCGCGCGCGAGCGCCGGCCTGGTGACGGGGACCTGGACGGATCCCGAGCCGTTCCGCAGCGCGCTCGAAGGACTGGTGAAGCGCTGGCACGTGCGCGCGCGCGAGCTGCGCGACGGAAGCCGCGCCGACGCGGTCGAGATCGCTCCCGAGGCGCTCGTCGAGCGCGCCGTCGCGTTCCCCGCGTCGGCGGAGCCGGACGCCGCGCGTCCCGTGCTCGCGACGTTCGCGCCGTACGCCGAGGCGGCGTTCTCGGGCACGGCGCTTCCCGACGCGGAAGAGCTCGAGCCGCGCGACGTCGCCGAGCAGGTGTTCCGCAGCGGGCGCGCCGAGCCGACGACGAGCGCCGCGTTCCGCGCGGCGGAGATGCGCAAGGCCGTCGTGCGCCGCGAGCCCGACGCGGCGCCCGCCGCCGCCGCCGCCGCGGACGAAGAGCCGATCGTGCTGGTGGCGCCGCCCGCCGCCGAGGTCGCGGTCCGCAGCGAGCCGCGCCCCGTCGCGCCGCAGAGCGCAGCTCCTTCGCCGGCGACGGGCGGCGCGCCGGTGCTGCACAAGCAGGCGGCGCTGGTGTTCGCGAACGACGGCGCACCGCCGGTGTTCGCGACGACGCGCCCGCCGGGCGGCGTCTACGCCGAGCAGGTGCGCCAGCGGTACTACTGGGTGCCCGGCGCCGCCGACGCGACCGCCGCGGTGCGCGACGCGATCGCGAAGGCGAAGGGCGCCGCGCCGGTGCGCGGGACGACCGTCGTGTTCGCGGACGTGGGCGCGACGACGGTCGTGCTGAGCGACGCGGCTCCGATCGCGGGCGTCCACGCTGCGCCGGCCGGCGAGCGCCGCGCGTGGATCGCGGGCGTGGCCCAGCCGGACGCCGCGCAGCGCGCCGCGATCGCGGCC
>QEVM01000388.1 GCA_003576805.1 Pseudomonadota bacterium | reverse complement strand
CGAGCGGCGCCGCGAGCGCGGTGTACTCGCCGGCCGCGTCGGTGACGGTCTCGACCGACTCGGCGAGCAGCGCCTCGAGCCCGCGCGCGTCGCCGGCCGTCAGGCACGCGAGGAAGCGCTCCAGCACCGCCCGGTGTCGCTCGTAGAGCGCCGCGCTGGGGATGCAGCGCGCCGCGTCGTAGGCGGCGAGCGCGCGCCGCGCGCGCAGGTGCTGGACGCGGACGCTGCCCTCGCTCGCGCCGAGCACGTCCGCCGTCTCGCGCGCCGAGTGGCCGAGCACGTCGCGCAGCAGCAGCACCGCGCGCTGGCGCGGCGAGAGCGCTTCGAGCGCGACCAGGAACGCGAAGGTCGCGCTCTCCGCCAGGCCGTAGAGCCGCTCGGGATCGGCGGTCGCGTCGGCGTCGGCCGCGTCGAGCGCGGCGTCGGCGAGCGGAGCCGGCAGCCACGCGCCGGCGTACGCGCGGCGCTTGCGGCGGCGCAGCGCGTCGATCCCGAGGTTCGTGGCGGTGCGCACCAGCCACGGCCCGGCGTCCGCGATCGCGAGCGGCGCGGGCTGCGCGGCGAGCCGCGCGAACGCCTCCTGCACGACGTCGTCCGCGTCGTCGGCGGTGCCGGTGAGGCGATAGGCGAGGCCCCACAGCCGCCGCTGCTGCGCGCGGAAGACCGCGTCGATCGCGTCGTTCCGATCCGGCGTCGTCACGGTCGGCGGCTCCACGCGGGCCTCCTCGACCGAAGAACGCGGGCGCGCTGTGAAACGTTACGCCGCGCCGCGGCGGGGGACTACTCGTACCGGAGCGCGGCGATCGGGTCGAGGCGGGCGGCCTTGCGCGCCGGGTAGAAGCCGAAGAAGACGCCGACCGCGGCGGAGAAGAGCACCGCGCCGAGCACGGCGGGCGGCGACACGATCGTCGGCCAGCCCGCGAGCGCGGAGACGAGGCGCGCCGCCGCGACGCCGAGGATCGCGCCGCCGAGGCCGCCGACCGCGGAGAGCGCGATCGCCTCGACCAGGAACTGCAGCAGGATGTGGCGGCCCTTGGCGCCGACCGCCATGCGCACGCCGATCTCGCGCGTGCGCTCGGTCACCGACACGAGCAGGATGTTCATGATGCCGATGCCGCCGACCAGCAGCGAGATCGACGCCACCGCGAGCAGCAGCGACGTCATGATGCGGCTCGCGGTCTGCGACGCCTGCATCATCTCGTTGAGGTCGCGCACCGTGAAGTCGTCGTCCTGGCCGGGCTGGATGCGGTGGCGCTCGCGCAGCACCGTGGTGATCTGCTGCTGCGCCTCCTCGATCTCGGCCGCCGAGCGCGCGGTCGCGAACAGCATGTCGGCGATGCCGAGGATCTCGGTGCCGAGCACGCGCCGCTCGGCGGTCGAGAACGGCAGCAGCACGGCGTCGTCCTGGTCCTGGCCCCAGCCGGTCTGGCCCTTGCGCGAGAGCACGCCGACGACGCGCACCGGCACGTCCTTCACGCGGATCGTCGCGCCGATCGGGTCCTCGCCCGGCCCGAAGAGCTGGTCCACGACGGTGCGGCCGAGCACGGCGACGCGGTTCGCCGAGTCCTCGTCGCGCTGCGTGAAGAAGACGCCCTCGCGCACCGGCCAGTTGCGCACCTCGCTGTAGCTCGGCGAGACGCCCTGCACCGACGTCCCCCAGTTGCGCTCGGCGTACACCACCTGCCCGATCTGGCGCTTCATCCACGCGATCTCGGCGATCGCGGGCACCTCGGCGCGGATCGCCTCGGCGTCGCGCACGGTGAGCGTCGACACGCCGCCCCAGCCCGAGCGCACACCGGAGCTGGTGGTCGCGCCCGGCACGATCATCAGCAGGTTCGTGCCGAGGCTCTCGATCTGGCGCTGCACGGCGACGTTGGCGCCGCGCCCGATGCTGACCATCGCGATCACCGCGGCGACGCCGATCACGATGCCGAGCGTCGTCAGCGCCGAGCGCATCTTGTTGCGGCGCAGCGCGCGCAGCGCGGCGCGCACCGTCATGGCGAGGATCCTCATGCGCGCGCCTCCCGCAGCGCGCTCGCTCGGAGCGCCGTCTGCCGGACGTCGGAGATCACCTGCCCGTCGCGGAACGTGACGACGCGCCCGAAGTGCGCCGCCACGTCGTGCTCGTGCGTCACGACCACGAGCGTGATGCCCGAGTCGCGCTG
>QEVM01000101.1 GCA_003576805.1 Pseudomonadota bacterium | reverse complement strand
CCGAAAACGCCCCGAATGGGCGAAGCACCGCTCCGTCAACCGCTCAATCCCTCTGCCTCCGGCCGCTGCGATGCCGGTTGTTCAGAGGTTCCCTAGCGCTCAGCTCGCCTGCTTCGTCGCCGCGAACGCGGCGACGCGCGCCGCGATGCCTTCGCGGTCGTCGGGATGCACCCAGACGGCGTCGCGCACGCCGCGGAACCAGGTGCGCTGCCGTCGCGCGAACTGCCGCGTGTCACGGCGCATGCCGGCGAGCGCGTTGACGAGCGTGTCGCGCCCCTCGACGACGGGCATCACGTGGCGGTAGCCGATCGCCTGCAGCGGACGGAGCTCGGGTCCGTAGCCGCGCTCGACGAGCGCGCGGCACTCCTGCAGCAGACCCGCGTCGATCATCGCCTGTGCGCGCGCGTCGATGCGGCGGTCGAGCGCGTCGCGGCCGGGATCGAGGACGAGATACAGGACGCCGTACGGCTGGTCCGCGAACGCGTGGCGCGCGCGGATCTGCGACGCGGGCGCGCCATGCCGCAGCGCCAGCTCCAGCGCGCGCACGGTCCGGCGCTGGTCGTTCGGGTGGATGCGCGCGGCCGCGTCGGGGTCCAGCTCGGTGAGCCGCCGGTGCAGGCGCTCTGCATCCCCTTCCCGCTCGGCACGCGCGGCGTCGCGCTCGAGCGAGGCGCGCAGCTCGCGGTCGGCGTCGTCTTCGATCAGGCCTTCGAGGAAGGCGCGGATGTATAGACCCGTGCCGCCCGTCAGGAACACGATGCCGCGGCGCGCATGGATCTGCGACGCGGCCGCGCGCGCCTCGCGCGAGTAGCGACCCGCGTTGTAGAGCACGTCGGGCGTGACGACGTCGATCAGGTGGTGCGGCACGCGCGCGCGATCGGCGAGCGACGGCTTCGCGGTGCCGACGTCGAGGTAGCGGTAGACCTGCATCGAGTCGGCGTTCACGATGTCGCCGCCGAAGCGGAGCGCCAGCTCGATCGCAGCCGCGCTCTTTCCCGATGCGGTGGGACCGGCGACGACGACGACCGGCGGGCGCGCTTGCACGATGTCGGGCACGGCGGCGGAGAGTAACGCTACGCGCGGCCGAAGCGGCGTTCGAGCTCGCCGCGCGCGATCGGCACGGCGACCGGCCGCCCGTGCGGACACGTGGGCGCCCACGGGATCGCATCGAGCGCCGCGAGCAGCGACTCCTGCTCGCGCGGGTCGAGGCGATCGCCCGCGCGGCGCGCGGCGTGACAGGCGAGCGACGCGAAGATCACGTCGGCGAGATCGGGATGGCGCGGCGCGCTCCCCTGCCCCGCCGCGAGCTCGTCCGCGAGCCCGCGCACGAGCGCAGCGGGATCGCGGCCTGCGAGGAGCGCGGGAATCGCGCGCACGGCCACCGCGCGCTCGCCGAACGGCTCGATCTCGAAGCCGATGCGCAGCAGCGCATCCTGCGCAGCCGCGAGCCGCGCGACGCGATCGGCGGGAAGCTCGACGGACTCGGTGAGCAACAGCGGCTGCCGTTCGACGCCGCCCTCGCGCCACGCGCCGCGCAGGCGTTCGTAGAGGACGCGCTCGTGCGCGGCGTGCTGGTCGATCAGGACGATGCCGTCGCCGCTCTCGGCGACGAGGTACGTGGCGAGCGCCTGGCCGAGCAGCCGGAGCGACGAGAAGCGCAGGCCCGGCGCCGACGCGGCGGCGGACGGCGGCTCGAAGGGGAGCGCCTGCGGCGCCGTCGACGGCGCGACGCCCGCGAAAATCCAGTCCGCAGCGGGTTGGCCTTCCCGCACCGCATCCGCCGCCGGTCGCCACGCCGGAGCGCCCGCTGCCGGAGTGTCCGACGCGGCGCCGAGCCAGCGTCGCGCCGACAACGCGTCGCGGACCGCGCGGCCGACCAGCCGGTGCACGGCGTTCGGCTCCGCGAAGCGAACCTCCCACTTCGCCGGATGCACGTTCACGTCCACCGCGGCGGCGGGCACCTCGAGGAACAGCACCGCCGTGGGATACCGGCCGCGTGGCAACACGTCGCGGTACGCGTCGAGGAGCGCGTGGCGCAGCAGGCGGTCGCGCACGGGCCGGCGGTTCACGAAAACGTGTAGACCGGCCGCCGTCGGCCGGTGCGACGCGGGGTTCGAGACGAAGCCGTCGAGCCGCAGCGAACCGTCGTCGCACTGCACTGCGACGAGACCCTCCGCGTCCCGCTCCGAGAGGACGGCCGCGATGCGCTCCAGCGGATCCGTCACCGCGGGCCAGCTCACGGCGTCGCGATCGTCGCGGCGCACGTCGAAGTGCACCGCGGGCAGCGCGAGCGCCGCGCGCGCGAGCCACTCCGCGACGTGTCCCCACTCGGTCGTCGCGCTCTTCAGGAACTTGCGTCGCGCGGGCACGTTGCCGAACAGGTCCGCGACCTCGATGCGCGTTCCCTCCGGGCCGCCGGCGGCGCGCGCGTCGAGCAGCTTGCCGCCGTCGATGCGCAGCTCGAAGCCTTCCGCGGCGCCGCGCGCCCGCGTGCGCAGCCGCAGCTTGGACACCGAAGCGATCGCGGGCAGCGCCTCGCCGCGGAAGCCGAAGGTCGCGATGCGTTCCAGATCCGCGCCGGTCGCGATCTTGCTCGTCGCGTGTCGCTCGACCGCGAGACGCGCGTCCGCGGGATTCATTCCGTGCCCGTCGTCCGTGACTGCGACGAGTGCAGCGCCGCCCTCGCGGACGTCGACCCGGATGCGCTGCGCACCTGCGTCGAGCGCGTTCTCGACCAGCTCCTTCACCACCGACGCGGGGCGCTCGACGACCTCGCCGGCCGCGATCTGATCGATCAGGGCGTCGGGCAGCAGGCGCACGCGCGGGCCGTTCGAGTCGCGCACGGATCCTCCGGGGTCGGACCAAGATCGCCGTCGCACCGGCGCGGAGTCAACCACCGCCCGCAAATTCGGAGTGCAAACCCGTATTTTTATTGACAAAGCCCCCGTACACCCCATAGCTTGCCGGCTCAGGGCGGAGATTGCGGGGGGGATCCGACCATGTCCGAGCTTGCCACCAGTGCAGCCACTACGGCCTCGAGCGCGGCGGCCGTCGCCAGCCGCGGGGGCGACGACGTCGTCGCGTCGCGATCGGCCGGGCGTCGCCGCGAGGACCGCATCGTCGCGGCCAGCGCCGCGACACAGCGGGCGATCGATCGCGCCGCGCTCGCGGCGCGCAGCGCGCAGCCGGTGATCATCTGCGGGCCCAGCGGCAGCGGGAGATCCACGCTCGCGCGCGCGGTGCACGCGTGGAGCGCTGTCGCGTCGGGGCCGCTCGAGACGCTGCTGTGCGGCGCCGTTCCGGAGCCGCTCCAGGCGCGGGAGCTGTTCGGCTGCGCCGCCGGAACCTATCCCGCTCTGCCGGAGGCCCTCGACGGCGCGATGGCGCGTGCGGCGGGCGGCACCTTGCTGCTCGAAGGTCTCGACGCGCTCGCCGAGCCGGTGCGTTCGGCGCTCACGCGTGCGCTGTCGGCGAACGCGTATCGCGCCGAGGGCAGCAACCAGGAGCGGCCCGTGCGCGCGCGCGTCGTGGCGACCGCGGAGCGCGGGGACGCGCTGCTCGGCGTCGCGCACCACGAAGTCGCGATCGCGCCGCTCGCCGAGCGCCGTGAGGACGTGCTGCCGCTCGCCGCGCACTTCCTCTCGCAGTTCGCCGCGGAGTCCGGCGTCGAGCCGGTCGGCTTCGCGCCGGACGCGCGTGCCGCGCTGCTCGAAGAGCCCTGGCCCGGCAACGTCGCGGAGCTGCGCGAGCGCGTGCGCCAGGCGGTGCGGCTCGCGGGCAGCGGGGCCGTCAGCGCGGAAGCGCTGATGCTCGCAGCGCGCGCGGACCGCGTGCCGTCCTTCCGCGAGGCGAAGCGCGCCTTCGAGGCCCGTTACGTCGAAGGACTGCTGCGCCTGTGCGACGGCAACATCAGCCAGGCTGCGCGGCTCGCGAAGAAGGACCGCAAGGACTTCTACGACGTGATTCGCCGCACGGGCGTCGATCCCTCGCTGTTCCGCCGCTAGCGGACGTCTCGCGAACCGGCGCCGGCGCGTTGCCCGGGGCGGTCGGAGTGCGGGGCTGATACGCTGCGTCGCGTGCGCGTGGCCGTGGTGCAGATGAGCTCCGTGGACGACGTCGGCGCCAATCTCGCGTCAGCGTCGAAGTGGGTCGCGCAGGCTGCCGACCAGGGCGCCGAGCTGATCGCGCTGCCCGAGAACTTCGCGTTCCTGCGCCGCGAGGGAATGCCCGTCCCGTGCGCGCAGACGCTGGACGGCGAGATCGTCGGCGCGTTGCGCGAGTGGGCCCGACGCCATCGCGTGTGGCTGATCGGCGGCAGCTTTCACGAAGCGGTGCCGGACGAGCCGCGGGTCGCCAACACGAGCGTCGCGGTCGCGCCGAGCGGCGAGATCGCGGCGGTCTACCGGAAGATCCACCTCTTCGACGTCGACCTCACCGCGCACGGCGGGCAGGCCTACCGCGAGTCCGAGCGGGTCGTGCCGGGCACGCAGCTCACCTGGTTCGAGACGCCCTTCGGCGTGGTGGGCATGTCGATCTGCTACGACGTTCGCTTCCCCGAGCTCTATCGCGCGCTCGCCGAGCGGAACGCGCGCTTCCTGTGCGTGCCCGCCGCCTTCGCGCGCGAGACGGGACGCGACCACTGGGAAGTGCTGCTGCGCGCGCGCGCGATCGAGAACCAGTGCTTCGTGCTCGCGCCCGCGCAGTGCGGCGAGCATCCGGGCGGACGCCTCACCTACGGTCGCTCGATGATCGTCGATCCGTGGGGCCTGGTGCTCGCACGGGCGGCGGACCGGCCGGGTCCCGTTCTCGCCGACTGCTTCCTCGAGGAGCAGGATCGCATCCGGGCCGCGCTCCCCGTCCTGCAGCACCGCCGTCTCGGCCATTCCTGACCGTTCGCCTCAAGAGCCCCGCGTGCGCCGCCGAAAGGCGGTGGGCGGCGCTGCGCGCCGCATCCGGAGGGGTGACTCCGCATGGCCGAGTCGAAGCGCGCCGCGCTCGTGATTCGCACCGGTGGCTTCGAGGGAACGCGCTACGAGCTGGCGCACGACGAGACGCTGATCGGCCGCAATCCCACCACCGACATCACGCTGCTCGACGAGGGCATCAGCCGCGAGCACGCGATCATCCTCTTCGACGCCGACCGCGGCGCGTACGAGATCGAAGATCTCGAGTCGACCAACGGGACGAAGGTGAATGGACGCCGCATCCGCAGCGCGCGTCTCGCTCCCGGCGACGAGATCCAGATCGGTCACACGCTCTTCGAGTTCGTCGTCGAGGCCTGAGCGCGGGTTTCCGAAGCGGGCGCTACGGCAGGCCGGCCTGCTTGCAAGCCTCGTAGCCGGCGCGGATCCACGCGACGACTTCGTCCGGCGAGTCGGTGAGGCGCAGCAGCGCGAGGTCGCTCTCGGAGATCATCCCGTGGCGCAGGGGCTCGTGCACGAGCCACTCCAGCATGCCTTCCCAGAAAGAGCGACCGAACAGGATCACGGGGAAGTCCGGCATCTTGCCGGTCTGCCGCAGCGTGATCGCCTCGAAGATCTCGTCGAGCGTGCCGAAGCCGCCCGGCAGGCCGACGAAGCCGCACGCGTACTTCACGAACATCACCTTGCGCACGAAGAAGTAGTCGAACTGGATGCCCGTCTCGACGTGCTCGTTGGTCTTCTGCTCGAAGGGCAGCTTGATGTTGAGCCCGATCGACTGCCCACCCGCCTCGCGCGCGCCGAGGTTCGCCGCCTCCATCATGCCCGGGCCGCCGCCCGTGATGATCGAGAAGCCCGCCTTCGCGAGCGCGGACGCGACGCGGCGCGCGTCGTCGTAGTAGCGATGATCGCGCGCGACGCGGGCGCCGCCGAACAAGCTCACCGCGGGCCAGACGGGACGCAGGGTCTCGAAGCCCTCGACGAACTCGCCCATGATCTTGAAGACGATCCAGGTGTCCTTGGAGCGCGGGTCGTACACGCTCACTCCATCGGACGCCGCGAAGCTCCGCTTGACGCTGCGCGCGCGCTCAGCGCCGCTTGGGAGCGAACAGCGCGTCGAGAGCGGAACGGGCCGACGCGCGATCGTCCTTCGGCTGCGCGGCGGTCGCGGCGGGCGTGAACCAGTCGCAGCGGTTCGCGCGCTCGCGATCGGAGACGCGCTCGGCGCCGGGCTCACGGCACGCGTTGTAGGCGCCCGGGTCGTGATGTGCGCAGTTGCGGCAGCTGTGGAGGTCGGCGCGGCAATGCGCGCATTCGTCGCGGAAGCCGACGCGCTCGCCGCTCGACAGCTCGATCGCGGTACCGCACGCGGAGCAACGCACGCGGCCACGCTGCGCTACGCGGAAAGCCGCGTCAAGCGGCTCGGCAGCGCGTGCGGGCGGTGATAGCTTCGCGGCCATGCGAATCCCTCCGGTGCGGCGCTCTGGCCGGCTCGCGATCGCCGCCCTGCTGCTCGCCGCTGCGTCGCTGCCGGCGGGCACGAGCACGGCGCAGTCGCGGGGCGCGCCCGACACGACCGATCTCGCGCTCGCGTGGGCGCGCGGCGGCTTCGCGTCGCCGGCGGTGTGCCGCTTCGGCGACCGCGCGCGACGCGGCCTGCGGCGCGTGTTGATCACGGCCGGGCCGCGCACCTCGGAGCAGCGCGTCGACCGCGTGCAGTTCTTCGACCTCGCGGCGAAGGGCGCGGAGCGCTGCCTCGACGAGCTCGGCGCCGAGGAGCGCAACGTGATCGGCACGCTGTACGTGACGCACACGCCGAAGCGACCCCGCTCCGACACGCCCGAGCGCGACTTGAAGCAGGACCTCGAGCGCGGACCGCTGGCGTTCCCGGTGGTGCGCGGCCGCCTGCGGGTCGGGCCGGCCTCGGCTCCCGTCGAGGCGTTGCCCGAGATCGACTTCGCCGGCGGCACCGTGAAGATCGGCGTGATCGAGCCGGGTTCCGACGACGCGCGCCGCATCGCCGACGTGCCCGGACTGCGCCAGCTCCGCCTCGAAGCCGAGGCGAAGGACGGGACGCGCATCGCGTTCCCGCTGGTCGAGGTCGAGCGGCGCTGACGGCGCCCGCATCGTTCGAGGCGCGCGGGATCCGCTGGTGGCTGGGCGCCGGCGTCGACGCTGCGCGCGGACGACGCCTCGTCGGCGCTGCGCTCGAAGCGCTCGCGCGCGGCGCCGAGGACCGCAAGGCGGGCCGGCGCAAGGCGAGCTTCCTGCTCGCGCTCGAAGGCGGCGCGCCCGACTTCCTGCTCAAGCGCAACGACTACGCCGGACTCGCGCCCTGGCGGCGCCTGCGCGCGAGCAAGGCGCGCGCCGAGCTCGCACGCGCGCAGACGCTGGCGCGCGGAGGCATCCCGACGCCGCTGCCGGTCGCCGCGGGCGAGCGGCGATCGCGCGGGCTGCTGATCCAGTGCTTCGAGCTGGTCCCGTGGCTGCCCGACGCGGTGGACCTGCAGCGCGCGCTGGGCGACGGCTTTGCGTCGGCCTGTGCGCGGCGGCGCGCGGCGCGCGCGCTCGGCGAGCTCGTGCGCCGCATGCACGACGCGGGCGTCGACCAGGACGATCTGGCGCCCAACAACTTCTTGTGGCGCGCCGGCTGCGAGCCTCCGATGCTGGCGATCGACTTCGAGCGCACGCGCTTGCGCACGCGAGTGTCGGAGCGCGCGCGCGCCGCGTCGCTGGCGAAGCTCGCGCGTCACTGCGCGGGCGAGTCGGCGCCGTCGCGGATGCGCTTCCTGCTCGCGTACTCGCGCGGCGACCGCGCCGAAGCGCGGCGGCGTTGGCGCGACGTCGAGACTGAGGCGCGTGCGCTGCTCGTGCGCGACGTCCGGCGTTGGACGCGCACTGCGACGCGCCGCGGCCGCCGCTTCGAGCCGATCGAGCTCACGACGCCGGCCGAGCGCTGGTGCGGCTGGGCGCGGCGCAGCGCCGATCGCGCGCTGCTGGAGGCCGCGCTGGGCTCGGGAGCGCGACACGAATCCGTGTGGATGCGCGAGCTCGGCGCGCTCTCGTCGCGGCGCGCCGCGGCGGCCTGGGGCGTCGCGCAGGCGCTGCACCAGCGCGGCGCCTGCCCCGAGCCGCTCGCGCTGCTGCGCTCAAAGCGACGCGCGGTGGTGCTGTGGGCGCGACCGGCCGCGAGCGCGCCGCTCGACCGCGACCTCGCGCTCGCGGCCCGATCCGCACTGGTCGTATGGATGGATCGCCTGCACGCCATCGGCGTGTCGCTGCGGCGCGACGCCGCCCTCGCGGCGCTCGCCGGCTCGCTCGACGGCCGCCGCGTCGGGCTGCTCGACCCGCTCGCCGTGGAGCTCGACCCGCTCGCCGCGGGCGGGCGCGCGCGGGCACGGGCGCGCGTGCAGCACCTCCTCGCAGACCACGCGGGCCCGCCGGGAGCGCGCGGCTAAGCGGAGCCGCGGTGGCCGAGCCGCACGCGCCGGACCACCTCGGTGAGCACGACGATCTCGTCGCGCGTCGCCGCCGACGCTCCGCTGCGGCAGCTCGCGACGACGCGCTCGGCGGCGACGGCGAGCGCCGGCAGTCCCAACCGCGCGGCCTCGCGCGCGAGATCGCCGCAGCGCTTGGCGACCTCTTCGACGTGTCCGAGGTGCTCGGCATCCTGGATCGCGTCGATCGACTCGCCGAGCGCGACGACGAAGACGTCGAGCCGCGCGAGGGACTCGTCGTCGAACAGCAGCGCGCGGATCGGTGCGGAGTCGTCGCTCACGCGGGTCGTATCGGACCGCTCGACGCGCCGCTGAACCGGCGGCGGGTCGGCAGCGCGCCGGCCTCGCCTATGATGCCGCCATGTCGAGTCCGCGCCGGCCCAGCAACTGGGCCGTTCTGTTCGCCTACGTGCTTCCGTATTTCGCCTACGTGCTGCTGCTCTCGGTGCCCGAGAGCCTCGCGCCCAAACCCGTCGCGTACGCGCTCGCGACGGTCGCCAGCGCGGCGGCCCTCGCGTACGGCTGGAGGTGGTATCTGCCGCTGCGCGGTCCCGGGTCGCCCGCGGTCTCGGTGCTGGTCGGCGTCGCCGCGGGCGTCTTGGGAACGGCGCTGTGGGTCTGGATCAAAGCGCCCTTTTACGAGGCGGGCGGCGAGGCCTGGGCGCCCGCATCGTTCTGGGGACGGTCGATCGCGTCGTCCACGGTGGTCGGCGTCTTCGAGGAGCTGCTCTTCCGCGGCTTCGTCCTGCTCGGCGCGGTGCAGTGGGATCAGGCCCGGCGCGCCGGCTCGCGCGATCCGCTCGGCGACGCGCTCCACGAGCACTCGGTGCGCGATCTGCCTCCCGGGAGCTGGACGCCCGCGGCGGTCGCGATCTCCACGGTCGCGTTCGCCGCGGGCCACGCGCCCGGCGAGTGGCCTGCGGCCGCTGCCTACGGCTTGCTGATGGCCGGGCTCTGGATCGTGCGCAAGGACCTGCTCAGCTGCGTCGTCGCCCACAACGTGACGAACCTCACCCTCGCGCTCTGGGTCCGGCACACGGGCCAGTGGGACCTCTGGTAACCTTCGGGCAACGATAAACGGCTGGAATGGTTGCCTTATCCGTCAATGCGGATATAGTAATCCGACCGCTTTCCGAGGAGACCCGATGCCCGCGACGACCCGCGACCGCCTCACCGCCCTGATGCGCGAGCGCATCCTGCTCCTCGACGGCGCCATGGGCACCATGGTGCAGCGCCACGAGCTCGGCGAGGCGGACTACCGCGGCGCCCGCTTCGCCGGCCATCCGAGCGACCTCAAGGGCAACAACGATCTGCTCGTGCTCACGCGCCCCGACGTCATCGAGGGCATCCACGGCGCGTACCTCGAGGCCGGCGCCGACCTGATCGAGACCAACACCTTCAACGCGCAGCGCGTGTCGCAGGCCGACTACGGGCTGGAGGCGCTCGCGCGCGAGCTCAACGTCGAGGCCGCGCGGCTCGCGCGGCGCGCGGCGGACGCCTGGACGGCGCGCACGCCCGACCGGCCCCGCTTCGTGGCGGGCGCGATCGGCCCGATGAACAAGACTCTCTCGCTCTCGCCCGACGTGAACGACCCGTCGTTCCGCGCCATCGGCTTCGCCGAGGTGCGCGACGCCTACGCGGAGCAGGTGCACGGGCTCCTCGACGGCGGCGTCGACGTGCTGCTCGTCGAGACCATCTTCGACACGCTGAACGCGAAGGCCGCGCTGATCGCGATCGACGCCGTCCAGCGCGAGCGCGGCACCGACCTCCCCGTGCTGATCTCCGTGACGATCACGGACCGCAGCGGGCGCACGCTCTCGGGCCAGACGGTGGAGGCGTTCTGGACGTCGGTCGCGCACGCGCGCCCGCTCTGCGTCGGCGTCAACTGCGCGCTCGGCGCGGAGGACATGCGGCCCTACGTCGAGACGCTCTCGGCGATCGCCGACACCTTCGTCAGCGTCTATCCGAACGCGGGTTTGCCGAACGCCTTCGGCGGCTACGACGAGACGCCCGCCACGATGGCGCGCCAGCTGCGCGAGTTCGCGCAGTCCGGTTGGATCAACCTCGTCGGCGGCTGCTGCGGCACGACGCCCGACCACATCCGCGCGATCGGCGAGGCCGTGCGCGGCGTGCCCCCGCGCCGCATTCCCGAGGTGCCGCAGCGTCCGCGCTTCAGCGGGCTCGAGCTGCTCGAGGTGCGCCCCGACACCAACTTCCTGATGGTCGGCGAGCGCACCAACGTCACCGGCTCGAAGCGCTTCGCGAAGCTCGTGCTCGACGGCGACTACGGCAAGGCGCTCGAGGTGGCGCTCGACCAGGTGCGCGGCGGCGCCAACCTGATCGACGTCAACATGGACGAGGCGATGCTCGACTCCGAGCGCGCCATGGAGACCTTTCTCAAGCTCGTCGCGACCGAGCCGGAGATCGCGCGCGTCCCGATCGTGGTCGACTCGTCGAAGTGGTCGGTGATCGAGGCGGGCCTGCAGTGCGTGCAGGGCAAGGCGGTCGTCAACTCGATCAGCCTGAAGGAAGGCGAGGCGGACTTCCTCGACAAGGCCCGCCGCGTGCGCAGCTACGGCGCCGGCGTCGTGGTGATGGCGTTCGACGAGCAGGGCCAGGCCGACACCGTGGAGCGCAAGGTCGCGATCTGCCAGCGCGCGTTCCGGCTGCTCGTCGAGGAGGTCGGCTTCGCGCCGACGGACATCGTCTTCGACCCGAACGTGTTCGCGGTCGCGACCGGCATCGAGGAGCACAACCGCTACGCGATCGCCTTCATCGAGGCGACGCGCCAGATCAAGGCGCGCTGCCCGGGCGCCCTCGTCTCGGGCGGCGTGTCGAACCTCTCGTTCTCGTTCCGCGGCAACGACGTCGTGCGCGAGGCGATGCACTCGGCGTTCCTGTACCACGCGATCCAGGCCGGCATGGACATGGGCATCGTCAACGCCGGGCAGCTCGTGGTGTACGAGGACATCCCCAAGGAGCTGCTCGAGCGCGTGGAGGACGTGCTCTTCGACCGCCGCCCCGACGCCACCGAGCGGCTCGTCGAGATCGCCGAGCAGGTGAAGGGCAAGGGCAAGAAGCGCGAGATCGACCTCTCCTGGCGCGAGACGACGGTCGAGCAGCGGCTCGTCCACGCGCTCGTGCACGGCGTGGTCGAGTGGATCGAGCAGGACGCCGAGGAAGCGCGCCAGAAGCTCGGGCGCCCGCTGTTCGTGATCGAAGGCCCGCTGATGGACGGCATGAAGGTCGTCGGCGACCTGTTCGGCGCGGGCAAGATGTTCCTGCCGCAGGTCGTGAAGAGCGCGCGCGCCATGAAGCGCGCGGTCGCGTACCTGACGCCGTTCATGGAGGAGGAGAAGAGCGAAGCGCGCTCGAACGGCCGCATCGTGCTCGCGACCGTCAAGGGCGACGTGCACGACATCGGCAAGAACATCGTCGGCGTGGTGCTCGGCTGCAACAGCTACCAGGTGATCGATCTCGGCGTGATGGTGTCCGCCGACAAGATCCTCGACGCGCTCGAGGCGGAGGACGCCGACATCGTCGGGCTCTCGGGCCTGATCACGCCCTCGCTCGACGAGATGGCGCACGTGGCGCGCGAGATGGAGCGGCGCGGGATCCAGCGGCCGCTGCTGATCGGCGGCGCGACGACGAGCCGCCAGCACACCGCCGTGAAGATCGCGCCGGCCTTCTCCGGCCCGACGGTGCACGTGCTCGACGCCTCGCGCGCAGTCGGCGTGGTGTCGGCGCTGCTCTCCGCCGAGCAGCGCGACGCCTTCGCCGCCGCGAACGCGACCGAGCAGGAGCGCGTGCGCGCGGCGCACGGCGCCGGCGCGGCGCGCGCGCTGATCTCGTACGCAGACGCCTGCGCGCGCCGGCCCGCGCTCGACTTCGGCGCCGCGTCGATCGCGACGCCCGCCTTCTACGGCCGCCGCGTGCTCGACGACGTCCCGCTCGCCGAGCTGCGCGAGTGGATCGACTGGACCTTCTTCTTCCACGCCTGGGAGCTGAAGGGGAAGTTCCCGAAGATCCTCGACGACCCGCGTCAGGGCGCCGCGGCGCGCGAGCTGTACGAGAACGCGCTGGCTTTGCTGGATCGCATCATCCAGCGCAAGGAGTTGACGGCGCGCGGCGTGTACGGCTTCTGGCCCGCGAACGCCGACGGCGACGACTTGGTGCTGTGGAGCGACGCGTCCGCGCGCCGCGAGCTGGTCCGCTTCCCGATGCTGCGCCAGCAGCGCGTCGCGTCGGAGGGCAAGCCGTGTCGTTCGCTCGCCGACTTCGTCGCGCCGGTCGAGAGCGGCGTCGTCGACTCGGTCGGCGCCTTCGCCGTGACGGCCGGCCTCGGCGCGGAGGCGCTCGCCAAGCAGTTCGAGGCCGAGCACGACGACTACGACGCGATCCTGGTGAAGGCGCTCGCGGACCGCCTCGCGGAGGCGTTCGCCGAGTGGCTGCACGCGCGCGTGCGCCGCGAGTGGGGCTACGGCGCGGACGAGGGGCTCGACTTCGAGGACCTCGTCGCGGAGAAGTACCGCGGCATCCGGCCCGCCTTCGGCTATCCGGCCTGCCCCGACCACAGCGAGAAGCCGCGGCTCTTCGAGCTGCTCGACGCGCCGTCGGTGGGCATCACGCTCTCCGAGCACTTCGCGATGCTGCCCGCGGCGAGCGTCTCGGGCATGTACTTCGCGCACCCCGACGCCCGCTACTTCACCGTCGGCCGGATCGGGCGCGACCAGGTCGAGGCGTACGCGCGGCGCAAGGGCATGGACGTGGCCGAAGTCGAGCGCTGGCTCTCGCCGAACCTCGGATACGATCCCGGGGCGTGAGCGCCCTCGTCTTCGTCACCGGCGGCTCGAGCGGCATCGGCCAGGCGCTGCTCGAGACGATCCCCTGGGCCGGTGCGCGCGCCGTGCACTTCGCGCGGCGCCCCGCTCCGGCGGCCGCCGCCAATCACGCCGTCGACCTCGCGGACCCGGCGTCGTGGCCGCGAGTCGCGGGCGTGCTCGAGCGCGAGCTGGCGGGCTTCACGGGTGAGCGCGCCGTCTTCGTGCACGCGGCGGGCGTGCTGACGCCGATCGGTTTCGCCGGCGAGGTCGACCCCGCGGCGTACCGCGCGCACGTCCTGCTCAACTCCGCGGCGCCGCAGGCGCTCGGCGACGCCTTCCTGCGCGCGCTGTCCGGCACCCGCGCCCCCGCGACGCTGCTCTTCCTCGGCTCCGGCGCCGCGCACTCCGTGTACGAGGGCTGGTCGGGCTACTGCGCGGGCAAGGCCGCGGTCGATCACTGGACGCGCACCGTCGGCGCCGAGCAGAAGCGGCGCGGCGACCGCTGCCGCGTGCTGTGCGTCGCGCCGGGCGTCGTCGCGACGGCGATGCAGGACGAGATCCGCACCACGAGCGAGCGCGACTTTCCGGACGTCGAGCGCTTCCGCGCGCTGCACCGCGAGGGGGCGCTGCGCGCCCCGCGCGACGTCGCCCGCGAGCTCTGGGCGCTCACCCTGCGCGATCTCCCGAACGGCGCGGTGCTCGATCTGCGCGACGCGTGAGGGCTCGGCTAGCTTGCCGCCCATGTCGCAGCTCGAAGCCGTGATCTTCGATCTCGGCGGCGTCGTGATGGGCTCGCCGCTGCACGCGATCGCCGACTACGAGCGCGCGCTCGGCATCCCCGGCGGCTTCGTGAACCGGCTCGTGGTCGCGAGCGGCCCCGCCGGCGCGTGGTCGCGGCTCGAGCGCGGCGAGCTCGCGCTCGACGCCTTCTACGCGCTCTTCGACGCCGAGTGCGCGCAGGCCGGTCACGCCCTCTCGGCGCGCGAGATGATGCTGCGCATCGCGGCGGCGGCTCAGCCGCGGCCGCGCATGGTCGCCGCGATCGGCGCGATCCGCGCGCGCGGGCTGCGCACGTCGGCGCTCACGAACAACTGGGTCGGCGAGGGCGGCGCCACCGGCACGGGTCTGCTCGCGGACCTCTTCGACGTCGTGGTCGAGTCGGCGGTCGTGGGACTGCGCAAGCCCGACCCGCGCATCTACGAGCTCGCGCTCGCGCAGCTCGGGGTGCCCGCCGCGCGCGCCGTGTTCCTCGACGACATCGGCCGCAACCTGAAGCCGGCGCGCGCGCTCGGCATGCGCACGATCAAGGTCGACGACGAGGCGCAGGCGCTCGGCGAGCTCGAAGCCGTGCTCGGCTTCCCGCTCGCGTGAGCGGCGGCGCGGACGGCGCGCCGCCGCGCCGGCTCGGCGTCGTCGAGTCGTTCCACGTCGTGATCCGCCAGTGCCCGAACGGGTCCGTGCGCAAGGTCGCCGAGATCGCGCTCGCGACCGTCGAGCGCGACGGCGCCGCCGCGCTGCCGGAGCAGGCGTTCCTCGTGCTCGCCGCGGTGCGCGGCTGGCGCGGCGAGCGCGCCTCGCAGGTGAAGACCTCGCTCGCCGAGTTCCTCGCGGGGCAGCCGCCGCGCGGCTGACGAAAGCGCAGTCATTCCCCTATCTTGGGCGCTCCTTCCGACGTGCCCGAACGGAGTTTGAGATGTCAGGACTGAACGTCGCCATTGCCGGCGCGACCGGCGCCGTCGGCGCCGAGTTCCTGCGCCTGCTCGAGAAGCGCAGCTACCCGATCCGCGACCTGAAGCTGCTCGCCAGCAAGCGGAGCGCCGGCAAGACGCTGCGCTTCCGCGGCGAGGAGATCGCGGTCGAGGAGCTGACGGAGGCCGCGTTCCGGGGCGTCGAGCACGCGTTCTTCAGCGCGGGCGCCTCGCAGAGCAAGGCGTTCGCGCCCGCGGCCGCGCAGGCGGGGGCGGTCGTGATCGACAACTCGAGCGCGTTCCGATACGTCGACGAGATCCCGCTCGTCGTGCCCGAGATCAATCCCGACGACGCCTTCCGCCACGCCGGCATCATCGCCAATCCGAACTGCACGACGATCGTCGCGCTGATGGCGGTCGCGCCGCTGCACCGCGCGTTCGGGCTGGAGCGCGCCGTGATGTCGAGCTACCAGGCGATCAGCGGCGCGGGCGCGCAGGCGATGGCCGAGCTGGAGGCGCAGGTGCACGCGTGGGTGGCCGGCAAGCCGCTCGAGGTGAAGCATCAGCCCAAGCAGATCGCGTTCAACGTGATCCCGCGCATCGACTCGATCCAGGAGAACTTCTACACGAAGGAGGAGATGAAGTTCCTCTGGGAAGGCAAGAAGATCCTGCACCACCCGGCGCTGCGCGCGACCGCCACCTGCGTGCGCGTGCCGGTGTTCCGCTCCCACGCGGTGTCGCTGAACCTCGAGTTCGCGAAGCCGGTGACGCGCAAGGAGGCGCTCGACGTGCTGCACGGGGCGGCGGGCGTCCGCGTGCACGACGACCCCGCCAGCGAGGTCTACCCGACGCCGCTCGAGACGAGCGAGCTCGACGACGTCTTCGTCGGCCGCGTGCGCCGCGTGCGCGAGGACGTCTCCGTGCCGGACGGCCGCGGCCTCGCCCTCTGGGCGGTCGGCGACCAGCTCGCCAAGGGCGCGGCGCTCAACGCCGTGCAAATCGGCGAGCTGCTGATCCGAGGACGCTGAGCCGGGCTCGAGTCGGTCCGCTAGCCCAGCACGTACTCCGACAGCGGGTGCGACTCGACCTTCTCGATGTCGAGGAAGCTCCGCACGCTCGCGATCATGCGGCCGAGGTGGTCGCGCATCTTCTCCGGATCGCCCTCGGCTCTGTACCACTGCATCGGATCGGTGACCGCGGGCGTCGGGAAGCCCTCTTCGACGAGCCCGCGCCAGGGCGGCGCGTTCGGCGTCAGCGCGCGCGCGACGACGTTGCGCACGTAGCGGTAGGTGCACTGGATCTCGAGCGCGAGCGGCGAGTGGCGCTCGTGCCAGAGCGCGATCCAGTCGTCGAACGCGAGGCGCTCGGGCTTCTCGAGGAGCGCGAGCATGGTCGTGCCCGGCGTGCGCGTCCCGGGCGGCGCGCGGTGCGTCGTGTTCGGCAGCACGACGGACTCCGTCACGAGGTAGCCGGCGAGGCGCGCGACGTGCGGTGCGAGCAGCGCCTCGACCGCGCCGTGCGCGTCCACGCAGTCGAGCCAGAGCGTGAGCATGCCCGCGATCGGATCGTCCATGCGCGTCCTGCGCGCCGTCTGCACCGCCTCGGCGTGCGCGTCGGCGGCGAGCAGCACGAGGCTTCGCGCGCCGCGCGCGCGCAGCGCGGGGACGGCGTCGCGCACGAGCGCGTCGCGCAGCGCGTCGCCCGACGCGCCGGGCCGCTTCCACAGCACGTAGCAGAGCTTCTCCACGCTCCCTCCGGCGGAGGCCTACGCCGTCTCGGCTTCGAGCCGCTGCTGCAGGCGCGCGAGCAACGCCTCCTGCGCACCGACCGCCCTCGGTAGCACGAATCCCATCAGCAGCGCCGCGCAGCGCAGCGCGACGACCTCGCGCACGAGCGTCGCGCCGCTGCGCTCGGCGAGCTCGAAGGCGCCGGCGAGGCGGACGCCGAGCGGCGCGTGCGTCGCGAACGCGATCCGCCGCGCGGCGGCGTCGGGACGCAGCTCGACGACGAGGCGGCTCGCGAGCGCGAGCGGGCCGGCGATCGGCACGCGCTCGCGCGCCGCGAAGACGCGCGCGCCGTCGGGCGCGCGGCGCTCCTCGACCGACGTCAACAGCGGCTGCAGTCCGAGGAAGCGCGCCGGCTCCGCGAGCTCCGCGAAGACGCGCGCGAGCGGCGCCGCGATCGCGACGCTGCGCTCGAAGCGCCGCTCCGCCACGCCGGCTCAGCCGACCTGCCGCGCCACCTTCTCGTACTGGTCGAGCAGCGGCAGCACCTTCTCCGCCGGCTCGGACGGCACGCCGAAGACGGCGCGCGCGATGCCCGCGTCGCGCATCTGGCGCAGCAGCTCGGCGTCGGGCGGACAGTAGTAGACCGACACCTCGAGCGACGCGGGATCGCGGCTCGCCTCGCGCGCCAGCGCGTGGAAGTCGGGCAGCCTGCGCATCGCGCCCGCCGCGTCGCCGACCGGGATCCAGCCCTGTCCGTACTTCACCGCGCGCCGGGCGGCCTGCGGCCAGCCGCCGCCGACGTGGATCGGCGGGTGCGGCTTCTGCACCGGCTTGGGCCACGCGAAGATCGGATCGAAGTCGACGAAGGTGCCGTGGTACTCGGCCTGCTTCTCGCGCCAGATCGCCTGCATCGCCTCGATGCGCTCGCGCAGCAGCGTGCCGCGCTGCTCCGGCCGGGTCGTGCCGTGGTTCGCCATCTCCTCGAGGTTCCAGCCCGCGCCGACGCCGAACAGGAAGCGGCCTTTCGAGAGGTGGTCGAGCGAGGCGACCTGCTTCGCGGTGTGGATCGGATCGCGCTGGATGACGAGACACACGCCGGTCGCGAGCCGGATCCGCTGCGTCACGCTCGCCGCCGCCGCGAGCGCGACGAACGGGTCGTAGGTGTCGTAGTACATCTTCGGGAGCTCGCCGCCGCCCGGAAACGGCGTCTTCCGACTGGCCGGGATGTGCGAGTGCTCGGCGACCCAGATCGACTCGAAGGCGCGATCCTCCGCCGCGCGGGCCAGGTCGGGGAACGGCATCGAGTAGTCGGTCGGGAACGTGCACAGGCCGTACTGCATGCGGGTCTCCTTCGGGCGTCGGCCTACGCATAGCCGAGCGGACCCGCGGTAGCATGCAGCCCCCGCACCGGAGGACGCATGCGACGACTCGCCGAACTCTTCCAGCGCAACCGCGATTGGGCCGCGCGCCAGACGGCCGCGGATCCCGAGTTCTTCCAGAGGCTCTCGCGGCTCCAGGCGCCCGGCTACCTCTGGATCGGCTGCTCCGACAGCCGCGTGCCCGCCAACCAGATCGTCGACCTCGCGCCCGGCGAGCTGTTCGTGCACCGCAACGTCGCGAACCTCGCGGTGCACACGGACCTGAACTTCCTCTCCGTGCTCCAGTTCGCGGTCGACGTGCTCGGCGTCGCGCACGTGATCGTGTGCGGTCACTACGGCTGCGGCGGCGTGCGCGCGGCCGCGCAGGGCCAGCGGCTCGGGCTCATCGACAACTGGCTGCGCCACGTGCGCGACGTCCACGACAAGCACGCGGCCTCGCTGGCGTCGCTGCCGGAGGGCGTGCGCGAGGACCGCCTGTGCGAGCTCAACGTGATCGAGCAGGCGTGGAACGTGAGCCAGACGACGGTCGTGCTCGACGCGTGGGCGCGCGGGCAGACGCTCGCCGTGCACGCGTGGGTGTACGGGATCGGCGACGGCCTGCTGCGCGATCTCGACGTCACGATCGAAGGGCTCGCCGGCGCGGAGGAGCGCTACTTCGACGCGCTGCGCAAGATCGGCGTGGCGGTCTGAGCGCCGTCCGAGCGAAGTGGCACGCGGTCCACCAGTTCCCGATGCTCGCCGCCAGCAGGAGCTCGCATGCCGCACGTGCCGACGCCGCCCGCCCCGTCCGCCGACAAGCGCTGGAAGCTCGTCACGACGTCGCTGCGCCGGCAGGGCAACGCGCCGCACGCGCTGATCGAGGGCATGCACGCGGTGCAGCAGGCCTTCGGCCATCTCGAGCCGGCGTCGCTGCGCTATCTCGCGGCCGCGCTCGGCGTGCCGCTCTCGAAGGCCTACGGCGTCGCGACCTTCTACCACCACTTCGTGCTCGAGCCGCCCGGCGCGCACACCTGCGTCGTGTGCCTCGGCACGGCGTGTCACCTGAAGGGCGGTCCGGCGATCCTGTCGGCCGTCGAGCGCGCGCACCGCGTGAAGGCCGGGCAGACCACCGCGGGCGGCGAGCTGTCGCTGCTCGTCGCGCGCTGCATCGGCGTGTGCAGCCTGGCGCCCGCGGTCGTGCTCGACGGCGACATCCAGGGCCCCTGCACGCCGGCGCAGGTGCTCGAGCGACTCGCGCCGTGCTTCGAGGAGCCGGAGGGCTCGCCGCGATGACGACGCCCGACGAGCTCGGAGATCTCGCCGAACGCGCGCGCGAGGCCGACGCGGTCTACTGCGAGCGGCTGCGCGTTTGCACCGCGGCGAGCTGCCTGTCGAGCGGTGGCGCGGCCGTGGAGGCGGCGCTCGCCGCGGAGATCGCCGCGCGCGGGCTCGGCGAGCGCTGTCAGGTGAAGCCGGTCGGCTGTCTCGGGCTGTGCTCGCAGGGGCCGATCGTCGCCGTCGAGACGCTCGCCGGCGAGGGCCGCGCCGAGCACCTCGTGCCGCGCATGCAGCCGGACGAGGCGGCGGCCGTCGTCGAACGGATGGCGGCGGAGCTGCCGCCCGAGCGCTCGATCGCCGCCGACATCCCGTTCTTCTCGCGCCAGCAGCGCATCGTGACCGCCAACTGCGGCCGCATCGATCCGAACCGCATCGAAGACGCGCTCGCCGTGGGCGGCTACGAGGCGCTGCTCCACGCGCTGCACGAGATGACGCCGGCCGAGGTGCTCGACGAGGTCCACCGCTCGGGCCTGCGCGGACGCGGCGGCGCAGGCTATCCGACCGGGCTCAAGTGGCGCACCGTCGCGAAGGCCGCGGGCGCGCAGAAGTACGTGATCTGCAACGCCGACGAAGGCGATCCGGGCGCGTACATGGACCGCAGCGTGCTCGAGTCGGATCCGCACCGCGTGATCGAGGGCATGGCGATCGGCGCCTACGCGGTGGGCGCGTCCGAAGGCTACGTGTACGTGCGCGCCGAGTACCAGCTCGCGATCGAACGCCTGAAGGCGGCGATCCGCCAGGCGGACCGGCTCGGCCTGCTCGGCAGCGCGATGGGCGGCACGTCGTTCCGCTTCCACGTCGAGGTGCGGATCGGCGCCGGCGCCTACGTGTGCGGCGAGGAGACGGCGCTGCTCGCCTCGATCGAGGGCGGCCGCGGCACGCCGCGTCCGCGCCCGCCCTACCCCGCCGAGACCGGCCTGTTCGGCATGCCGACGCTGATCAACAACGTCGAGACCTGGGCGAACGTGCCGCCGATCGTCCGCCGCGGCGGCGAGTGGTTCGCGTCGATCGGCACCGAGCGCTCGAAGGGCACCAAGGTCTTCGCGCTCGCGGGCAAGGTCGTGAACAACGGGCTCGTCGAGGTGCCGATGGGCACGCCGCTCCGCGAGATGATCTTCGAGCTCGGCGGCGGCATTCCGGACGGCGCGGCGTTCAAGGCCGTGCAGACCGGCGGGCCCTCGGGCGGCTGCATCCCGGCCGAGCACCTCGACGCGCCCGTCGACTACGAGACGCTCACGCAGCTCGGCTCCATCATGGGCTCGGGCGGCATGATCGTGATGGACGAGCACGACTGCATGGTGGACGTCGCGAAGTTCTTCATGGGCTTCTGCCGCGACGAGTCGTGCGGCAAGTGCGTCCCGTGCCGGGTCGGCACGGTCGAGCTGCACCATCTCCTCGAGGCGCTCGCGCGCGGCAGCGCGAGCGAGCGCGATCTCGCGCTGCTCGAAGAGCTCTGCGACCTGGTGCGTCACACCAGTCTCTGCGGGCTCGGACAGTCCGCGCCGAATCCCGTGCTCTCGACGCTCCGCTACTTCCGCGACGAGTACCGCGCGCATCTGGCGGGGCGCTGCCCGGCGGGCGTGTGCGCCGCGTCCGCGCGTTCGGAGGCCGCGCAGTGAGCGTCTGCACGCTCTTCGTCGACGGCCGCGAGGTCTCGGCCGGCGCCGGCGAGACGCTGCTCGAGGTGCTGCGCGAGAACGGCATCGACGTGCCGACGCTCTGCAACCTCGAAGGGCTCTCGGCGGTGGGCGCCTGCCGCATGTGCCTGGTCGCGGTGAAGGGCCAGGGACGCCTGATGCCGGCCTGCACGACGCGCGTGTGGGACCACATGGAGGTGACGACGCACGACGAGCGGCTCGACCGCTACCGGCGCGGCGTGCTCGAGCTGCTGTTCGCCGAGCGCAACCACGTCTGCTCGGTGTGCGTCGCCAGCGGCCACTGCGAGCTGCAGAGCCTGGCGGCGCAGCTCGGCATGGACCACGTGCGCTTCGACTACCTGCACCCGCCGCTCGCCGTCGACGCCTCGCACCCGCGCTTCGCGATCGACCACAACCGCTGCATCCTGTGCACCCGCTGCGTGCGCGTGTGCGACGAGATCGAGGGCGCGCACACCTGGGACGTCGCCGGCCGCGGCGTGAAGGCCTGGGTCGTCACGGACCTCGCGGAGCCGTGGGGCGAGTCGTCCACCTGCACGAGCTGCGGCAAGTGCGTGCAGGTGTGCCCGACCGGCTCGCTCTTCGTGAAGGGCCACGCGGTCGGCGAGATGGAGAAGCGCACCGCCTTCCTGCCGTACCTGGCACGCCGGCGGAAGGGGACGCCGTGAGGCCGCGGCTCGCGACGGTGTGGCTCGACGGCTGCTCGGGCTGCCACATGTCGCTGCTCGACATGGACGAGCGGCTGCTCGACGTCGCGACGCGCTACGAGCTGGTCTACTCGCCGCTGATCGACGCCAAGGAGTTCCCGGACAACGTGGACGTGACGCTCGTCGAGGGCGCCGTGTCGACCGAGGCGGACCTCGCGAAGATCCGCAAGATCCGCGGCAGGACGCGCACGCTGGTGAGCCTCGGCGACTGCGCGGTGACGGGGAACATCCCGGCGCTGCGCAACCTGTTGCCGCCCGGCGAGGCGCTCGCCGTCTACGACCACCCGCCGCGCAGCGAGGTGCCGGCGCTGCGGCACGTGCAGCCGGTGCACCAGGTCGTGCCGGTCGAGCTGCACCTGCCCGGCTGCCCGCCCTCCGCCGACGCGATCCACGAAGTGCTGATCGCGCTCCTCGAAGGGCGCGCGCCCGACGTGCGCGGCGCGCGCTTCGGCAACTGAGCGAGGCACCCCATGGCGCGCCGCATCGAAATCGACCCCGTCACCCGCATCGAGGGCCACGCGCGCATCACGCTCGAGCTCGGCGACACGGGCCGCGTCGAGCGCGCGCGCTTCCACGTCGACCAGTTCCGCGCCTTCGAGAAGCTCGCGGTGGGCCGTCCCTTCCACGAGATGCCCGGCATCATGGCGCGCACCTGCGGCATCTGTCCGGTGAGCCATCTGATCGCGGGCGCGAAGGCCGGCGACGCGCTGCTCGCCGTCGAGATCCCGGCCGCGGCCGTGCGGCTGCGGCGCATCCTGCACCTCGCGCAAATCCTCCAGTCGCACGCGCTCTCGTTCTTCTACCTCTCGGCGCCCGACCTGCTGCTCGGGATGGACGCGGATCCCGCGCAGCGCAACGTCGTCGGACTGTACGCCGCGGCGCCCGAGCTGGTGCGCGGCGGCATCGCGCTGCGCGCGTTCGGGCAGGAGATCATCGCGCGCCTCGCCGGCAAGCGGATCCATCCGGCGTGGGTGGTGCCGGGCGGCGTGTCGTCGCCGATGCGCGCCGAGGCGCGCGACTTCGTGCTGGCCGGGATCCCGACCGCGCTCGACACGGCGCTGCGCACGCTCGACGACTTCAAGCGCCAGCTCGAGTCGCACCAGGAGGAGATCCGCTCGTTCGCGAACTTCCCGTCGCTCTTCCTCGCGACGGTCGGCGAGCACGGCGCGCTCGAGCACTACGACGGCCCGCTGCGGCTCGTGGACGCGACCGGCGAGATCGTCGCGGACGGGCTCGACCCCGCCGCCTACCGCGAGTACATCGCCGAGCAGGACGAGCCCGACTCGTACATGAAGTCGCCGTACTACCGGCCGCGCGGGCCGTCGGCGGGCATGTACCGCGTCGGACCGCTCGCGCGCCTCAACGCCGCCGATCGCTGCGGCACCGAGCGCGCCGACCGCGAGCTCGCGGAGTTCCGCGCGCTCCAGCGCGGCGCCCAGCTCTCGAGCTTCCACTACCACTACGCGCGGCTCGTCGAGATCGTCTACGCGCTCGAGCAGATCGACGCGCTCGCGCGCCATCCGGAGGCGCTCGACCCGCGCGTGCGCGCGCAGGCCGGGCCCAACCGCGTCGAGGGCGTCGGCGTTGCCGAAGCGCCGCGCGGCACGCTGATCCACCACTACCGCATCGACGCGAACGGCATCGTCACCTGGGCCAACCTGATCATCGCGACCGGCCACAACGGCCTCGCGATGAACGAGGGTCTGTTGCAGGTGGCGAAGCACTTCGTCGACGGCGACCGGCTGCGCGAGGGCATGCTGAACCGCGTCGAAGCCGTGATCCGCGCCTTCGACCCGTGCCTGTCGTGCGCGACGCACGAGCTCGGCCGCATGCCGCTCGACGTCCGCCTCGTCGACGCGCGCGGCAACGTCGTCGACGTGCTGCGCCGCGACGGCGCATGAGTGCGCGAGCAGGCCGCGCGCTCGTCGTCGGCGTCGGCAATCCGCTGCGCCGCGACGACGCTGCCGGCCCGCTCGCGGCGCAGCGCCTCGCGGCGGAGGGCATCGAGACGCGCGCGCTGCACCAGCCGCTGCCCGAGCTCGCCGCGGAGCTCGCGCACGTGGCGGTCGTGGTCTTCGTCGACGCCGACCGCAGCGTGGCGCCGGGCGCGGTGCACGTGCGCCGCATCGACGCGCGGCCGGACGCCGCGTGGAGCCACGCGCTCTCGATCGAGGCCGTGCTGGCGCTCACGCGCGCGCTCGCCGGCCGCGCGCCGGCGGCGTTCGCGGTGACGATCGGCGCGGCCGACCTGGGCGTCGGCGAGGGCCTCTCGGCGCCCGTCGCGGCGGCCTTCGAGACGCTCCTCGCGCGCGTCCGCGAGCGACTGGACGCGCCTCTCGAAGCGGAGGAAGATCCGGCAGTTGCAAGCGAGGTCTCGGGCGATGCATGAGGCCGGGCTGTGCGTCTCGCTGGTCGAGCTGGCCGAGCGCCACGCGGACGCGGCGGGCGCGGCGCGGATCGTCTCGGTCGGCGTCGCGGTGGGCGACCTCTCGGGCGTGGTGCCGGAGGCGCTCGCGCTCGCCTTCCCGCTCTGCGCCGCCGGCACCCGCGCGGACGGCGCGGCGCTGCGCATCGAGCGCATCGCCGGCCGCGACTTCCTGCTGCGCGACCTGGAGGTGGAGTGATGTGCGGCGTCTGCGGCTGCGGGAGCGACGCGCCGGTGGCGCACGAAGTGGTGCACGCGCACCGGCACGCCGGCCACGGCGCGCGCCGCCTCGAAGTCGAGGCGTCGCTGCTCGCGCACAACCGCGCGCACGCCGAGCAGCTCGCGGAGCGGCTCGCCGCGCGCGGCATCGACGCGATCGGGCTCGTCGGCGGACCCGGCGCGGGCAAGACCGCGCTGCTCGAAGCGACGCTGGGCCGGCTCGGCGCGGACGCCGCGCGCGAGGCCGTCGTCGAGGGCGACTGCGCGACCGACTACGACGCCCGGCGCGTCGCCGCCAAGGGCGCGCGCGTGGTGCAGGTCGCGACGGGATCGCTCTGCCACCTCGACGCGCACCTCGTCGGACACGCGCTCGCGTCGCTCGATCTCGACGGCGTGCGGCGCGTGTGGATCGAGAACGTCGGCAACCTCGTGTGTCCCGCCGCCTTCCCGTGCGGCGAACGGCGCCGCGTCGCGCTGGTGTCGGTGCCCGAGGGCGACGACAAGCCCGAGAAGTACCCGGCGCTCTTCGCCGGCGTGGACCTGCTCGTGATCTCGAAGTCCGACCTGCTGCCGCACGTCGACTTCGACGTCGCGCGCTGCATCGACGGCGCGCGCCGCGTGAGCGCCGGCCTGCCCGCCCTCGTGCTCTCCGCGCGCACCGGCGAAGGCCTCGGCGCGTGGCTCGACTGGGTGGGCCGCTAGATGTGCCTCGCCGTCCCGGGCCGCGTGTGCGAGCGCCACGAGGAAGCCGGGCTGCGGCTCGCGACCGTCGACTTCGGCGGCGTGCGCAAGCGCGTGTGCGTCGAAACGCTGCCCGACGTCGCGGTCGGCGCCTGGGTGCTGGTGCACGCCGGCATCGCGCTCCAGGAGATCGACGCCGCGGCCGCCGCCGAGTCGCTGCGCGCGCTCGCGGCCGGCACGGACGGCGCGCCGTGAAGCTCGTCGACGAGTTCCGCGACCCGGCGCTCGCGCGCGCGCTCGCGGCGCGCGTCGTCGCGCGGGCCACGCGGCCGTGGACCGTGATGGAGGTGTGCGGCGGCCAGACGCACGCGATCGTGGCGCACGCGCTCGACGCGCTCGTCGCCGAGCGGATCGCGCTGCTGCACGGGCCCGGCTGCCCCGTCTGCGTGACGCCGCTCGAGACGCTCGACCGCGCCCAGCGCTTCGCGCTCGACGGCGGCGGCATCCTCTGCACCTTCGGCGACATGCTGCGCGTGCCGGGCAGCGCGGGCGACCTCTTCGCCGCACGCGCGCGCGGCGCCGACGTCCGCGTCGTGTACGCGCCGCTGGACGCGGCCCGGCTCGCGGCGCGCACGCCGGAGCGCCCCGTGTGCTTCCTCGCCGTCGGCTTCGAGACGACCGCGCCCGCCGTCGCGGTCGCGGCGCGCTGGGCGCGCCAGCAGCGCCTCGACAACTTCTTCCTGCTGGTGTCGCACGTGCGCGTGCCGCCGGCGCTCGAGGCGATCGCCGGCGCGCCCGACGCGCGCGTCGACGCGTTCCTCGCGGCGGGCCACGTCTGCACCGTGATGGGAACGGCCGAGTACGAGCCGATCGCGCGCCGCTTTCGCAAGCCGATCGTCGCGACCGGCTTCGAGCCGGTGGACATCCTGCACGGGCTCGCGCTCGCCGTGGAGCAGCTCGAGCGCGGCGAGGCGCGCGTCGAGGTGCAGTACGAACGCGCCGTGCGGCCCGGCGGAAATCCCGCCGCGCGCGCGCTGGTGGACGAGGTGTTCGAGGTCGCGGACCGCGCCTGGCGCGGCGTCGGCGTGCTGCCGCGCGGCGGACTGGTGCTGCGCGCGGCGTACGCCGCGCTGGACGCCGAGCGCGCCTTCCCCGCGCTGGCGGACGTCGCGGTCGCGGAGTCGCCCGAGTGCCGCGCGGGCGAGGTGCTGCGCGGCGCGCTGCGGCCGCCCGATTGCCCGGCCTACGGACGGCGCTGCACGCCCGAGCATCCGCTCGGCGCGCCGATGGTGTCGAGCGAGGGCGCCTGCGCCGCCTACTTCCGCTTCCGCGCGGCGGAGAGCGCGGCATGAGCGACGCCCCCGACACGGGCGCGCTCGCGAGCCCGAGCTGTCCCGCGCCGGCCGAAGCGGATCGCGTGACGCTCGCGCACGGCGCCGGTGCGGGCGCCAGCGCGCGGCTCTTCGAGGAGCGCGTGTGGCCGGCCTTCGCGAACGCCGCGCTCGGCGCCCGCCACGACGGCGCCGTCCTCGCGGCGCCCGCCGACGGCGCGCGGCTCGCCGTGACGACCGACTCCTTCGTGGTGCGCCCGCTCTTCTTCCCGGGCGGCGACATCGGCCGCCTCGCCGTGCACGGCACGCTGAACGACCTCGCGATGTGCGGCGCCCGGCCGCTGGCGCTCACCTGCGCGCTCGTGCTCGAGGAGGGCCTGCCGCTCGCGACGCTCTCGCGTGTCATCGCGTCGATCGGCGCGGCGGCCGCCGCCGCCGGCGTGCCGGTCGTCACGGGCGACACCAAGGTCGTGGAGCGCGGCAAGGGCGACGGCGTCTACGTCAACACGACCGGCGTCGGCGCGGTGCCGGCCGGCCGCTCGCTGCTGCCCGCGCGCGTCGCGCCGGGCGACGCGCTGCTCGTGTCCGGTCCGCTCGCCGAGCACGGCGCGGCGGTGCTGTCGGTGCGCGAGGACGTCGGCTTCGAGGGCGCTTTCGCGAGCGATTGCACGTGGCTGGGGCCGCTCGTCGAGACGCTGCTCGAAGCGGTGCCGAGCGTGCACTGTCTGCGCGACCCGACGCGCGGCGGGCTCGGCGCCGCGCTGCACGAGATCGCCGCGGCTGCCGGCGCGGAGATCGAGCTCGACGAGGCCGCGCTGCCGGTGCGCGAGCCGGTCGCGGCGGCCTGCGAGCTGCTCGGGATCGACCCGCTCTTCCTCGCGAGCGAGGGACGCTTCGCGGCGTGGCTGCCGGAGGCGGACGCGGAGCGCGCGCTCGCGGTGCTGCGCGCGCACCCGGACGGCGCCGGCGCGGTGCGCGTCGGCCGCGTCGCCGCGGGCCGCGCGCGCGTCGTCGTGCGCAGCCGCATGGGGACGCGCCGCCTGCTCGTGCTGCCGTCGGGCGACCCGCTGCCGCGGATCTGCTGATGGCGCGCACGCGGCGCCGGCTGCGCGTCGACGGCGCGGTGCAGGGCGTCGGCTTCCGGCCCTGGGCCGCGCGCCTCGCGCGCGAGCTCGACCTCGCGGGCGGCGTGCGCAACGCGGGCGACGGCGTCGAGCTCGAGATCGAGGGCGAGCGCGCCGCCGTCGACCGCTTCGTCGCCGCGCTGCGCGAGCGCCCGCCGGCGGGCAGCCGCATCGAGCGGCTCGTCGT